>NZ_JBXAOE010000034.1:0-109297 GCF_058802485.1 Cupriavidus sp. GW822-FHT02D05 | reverse complement strand
TGCTTTGCAGCGGTGTTTCGTGTTGCGAGGGGGCGAATCATAGGGGACCCCCTCGGCCTTGGCAAGCGTTTTCTTGAATTTGTTCAGAACGGTCTGTGACACGGTGATGAAGCAGGCTTCCATGCCCCTGCGCAGGGTCGCGCGGCTGCTACCTCAATCTATTAGAATCGACGGATGCCTGACCTTCCTATCTACCAGCCATCGCACCAGCCGGCGGATATGCCCCGGTATCTGGACGCGCAAGCGCTGGCAGCAGCACTTTCACGCCCGATTGTCTTTGTCGACCTGGAAACGACGGGCGCCGACGGCACCCGCGACCGTATTACCGAGATTGGCGTCGTGGAAGTGGGACCGGACGGTATTGTCGAATGGGACACCCTGATAGACCCGGGCATTGGCATCCCGCCCTTTATCCAGCAACTGACCGGAATCACTGACGACATGGTGCGCGGTCGGCCAAGCTTTGAGTCACTGGCGGAAACGCTCGCGGAGCGGCTGCAAGGCAAGCTCTTCGTGGCGCACAATGCACGTTTCGACTATGGCTTCCTCAAGAATGAGTTCCGCCGTGTCGGCGTCACCTTTCGCGCCGATGTCCTGTGCACGTTACGGCTCTCGCGCTCGCTGTTTCCCTCGGCCGCGCGCCACGGGCTGGATGCGCTGATCGCCCGGTTCGAGTTGCAACCCAAGGGCCGGCACCGGGCTCTCGCCGATGCCGAACTGTTGTGGCAATTCTGGCAGAAGGTCCACGAGCTCTACACGATGGACCTGGTCGAATCCGCAGTGCAGTCGCTGATCAAGCGGGCGAGCCTGCCCGCCGGGCTCGAAGAAACCGCACTGGACGACGTTCCCGACACCCCTGGCGTCTATCTCTTTTATGGCGACCAGGACATGCCTCTCTATATAGGGAAGAGCATCCACCTGCGCCAACGCATTGGCGCGCATTTCTCCGGCGATCATCGTGCCGCCCTGGAAATGCGGCTGGCGCGCGCGGTGCGCCACGTCGAATGGCGCGAGACTGGCGGTGAGGCTGGCGCACTGCTGCTGGAAGCGCACCTGATCAAGACGATGCAGCCGCTGCACAACCAGATGCTGCGCCAGAATGCAGGACTCTACGCGTGGGAACTGCCCCCCGGGCTGAGCGCGCCGATACTGCGCTCGGATCGCCACACCGATTTCAGCCGGCACCCTAATCTATATGGCGCCTTTCCCAGCCGGGCCAGCGCCCAGGCCCGGCTGGCAGAACTGGCCCAAACCCATCAGCTCTGCCAGGTCGCCCTCGCCCTGGAAAAAACCGCGCGGCGCGGCCTGCCCTGCTTCGCGCGTCAACTGCACCGCTGCCTGGGCGCGTGCACCGGCGACGAGTCCCTCGCAGCTCACCGCGAACGGGCGGTCACCGCATTGGCCAACCTGGCGATCCAGCCCTGGGCGTTCGCGGGTGCAGTGGCATGGCGCGAGCAGCACGGCGCCAAGGCGTGGTGGCATGTCCTGGAAGACTGGTGCTACCTGGGCTCGGTACCCACGCTGGAGGAGGCGCCAAGCTTGCTGTCCTCGCCCGCGCGCTTTGACCTGGACACCTATCAGATCCTGGCGCCACGGCTGCCGGCCTTGCTCGCCGCTGCCGTTCCGCTGGAAGCGGTGCGGCGATTCGAGCTGCAACCACCGGACGCGCCCCGGTCGAAAGCACAGCCGCAGACTGCATCGCCCACCCCGGCGCCCCACCGGCGCAAGCCACCAAGCCCAGACCAACAGACCTTGTCTTTCTTCGACCGCTAGGCGAGGCGACTGCTGACCAGCTAGCCCACAGATCACAAACGGTATACCAAATACCTCACAACTCGCGCACCGCCAAGGTGCGCGACGTCTAGCAATCCCTTCCCATGAGCCGCGAGTTTGTGCCGAAACCTGCTGCATTGCACCAGAACACGGCGAATTGCGGGCGCTCGAACATTTGCCTTGCTCTCGGCAATTCAATGAATATAGTATACCGATTCTAACGAAAAGCCCGATTCACCCCCAACCCTGGCGCCATAGCAACGGCCCCCACAATACGGAGCGAATGCGTGACGCGGCAAGACACAGCAAGCACCGACACCCAGCCGCCAGAGACGTGCTTCCTGCCAGTGTGGGAAGCCGCGGCGCTATTGGCCAAAGGCGACGCCAGCGCGCAGAACCTGGTGAACTGGTGCGAGGCAGCCTATGCCGCCTCGCATCGGGAGATCAACGCCCTCATCCTGGCGGATTTCACCGCCGCGCGCGCAGCAGCCGAGGCCAGCGACCAACGCCGGCGCCGCGGGGAGCCGCTTGGCTTGCTGGACGGTATTCCCTTCTCCATCAAGGAATCCTTCGACGTGGCAGGCTGGCCCACCACGTGCGGCAACCCGGCGCAGCGCCACAACATTGCCGCCAGCGACTCGGCCGTGGTCGAGCGCCTGCGCGCGGCCGGCGCGGTCCTGCTTGGCAAGACCAACGTGCCGATCGGGCTGCGCGACTGGCAAAGCTACAACGCCATCTACGGCACCACCCGCAACCCGCGCGACCTCAGCCGCACCCCGGGCGGTTCGTCCGGCGGCAGCGCCGCAGCGGTCTGCGCGGGCATGAGCTTCTTTGACGTGGGCTCCGACATCGGCTCGTCGCTGCGCAACCCGGCGCACTACTGCGGCGTGTTCTCGCACAAGAGCAGCCACGGACTGGTGCCGCTGCGCGGCCATGGCATCGGCCACGGCTACGGCGAGCAGGACATCAACGTGGCGGGGCCGCTGGCGCGCAGCGCGCACGACCTGGAACTGCTGCTGCGAGCGCTGGCTGGCCCGGACGGCATTGAAGCGCAGGCCTATCGCCTGACGCTGCCGCCCTGCGACAAGCGCGCGCTTGCCGACTTCCGCGTCGCCGTGCTGCCGAGCCATCCGCTGTGCGAGGCGGACGGGGAAGTCAGCGACGAAATCGAAAAGCTCGGCCGCTGGCTGGAGGGACAAGGCGCCCAGGTACGCTGGAACGCGCGCCCGGACTTCGATGCCTCGGCTCTCTGGCACACCTACGTGCTGATGCTGCGGGCTACCACGTCGATCCATATGGATGACGCTGGCTTCGATGCCGTGCTGGCCCGCGCCGCAGGCGCCGCGCCCGACGACCACGGCTACGCCACGCTGCAATTCACCGGCGCCGCCATCCGGCACCGGCAATGGCTGCAGTTGCAGCAAGCCCGGGCCACCTTCGCGCAGGCTTGGCAGCGCTTTTTTGGCGAGGTTGACGTGTTGCTGTGCCCGGCAGCCGCGACCACCGCCTTTGTGCTGGATGAAGCCGGCGAGCCGTGGCAGCGCATGCTCCAGGTCAATGGCCGGGCGCAACCGCTCACCAGCCAGTTGTTCTGGGCCGGGCACTCCGGCCTGTGCGGCCTGCCCTCGACGGTAGCGCCGATCGGCCCGGGCCGCAGTGGCCTGCCGGTGGGCGTGCAGATCGTCGCCGGAAGGTTCGAGGACCTGACCGCATTGCGCTTTGCCCAGTTGCTGGAAGCCGCGGGTTTTGCCTTCCGGCCACCGCCGGCCTCGGCTCAGTCCCAATCCCAATCCCGGTCCGACCCGGTGTAACGCGCACCGGCGCCAAAAAAACCAGCGCACCGCCCCCGAAGCAAAGACACGAAGGAGAGATCATGTTCACCTGGTTCAAGGATTTATCGACAATGGAGCGCAAGGGGTTTTACGGCGCGTTCCTCGGTCATGCGGTCGACGTGTTCGACTTCATGATCTATTCCTTCCTGATTTCAACGTTGCTCACCCAGTGGGGCATGAGCAAATCGGCCGCCGGCGCCATTGTCACCTGGACCTTGGTGTCCTCACTGGTGGGCGCCATCGGTGCGGGCGTCCTGGCTGACCGCTATGGCCGGGTGCGCGTGTTGCGCTGGACCATCGTGGTGTTCGCCGTTGCCTGCTTCCTGTGCGGGCTGGCCAACACCCCCGAGCAACTGCTGGCCTTTCGCATGCTCCAGGGCCTGGGCTTCGGCGGCGAATCCTCGCTGTGCATGGTGCTGGTGACGGAAATGATCCGCAACCCGGCGCACCGCGGCAAATACTCCGGCTTCACCGCCAGCAGCTACTCCTTCGGCTGGGGCGCGGCGGCCATTGCCTACGCCATCACCTTCAGCATCTTCCCGGCCGAAACCGCCTGGCGCGTCTGCTTCTTCATGGGCATCCTGCCGGCGCTGGTGGTGATCTACCTGCGCCGCAACCTGGAGGAGCCGGAAGTTTTCACCAAGAGCCAGGCCGAACGCGCCGCCGGTGGCGCCGGCAGCGGGCCCACCGCCTGGCAGCAGCTGGCGCGGCTCGGCCGCAGGCCGCTGCTGGGCAAGACCGTGCTGTGCAGCCTGCTGTCGGGCGGCATGCTGGGCGCCTACTATGCGATTGCCACCTGGCTGCCGACGTTCCTCAAGACCGAGCGCGGGCTGTCGGTGTTCGGCACCAGCTCCTATCTGGCGATGACGATCGTTGGCTCGCTGGTGGGCTATGTGGCCGGCGCCTATGCCACCGACCGTTGGGGCCGCCGCCTGACCTATATCGCCTTTGCCGCCGGCGCCTTTGTCATGGCGCTGGTCTATATGGTGATCCCGGTATCGAACACGTCGATGCTGTTCCTGGGCTTCCCGCTGGGCGTGCTGATGCAGGGCGTCTTCGCCGGCATCGGCGCCACCATCTCGGAGTCTTACCCCAATGACATCCGCGCCACGGGTTATGGCGTCTCGTACAACGTCGGGCGCGTGATCGGCTCGCTCTTTCCGCTGACGGTAGGCTGGCTCAGCACCGGCCGCACCTCGCTGCCACTGGCGATCGCCATCGTGGCCGGCGTCGGCTACATGATGGTGATGGGCGCCGCCTTGCTGCTGCCGGAAACCAAGGGCATGGACCTGGGCCAGGCCGGCGGCGATGACGACGGCGCGCACGAGCTGTCCCGGGATGCCAACAAGGCCGTGCTGGCGCCGACTGTGGGCAAGCCCGCATAAGGCGCCTGCGGCCGCTTGCGGCGAGGCCGGCGGCTAGGCTAGGCTGCACGGAGGGAGCATGCCTGCTCCCCCTGGAGTCGCCATGTCTGTCGTTCGCCGTCTCTCCATCTCCCCTCGCCTTTGGTTGACCCCACTCGCCGCCATCGCCCTGGGCGGCTGCGCAAGCGTCGAGCAATCCGCCATGCAGCGCATCCTGGATTCGTGGCAAGCCGCCCCGATCGAACAAGCCAAGGCACAGTGGGGCCCGCCGCAATCCGTGCAGGCCGTGCCGGGCGGCACCGCCTACTTGTGGACCGAGGAGGTGCCACCAGCGCGTGCGCCGGGCGGCGGCCCGCGCGATGCGCGCGCGCCCACGTCACCGGAGCCCCTGCTGGTGCCCGGCCTGTGCCATCGCCGCCTGATCGCTGGTCCCACTGGCCTGGTGATCGGTGGCGACTGGTCCGGCAACGCGTGCTGTGTCACCACCGCGCTAGGCCGCTGCAGCGGGCTGGTCAGGACCAGCACCAGCCCCTGATCGCACCGGCCACCGCGCCACTCACCGAATTGGTGCACATCGCGCGTCGAAGCAGGGGATCATGCACCAGTGCCACTCAGGGGCTTGCCACGATCCGGCGCATTTGGGGCGCGGCGTTCACCGCTGCCGTTGGCACACCTCTTGCTGAACAAACTATCGAGTAGAAGCGGTTAGCGCCGATGCGCCTCCCCCAGTGGGCAGGCGCATGCCGGCGCGGGACATTGCTCTCGCGACCATCCGGTCGCACGCCTGGCTGACTCGCATCGCGAGGCATCCGGGCGTTTGGATCCGGCCACCAGGCCGGGCACGAGAGAAAAGAGAGCGCCCACGATGTCCCCCATCTTCACGCCCTTATTCCATTTCGCGGACACATCTGCCGGCCATGGCGCCGCTTGCGTCCCGCGTCGTCGCCCGCCTGTCGCCGTGCCCATCCTGGTTTCCCCCGCAAACATCCGCACAGGAGCCCCCATGAAGACGCCTTCCCCATTGCGCCGCCTGTTGATTACCGGCGCCTGCGCCGCGCTGACGCTCGCCGCCATCCCCGCCCCCGCGCTAGCTGCCGATAAGGTGACGTTCCTCACCTCCTGGTATGCCCAGGCGGAGCATGGCGGCTTTTATCAGGCGGTAGCGAAAGGCATCTACAAGAAGTACGACCTCGATGTCACCGTGCGCATGGGCGGCCCGCAGGTCAATGGCATGCAGATCCTCACCAGCGGCCAGGCCGATTTCCTGATGGGCTATGACCTGCAGGTGCTCAAGAGCGTGGAGCAAGGCGTGCCGGTGACCACCGTGGCGACCTCCTTCCAGACCGACCTGCAAGGCATGATGACCCACGAGGACGTCAAGAGCCTGGCCGACCTGAAGAGCCGCACGGTGCTGGTCTCCACCTCGGGACGCACCACCTGGTGGCCGTGGCTCAAGGGCAAGTACAAGCTGGAGGAATCGCAGTCGCGCGTCTACACCTTCAACCTGCAGCCCTTCTTTGCCGATCCGCAATCGGCCCAGCAGGCGTATGCCTCTTCCGAAGTGTTCTCGGCCAGCAAGGCCGGTGCCAAGACGCGCTTCTTCCTGTTCGCCGACGATGGCTATCCGCCCTACGGCACCACCATCGTCGCCATGCAAAAGATGGTCAAGGAGAAGCCGGACGTGGTCGCGCGCTTCGTCAAGGCGAGCATGGAAGGCTGGAAGAGCTACCTGGCGGACCCCGCCCCGGCCAATGCGCTGATCAAGCAGGAAAACCCCAACATGAAGGACGACCAGCTCGCCTGGGGCGTGGACAAACTCAAGGAGTACCACATGGTCGGCGGTGGCGATGCGGCCCGCTACGGCATCGGCGTGATGACCGATGCACGCTGGCAGAAGACGCGCGACTTCATGGTGGGGGCCGGGCTGCTCAAGGCCGATACCGACTGGAAACAAGCCTACACCACGCAGTTCGTGAAAGACCTGAAGGTCATGCCCTGAAGCGCGCAGCTTCACCGTTCAAGCTCAACCCCATACAAGGATATTTGACATGCTGGTCACCCAACAGCCCGTATTGCGCCGTTTCTGGTATGCCCTGATGCCGATCTCGATGCTCGACGACGGCCCCAAGCCCTTTACCCTGCTGGGGGAGAACCTGGTGCTTTGGAAAGGCATCGACGGCAAGCCCGCGGCGCTGCAGGACCGCTGCTGCCACCGCACCGCACGCCTGTCCAAGGGCTGGGTCAACGAGCGCGGCGACATCGTTTGCGGCTACCACGGCTGGGAATACAACTGCTCGGGCAGCTGCGTGCGGATTCCGCAGGCGCCGGACAACGCCATTCCTTCTGGCGCGAAGGTGCAGGCCTATCACGTGCAAGAGAAATACGGCTACGTGTGGGTGGCGCTGGACGATCCGCTGCGGCCCATCCCCGATTTCCCCGAGGATGGCGACCCCACCTACCGCCGCATCTTCCAGTTCTACGAGAAGTGGAACACCAGCTCGCTGCGCGTGATGGAGAACGCCTTCGACAACTCGCACTTCAGCTTCGTGCACCGCGCCAACTTTGGTTTGTCCGAGCAGCCCAAGCCGCAGAAGTACGAGCTGCAGCAGCGCGAGTGGGGCTTCGAGGCGGAGACGCTGGTGCCGATCCGCAATATCGAGGCGGGCCACCGTGTTACCGGCACCACCGAGCCGATCACGCATCGCCATATGTTCAACCGCTGGGACCTGCCGTTCACGCGCCGCTTCGGCTGCACCTATCCGGCCAGCGGGCGCCATCACATCATCTACAACTGCGCCACGCCGATCGACGACAAGAGCGTGATGCTGTCGCAATGGCTGTACCGCAATGACAGCGAGGAAGACTGCTCGACCCAGGAGCTGATCGACTGGGACGCGCCCATCGTCGCCGAGGACCGCGACATCCTGGAAGCCACCGACTACGACGCCTGCGTGGACACGCGCCGCCGCGTTGAATTCCATATGGAATCCGACAAACCCGGCTTGCTGATGCGCAAGATGCTGATGGAACTGTTCACCCGGCATGGCGAGAAGGAGACCTTCCGCATTCCCGTGGTTCGCGCTTAGGCCGGACTTCGGATAGTCCCCGAACCATTCCATACGGAGACAGCCATGAGCGTCCTCTTTCGCAGTGCCACGCAAGCCCGCGCTGCAGCCCCGAGCTCCGGCGGCCTTGCGCCCAACGCCGGCGGCGAGCCCGCTGGCACCAGCCGGCGCGATGCCGACGCGCCACTGCTGTTCGCCAACCAGATCGAGAAGACCTATCCCAACGGCACCGTGGCGCTGGAGCGCGTCAAGCTGGCGATCAAGCCCGGCGAGTTCGTCTCGCTGCTGGGGCCGTCCGGCTGCGGCAAGAGCACCTTGCTCAAGCTGTTTGCCGGATTGGAGGCGCCGTCGGCGGGCCATATGCGCTGGTGGGGCAACCCCGCCCTTCCGAGCGGAACGAACGCCGGAACGAACGGCGCCACCAACAGCGCAGGCCGCACGCTGGCGATGGTGTTCCAGGAGGCCACGCTGATGCCGTGGGCACGCGTGGCCGACAACGTGCGGCTGCCGCTGGACCTCGCCCGCATGCCGCGCGCCGACGCCGACGAACGCGTGCGGCGCGCGCTGGCGCTGGTGGGGCTGGGCCGCTTCGCCGCGGTCTATCCGCGTGAGCTGTCGGGTGGCATGCAGATGCGCGTGTCGATCGCGCGGGCGCTGGCGACCAACCCGGACCTGCTGCTGATGGACGAGCCCTTCGGCGCGCTCGACGAGTTCACCCGCAACAAGCTCGACGCCGACCTGCGCGCGCTCTGGGCCGAGCGCGGCCTGACAGTGGTCTTCGTCACCCACAGCATCTATGAGGCGGTCTACCTGTCGAGCCGCGTGGTGGTAATGGCGGCGCGGCCGGGCCGCGTAATTGCCGACGTGGCCATCGAGGGCCCCGAAGTCCGCGATGAGGCCTTCCGTGTTTCGCCCGCCTTCATGCAGTACTGCGCGCAGTTGTCGGCGCTGCTCGCGCAGGCCAACACCGGCGTCGACCCCAACGAGCACTGAGCCCGGCAGCAGCATCGATCCCACAAACAACAAGGAGCCCCCATGAATCCCCCGCTACTGTCGCGCCCCGCCGTACAGCGCGTGGCCGCCCCGCTTGCCGTCGGCGTGCTGCTGTTGCTCGCCTGGCAGGCGACATGCACTGTGCTCGCCGTGCCCGCGTACCTGGTGCCCACGCCCACCGCCATCGGCCATGCGCTGGTGGAAGACTGGAGCCTGCTATGCGGCTCGCTATGGGTGACGCTGCGCATCACCATGCTGGCCTTTGCGCTGGCCGTGGTAGTTGGCACCGCCGCGGCGTTCATCTTCGTGCAGAGCCGCCTGATCGAAGCCAGCCTGTTTCCCTACGCGATCCTGCTGCAGGTCACGCCGGTGGTAGCGATCGCGCCGCTGATCATCATCTGGGTCAAGCAGCCGACGCTGGCGCTAGTGATCTGCGCCACCATGGTGGCCGTGTTCCCGATCATCTCCAACACGGTGCTGGGCCTGCGCAGCGTCAACCCCGGCTTGCTCAACCTGTTCCGCATCAACCGCGCGAGCCGCTGGGATACCTTGCGCCGCCTGCGCATTCCCAGCGCGCTGCCGTATTTTTTCGGTGGCCTGCGGATATCTTGCGGCCTCGCGCTGATCGGCGCGGTGGTAGCGGAATTCGTGGCGGGCACCGGCGGCACGGGCGCGGGGCTGGCTTACCAGATCCTGCAGGCGGGCTTCGCCCTCAATATCCCGCGCCTGTTCGCCGCGCTGTTCCTGATCACGCTGACCGGCGTCGCATTGTTCGGCGCCATGGTGGTGGTATCACGCATGGCACTGTCCCATTGGCACGAAAGCGAGCTGGCATGACGACCAACACCATCCTGATCCGCAATGCCACCGCCATCCTGACCGGCCTTCCTGGTAACGATAAGGGTGGGGGCGAGGGTGAAGGCGAACGCCATGCCGGCCCGGACCTGCGCGTGGCCGGCGGCACCATCGAGGCCATCGGCAAGCTGGCGCCGCGCCCCGGCGAACAAGTCATCGATGCCACCGACTGCGTGGTCTACCCGGCCTGGGTCAACACCCATCATCACCTGTTCCAGTCACTGCTCAAGGGCGATCCGCCGGGGCTGAACCTGACGCTCACGCCGTGGCTCGGCGCTACGCCTTACCGCTTCCGCGCCGCATTTGACGAAAGCACCTTCCGGCTTGCCGCCCGCATCGGCCTGATCGAACTGGTGCGCAGCGGCTGCGGCACGGTGGCTGACCACAACTATCTCTACTATCCCGGCATGCCCTACGACAGCTCGGCCATCCTGTTCGAGGAAGCCGAGGCGCTGGGGCTGCGCTTTGTGCTGTGCCGTGGCGGCGCCACCCGCACGCGCCAGCTGGAGAGCGAACTGCCGCAGGCGTTGCGCCCCGAAACGCTCGACCAGTTCCTGAGTGATTGCGAACGGCTCACTGCGCGCTACCACCAGCCCGCGCCGGATGCGATGCGCCGCGTGGTGATGGCGCCTACCACGCCGCTCTACTCCATGTCGCCCGAGGAGTTGCGCACCTGCGCGCGCACCGCGCGCCGGCTTGGCATCCGGCTGCACAGCCATTTGTCGGAGACCGTGGAATACCAGAACGCCGCGCGAGACAAATACCAGACGACACCCGTGGCCTTCTGCGGCGAGCACGAGTGGCTGGGCCGCGACGTTTGGTTCGCCCATCTGGTAAAACTGGGCACGGACGAAATCCGCCAGCTCGGCGCAACCGGCACAGGTATCGCGCACTGCCCGCAGAGCAACGGCAGGCTGGGCAGCGGCATTGCGAACATCCCGGCGCTGGAAGCCGCTGGCGTGCCGGTGTCGATCGGGGTGGACGGCGCCGCCTCCAACGAAGCGGCCGACATGATTTCCGAAACGCATGCGGCGTGGCTGCTGCAGCGCGCGCGGCGAGGCCATGGCGCCCGCCCACGCGCCGAGGGTGGCGACCATGAGGGCGGCGCCGACGCCGCGCGTGTGGAAGACGTCGTGCGCTGGGGCACGGCGGGCGGCGCGGCGGTGCTTGGCCTGGATGCGGTGGGCACGTTGCAGCCGGGCAAGGCGGCCGACCTCGCCATCTACCGGCTCGACGACCCGCGCTGCTTTGGCCTGCACGATCCGGCCATCGCCCCCGTGGCCAGCGGTGGGCGGCCGGCTCTGCGCGCGCTGCTGGTGGCTGGCCGCGTGGTGGTGGAGCATGATGCGATTCCGGGGCTGGACCTTGGCGAGCTTGGCGCTGCCGCGCGCGACGCAGTGCTGCGCTTGCAGCAGCGCGCCGCATAACCCGCGGCGCCACGTCGTTGATGCAGGAAGGCGCGAACCGGCAGCGGATTTTTTCTTGAGCCTGGCGCTCGTGGGGCTGATCGGCCTGCGGTTCGCCGAAACTGAGGCTTGATCCAGGCTAGCCGGGGCGCGGGCCGACGTACGCGGCACGCGGGCGGATCAGCTCGGCATCGGCACGCTGCTCCAGCGCGTGCGCGATCCAGCCGATGGAGCGGCCAAGCGCGAACATGCCGAAGGCCGCGCCGGGCGGCAGCCGCAGATGCCGGCGCAGCGCCACCAGTGCAAAATCGATCGATGGCCGCTGCCCCAGCAGCGCGAAAGCGTCGTCGATGATCGCTTGCCATTGCGGGTGATGCGGGAGTATCCGCGCCAGCAGGCCGGCGGCGCGGATGTCGCCGGCGGGGTAGAGATGATGGCCAAACCCCGGCAGGTTCTCGCCGCGGGCAAGCCGCTCGCGCAGCTTCGATGCGGGCGGCGCCTCGCCGAGCTCGTCCCAGAGAGCCTCCACGCGGGCGGTGGTCCCGCCATGCAGCCCACCGGTCAGCGCGGCCAGGCCCGCGACCACGGATGCGCGCAGGCTGGCGCCGGTGGACGCCACGCAGCGGGCCGTGAAGCTCGACGCGTTCAGCTCATGGTCCGCGCAGAGCACCAGCGCCATGCGGATCAGGTCCGCGCCTTCTTCGCCCACCTGCCAGGCGCTGGCGCATTGTCGATGGACCGGCGCGCTGGCGGGCGCCGTGTGCAGCAGGCAGGCCGCCAGCAGACGCACCAGCACGCCGCAGCCTTCGGCAAGGCGTTGCGGTGACCTTTGCCACTGCGCCGTGGGGTCGTCTTCGCTGGCGATGGTAAACAGCGGCAGCAGCGCCGCCTCGCTGCGGCGCCCGGAGAAGGCCGCCTGCATTGCCGCGAGGTGCGCCGGCGCAAGCGGCGCTGCGCCAAACGCCGCGTCCTGGGGGCACTGCCACAGCAATGCGGCCACCGCTTCCACGGTGTCCGACGCGGCCAACGCAACGGCATCCATGCCCCGGTAGTAGAGCCGCCCGTCCTCAATCAAGGTGATCCCCGATTCCAGCACCGGCAGACCCCAGCTCAGCGTGGCCTTGGCCACCTCGCGAGGCTTGCGGCCGCGCGTGCGCTGGCCAGCCAGGCGCGCAACGTCGTCGGCGAGATAGCGGCTTTCGCGGTGGGTTTCGCTATCGTGCGCGTGCAGCAAGCCACGGCTGACATAGGCATAGAGCGTCTGGCGGGACACGCCAAGCTGGGCGGCGGCTTCGGAGGAAGTCAGGTAGCGGGGCACGGGCGACGAAATCGATCAATAGGTTGATTAAGTTAATCAATATTGACTATTAAAACAAGGAGCCTATGCTGCAAAGCACGAATTCCCGACCCACCCCAACGGAGAACGCACCATGCCCGGCCCCGGAGAATCCATGCTTTCAGCCACGAGTCCCACGACAGCCGTCACCCCTTTCCTTGGTGAGATCTGGCGCAGCGTGCACGGGGACGCCGCGTGGCTCGAGCACATTGCCGTGGCCGGCACCGGTCACTTGCCCGCGGTCTTCCCCGTCACCGCCCTGGCCACCGCCGCCGTCGGCGCAGCCGCCCTGGCCATTGCCGAGTTGATCCACCGGGCCTGCGGGCATGCGCCGCATGTCCAGGCAGATCAACGTCTCGCTTCGCTATGGTTCGGCACTTCGCTGCGGCCACAGGGCTGGGAATTGCCGCCGCAATGGGATCCCGTTGCCGGCGACTACCGGGCCAAGGACGGCTGGATCCGTCTTCACACCAACGCCCCACATCACCGCGACGCTGCCCTCGCCGTGCTTGGCGTGGCGGCGCAAGCGGACAAGGCCGCCGTTGCCCGGGCCGTATCCGGATGGGAAGCCAGCGCGCTGGAAGCCGCCATCGTCGAGAACGGCGGCTGCTCGGCGGCCATGCGCACCGAGGCCGAATGGGCAGTCCATCCGCAGGGGATCGCCGTCAACAGCGAACCGCTGATGCACTGGACGACGTGCGCTGCTGGGCTTCGGCCAGCCTGGGCCATCACCCCGGATCGCCCGTTGCGCGGCATCCGCGTGCTGGACCTGACCCGGATCCTGGCGGGTCCGGTGGCCACCCGCTTCCTGGCCGGCTTCGGCGCCGATGTGCTCCGCATCGACCCACCCGGCTGGGAAGAGCCAGGCACAGTGCCGGAAGTGGTGCTCGGCAAGCGCTGCGCCCGGCTCGACCTGAAGAGCGCGGCGGACCGGCAGGTGCTGGAGCAGTTGCTGAGCCAGGCCGACGTGATGGTGCACGGCTACCGTCCCGAAGCCCTGGCGCGGCTTGGACTGGACGCGCGGCGGCGCCGCGAGATCAATCCCGCGCTGGTGGATGTGTCGCTCGATGCCTATGGCTGGAGCGGGCCGTGGAAGGGCCGGCGCGGCTTCGACAGCCTGATCCAGATGAGCACCGGCATTGCCGATGCGGGCATGCGCGCCGCAGGCCTGGACCATCCCAAGCCGCTGCCGGTGCAGGCCATCGACCACGCGACCGGCTACCTGATGGCAACAGCGGCCATCCGCGGGCTGGCGCAGCGCCTGGCGACCGGCGCCGGCTGCGAGGTGCGGGCCTCGCTGGCGCGCACGGCGCATCTTTTGGTGACGGGCGCGCAAGACGAAGCATCCCTGTTCCCGCCTGAAGCCCCGGCGGACCTGGCAGAAACGATTGAAGCGACTGCCTGGGGACCTGCGCGACGGCTCAGGTCCCCAGCAACTGTGCAGGGTGCGCCAATGGTGTGGGACCGTCCAGCGGACAGGCTGGGCGCGTCGCTTGCGCAGTGGTCCCTAAACTAACTGCTGGCCTGTGGCCGACCTTGATAGGGGCGTTGCCTTGCCTTGTCGGCCAGACTATACTTAGCCAACTGAATTAGCTAAGTCAGGATGACCACATGCTCACGATCAACATGCACGAGGCCAAAAGCCAATTGTCACGGCTAGTGGAGTCGCTGGAAAGCGGGGCGCAAGATGTCATTGTCATTGCGCGCAATGGCAAGGCCGCCGCCAAGCTGGTGCCCATCGGCGAGCCGGACGTTTCCAGGAGAATCGGCGGCGGGCTTGCGCTGCTCGGCCAGTTTCCGTCTGTCAGCCTGGAAGAATGGAATGCACTCGATGCAGACGTGGCATCGCTCTTTGAGAACGGGACAGAGAGTGACCACTCGTGAAGGTGCTGCTCGACACGCATATCGCTATCTGGGCGAGCCTGAACGATCCACGTCTGTCGGCCAAAGCCCGGTCGATGATCGCGGAGCCTTCCAATGAGATTTATGTGAGCGCTGCCAGCGTGTGGGAGATATCCATCAAGGCAGGGTTGGGAAAGCTGGACATGGTCAACGGTGGCCAAGCCGCCGCTGTTTTCCGCTTGTGCGGCTACAAACTCCTCGACGTCACTGCCGCCCACGCGGGTGCGGTGGACAATCTGCCGGCCTTTGCCAACCACAAGGACCCATTCGATCGCATGCTGGTTGCACAAGCGCTGCAGGAGGCCATGGTGCTGCTCACCGACGATGCCAGGCTGCCGCAATACCACCCGATCCTGATCGTCGCCGCCTGAGCCCAGCCGCGCATCGGCCTTTTGCCACACCGGCCGATGCGTCAGGGCGCGCTTAGTCGATCTTCGCGCCCGAAGCCTTGATCACCTGTCCCCAGCGCTTCTGCTCGGCGGCAATGGTCTGGCCGAAGGCCTCCGGGCCCTGCCAGGCTGCCTCGGCGCCTTGCTGCTCCAGCTTGGCGCGGGTATCGGCCTCGCCCAGCACGGCCTGCAGCGCGCCAGACAACTTGGCCACCACCTCCTTGGGCGTGCCCGCGGGCGCCAGCATGCCGTAGAAGCCGACCACCTCGAAGTTCTTCAGCCCGGCCTCTTCCATGGTCGGCACGTCAGGCAAGGCGGGCGAGCGATGCTTGGATGTCACCGCCAGCGCGCGCACCTTGCCGGCCTTGATGTATTGCGTGAACAGCGGGATCGAGTCGGCCATCATCTGCGCCTGGCCGCCCATCACATCGGTCAGAGCCGGGGCGCTGCCCTTGTAGGGAATGTGGACGATAAACGTGCCGCTGGCCTGCTTGAACATCTCCGGCATCAGGTGGGAAATGCCGCCGTTGCCGCCCGAGGCAAAATTCAGCTTGCCGGGATTGGCGCGCGCATAGCCAATGAATTCCTTGAGGTTGCGGGCCGGCACGTTGTTATTGACCACCATGACCAGCGGAATCAGCGCGGTGCGGGCCACCGGCGCAAAATCCCGCGGCATCACGTACGGCAGCTTGGGATAAAGCGCGCCATTGATGGCCATCTGGCCGGTATTGGCCAGCAGCAGCGTGTAGCCGTCCGGCGCGGCTTTGGCGACGGAATCCGAGCCGATGTTGCCGGCCGCGCCAGCCTTATAGTCCAGCACCACTGACTGCCCCAGGATCGGCTGCAGCTTCTCGGCGAGGAGGCGGGCGTGAGTGTCGACCGGGCCACCCGGCGGGAAGCCCACCACCAGGCGGATCGGCTTTTCCGGCCACGCGGCGGTGGCTGGGGCTGCGCCCAGTGCCAGCGGCAGCGTGGCGCAGGCCAGCAGCACCGGCAAGCCGGGCAGGAATCGGTTATTTAATGTGTACTTCGCCATCAGGTCTTTTCTCCTCGTTTATATTGCGGCCTTGCGTTGCCGGCGCGCGCCGGGGCGAGTCCTGGCCGGACTCGTGGCCGGACACCCGCGAACACCCTTAATTGTGACGATTTTATTACATGGCGCCATGCTAGAAATCCCTGTGCAGGCTTATGATGCCCCTGCCCGGCCGCGCCATTGCGTCAGCCGCTTGCCGGCCTGGCGCGTTCAGATAACGGCTGGCCGCTGCGCGCCGGCCTCGCATCCGTGCCCGGGCATCAGCCAAGGAAAGCCAACGTGAAACCAACCAACCGAGCCGTCGTCCTGTTTTTGTGGGCGGCACTGTACTTCTGCTCCGGCTACATCTCGCACAAGCTGAACGGCCCGTTCTCCGCCACTGGCTATATCTGGCTGCCGGCCGGCGTGACCGTGGCCGCGTTCATGCTGACGCCGATGCCGCGCTGGCTGCCAGTAGGGCTGGCGTTCTTCGCCGCGCAGATGCTGCTGGGCTGGGTGGAGGGACGCGACACGCTGCGTCTGATGCTGTTCTCGCTCGACGAGATCGGCTTTGCGGCAGTAGGTGTGGCGCTGGTCAGGCGCACGCACTTTTCGCTCGAAGGGCTGGCCTTCGTGCGCGGCTTGCTGATCGCCGGGGTGGTCAGCAGCGCAGCCAGCGCCGCGGTGGGCGCGGGCTGGTTCACGATCATGCAGGACGTGCCGTTTTGGCGCACCGCGCGCGTCTGGGCCGCGGCCGACCTGGTGGGCGTGCTGATCGTCACGCCGGTGCTGGCGGGCTGGTCGCGCTTTCGCGCCATGCGCTCAGGCGGCATGAGCGGCGGCGATTTCCTGTTCGGCCTGGGCGCGTTCGCCGCGCTGGTGCTGACCACCTTCTTTATCTTTGACAACAAGAGCCTGGGCCCGCTGCCTGCCGGCGTGGTGTTTGCGCTGACCTATATCCCCCTGTTCTTCGCCGCTGTGGTGACGCTGCTGTGGGGGGGCCGGGGCGGCTCCGTGGCGGTGGCGATCCTGGCGCTGTTCGTGCTGGTCAATACCGGCCAGGGCGATGGCCCGTTCGCCGAAAGCGCGGCCCACCATGGCCGCTCGCTGATGGAGGCCCAGCTATACCTGGCCGTGGCCGCCTTGCTGACGCTGCTGATCAGCACGCTGCGCACCAGCCGCGAGCAACTGCACCTGCAGTCGGCGCAGCGCCAGAACGATGTCAAGCTGGCGCTCGCGGCCAGCGGCCAGCTGGTCTATTGCCTGGACCCGCGCAGTGGCACGCTGCGCTGGAGCGGCGACGTGGAGCGCTCGCTGGGGGTGCGAGAAGATACCTTCGGCAATCTCGACAATGTACTGGCTCACGTGCATGCCGACGACCGGTCCCGGGTGCGCGACCGCTGGCTGCGCGAAAGCGACGGCGACGGGGGTGGCGACGGGGGTGGCGCAGCCCGTACCGACCTGCTCTTTCGCCTGATGCTGCCCGCGGGCGACTGCACCATGGTGCTGGATATGAGCAGCCCGCTGCTGGACGGCGACGAGACCGTGGCGGTCATTGCCGGCGCATGGCGCCTGCAAGGCGCGGCTGTGATCGAGGAGCGCGACGCAGCATGACGGCTCTCAAGGGCAGCGGCACGGGGGCCCTGCTCATCCATGGCTTGGGCGGCACGCAGTTCGACCTCGGCCCGATGCACAAGGCCCTGCGGCGCGCCGGGGTGGAGACCCACGCGGTGACGCTGCCAGGACACGCAGGCACGCCCGAGGACCTGGTGCCCGTGCGGGCCGAGCAATGGCTCGACACCGTCACGCAGGCATACGATGAGCTGGCCGGGCAGTACGAAACCTTTCACATCATGGGCATGTGCCTGGGCGGGCTTCTGGCCCTGGCGCTGGCCGAGCGCCGCCAGCACACCAAGGGCCGGCTGATCGCGCTGGCGGCCCCGGTCTACATCGACGGCTGGTCCACGCCCTGGTACCGCGCGCTGCGGCACCTGGTCTATCACATCCCCACGCTGCCAGCGCGCATGCGGGTGGAGGAAGACGAGCCATTCGGCATCAAGAACGACCTGGTGCGCGCCATCGTCAAAGCCAAGTTCGAACGCGGCGACAACTTCCACTACCGCTGGGTGCCGCTGGCCTGCATCCGCCAGGTGGACCGGCTGCGCGGCTGGGTGCTCAACGGCGCCCACCGCATCGCCTGCCCCACGCTGGTGGTGAACGCGCGCGAGGACGAGCTGACCAGCCTGCGTTCGGCCGACTTCCTCGAAGCCACGGTCCCCGACGTGCGCAAGGTGGTGGTGGAAAACAGCTATCACATGATCTGCGTGGACAACGACCGCGAGCAGGTGGTCAGCAACGTGCTCGAGTTCCTCGGCTTCGACCCCGCACAGGCGCGCCGCCCGGCGCGGGCCAGGGTGGAGGTGCCGATGACCGAGGAAGCCGTCGCCACCGTGGTGAACGAATACCTGCAAGCCCTCACCAGCGGACAGTTCGAAGCGCTGTTCCCGCTGCTGGAGCCCGGCGTGCGCTGGCGCCACCAG
Source organism: Cupriavidus sp. GW822-FHT02D05 (assembly GCF_058802485.1). Classification (NCBI taxonomy): domain Bacteria; kingdom Pseudomonadati; phylum Pseudomonadota; class Betaproteobacteria; order Burkholderiales; family Burkholderiaceae; genus Cupriavidus; species Cupriavidus sp. GW822-FHT02D05. The sequence continues at coordinate 90,830 of NZ_JBXAOE010000034.1, read as the reverse complement.
GGCGAGCATCCGCTGGCGGGAAGCTATGACGACCGCGACGCCGTCATCGACATGTTTGCCAAGCTGGAAGCAATCGCCGGCAAGACGGTACGCATCGCCGTCACCGCACCGCCGCGCATCGAGGGCGCCACGGCGCAGATCGACGTCGCGGCCTCCTCCGTCATGCATGGCGAGGCCCGGCACAGCCAGGGCACGCAAACCCTGCGCATGCGCAACGGGCGCATCTCCGCAGTGACCTTCCGGCCGGCCGACAGCGCTGATAACGCGGTGAGCGCCACCGAGCCCCTGCCGGCGCCCGCGGGCTAGAACACGCGGCCTAGCTGCAGGTACAGGTTCCACACCCCGTTCGGCGCTGCGGCAAAGCCGAAGTACAGCGGGCCAATGGCGCTGTTGCCGCCGATGAACAGGCTGGCGCTGGTCTTGAACGGCCCGTTGCCGAAGTTCTTGCGCCGCAGCCAGACGTCGCCAGCCTCCAGGCTGGCGCCCACCACGGTGGTGCGCAGCCCGGGCAGGATGAACTCGCGCAGGTCGTTCAGGTATGTCATGCGCCCGTACAGCAGGTAGTTGCCGGAGAACTGGTCCTGCGCGTAAGCGGAAAGATGCTGGAAGCCGCCCAGCGTGAAGCCAAGCCCGCCGCTGACGCTGTTGTCGCTGCGGTGATCGCCATAGGTGGCCGCGGCCTCCGCCGCCAGGTTCAGCGTGTGGCGGCCGTAGCTGGTGGCCCAGAGCGCCTTGGCGTGGGCATCGTTGAAGCGATTGTCGGTGCCACCGAAGGCCAGCTCGTTGGTCGCCAGCAGATAGTAGCCGGTGCGCGGGAAGAGCGGATCGTCGAGCTGGTCGATGGTGAGCTGGGCACGCATGGTGGGCTGGCGCACACGGGCCTGGGAGAATAGCCGGCCGGTACCGATGGGCAGGTTATAGACGGCCGAGTAGTTGACCTGCTGGTAGTTCACGCCCGCCCGGAACTCGCCCAGCCGGCCCAGCGGCACACCCAGGTCCAGGCCCGCGACGGCCGTGTCGATCCGAAAGGCGGTGATCGGGTCGGTATTGCGGTTGGGCGCGGTGTCGCCATAGAGATCGACGCGCTTGCGCCCGTATTCCACATAGGGCGCGACATAGAAGCCAAGCCGGTCGAATACCGGCTGGCGCAGCTCGGTGTGCCACTTGGCCTGGGTGCTGCCCAGCACGATGTCATTGCGCCACTCCAGCCCGCCGGGCGTGATCCACGGATACCGATGCCCCAGTTGCAGGTTGAACCCGCCCTGGCCATTGAAGGTGTTAGACACGCCGAAGCCGAACAGCAGGAACTGCGGGCCCCAGGATTTCTGCTGCGCCTCGACCTTCAGCACATTGCGCCCGTCCTCCGTGACCATCTCCTGCGTCACGCTCTCGAAATCGCCCGAGGTGGAGAGCTGCGCCATCTCGCGGTTAAGCGTGACCGCGTCGTAGGTGTCGCCTTCATTTACGCCCAGGTACTTGCGCACGAAGCTGGCCGGAATGCGGCCGTGCGACCGGATCTGGATGGCATCGATGCGCACCGGGCCCGCCACCGCCTGGCTGCCCTTGCGCGCCGCCAGGTAGCTTTGCCAGGCGTCCGCCGGCAGCGTCAGCGACGCGAGCTTGGGCTCGGCCGCCAGCACCGCGTTCCAGCCGCCCTGGATGCCGTCGTTAGCGCGCGAGAAGTCGGTGAAGGACAAGTCACCCAGCTGGGGCTCGATCAGCACGTCGCCCGGCCTGAGCAGCGCCTTTTGCGTGGCCACGTTCTGGTTGGTCAGGATGGTGACCATCTGCTGCGTCACCGCCGCCGGCGAGTCCAGGCTCTCGGGGTCATCCAGCGGCGAGGCGATATTGACCGCGATGATCACGTCGGCGCCCATGTCGCGCGCGAGCTGCACCGGCAGGTTGCTGACCAGCCCGCCATCGACCAGCACGCGCCCGTTCACCTTGATCGGCGCGAACAAGCCCGGCACGGCCACGCTGGCGCGGATGGCCCGCGGCAGCGATCCGTGGTCCAGCACGACAGGAGCGCCGGTGCCCAGGTCGGTGGCAATGGTGCGAAACGGCGTCGGCAGCTTGTCGAAGGCGTCGTCGGCCGGCAGATGCGGGGTCAGGTTCTGCAGCAGCGCCAGCAGGCGGTTGCCTTGGACCAGGCCGGTGGGCAGCTTGATCTTGCCGTCACCGTAGCCGGCCGAAATGCCAATCGGATACTGGAGATCGTCCTCGCGCTGCGCCTGCGGCAGTTCGGCGCGCTCGTTGCGGTCGAAGGCGATATCGCTCAGGTTGATGTGCGACAGCTTGGCCTCCAGCTCGCCAGCCGACAAGCCGCTGGCGTACAAGCCGCCCACCACGGCACCCATGCTGGTGGCCGCGATGCAGTCGATCGGCACATGCATTTTCTCCAGCGCCCGGATCACGCCGATATGCGCGTAGCCGCGCGCGCCGCCCCCGGACAGCACCAGGCACACGCGCGCTCGCTTGCCCGGCACGGCTGGGGGGGCGGCTTCCTCGGCAACTTCGGTGGCGGCGTCGGTGGCAGCATCGGCGGCGGATTGCCTGGCCGGCTGCGCAGGGTGATCCGCGGCCCTGGCGGGCTGCGGCGCCAAGGCTAGCGCCGCCAATGCAAGCAGCATCGGCAGCACCTGACAACCGGACACCAGCGTGCGCAAGCGGCGCGCGATGCATGATAGAGAGCGGGACATGGACAAACCTGGACAATCCGCGGCAAGACGGGACAACACGGTGAAATCGCCGCGCAGAGTTGGCGGGGAAGGTCGTCACGATAGGGCAATTGCCCGTGCTTGAACAGCGGCGCATGTACCAGCGGAGTGCCGGTTACCTAACCTGCGGGGCAGTCGCTGACCCCCGGCGCCATGCTGCCGCGCGGGTTAGCCGTGCAAGCCCTCGGCGCAGAGCAGTTTGATCCACAATTTAGCGGGGCGGGTAAACGTATGCTGAATACAACAAAGTACAACAAAGGGAACGTGACGGACTGAAACGCTACGGCCGCCCGCGCCTGCCTGCGGGGACGGGCGCCGTCCGTCCTAGCCCTCGTTCTGCCAACCCAGCCCCAGAGCCTTTTGCAAGGACACGAAGTCCTTGATCAGGCTGGCATCGCCGGCGATCCGATCCTGCTGCGCACGTACCCGGGTGCGTTCGACATCCAGCCAGTCAAGCATGCTGGCCGTACCGGCGCGGTAGCGCTGCTGGGTCAGCACGGCGGCGCGCTCGGCGGACGCCTCCACCCGGCGCAGCAGGACCACGTTCTCGCGCTGGTGCCCGTAGCGGGACAAGGCCACATCGGCATCGCGCAGCGCCTTCAGGACCACGCTCTCGTACCTTGCCTCGGCATTGTCGCGTCCTGCCTGCGCACCGTCCACGCTGGCGGCAACCCGGCCGAAATCCAGCGCGTTCCACTGCAGCCGCGGCAAGGCGAGCCAGGTGGCGTTGTCCTTGCGGACCAGGTGACCGGGGTCCATCGCGCTGTAGCCCAGGGAGCCGAACAGCGACAGCTTGGGGAACCAGTCAGCCTTGCTAGCGCCGATCTGCGCGTTCTGCGAGGCCAGGGTACGCTCCGCCGCGCGGATGTCCGGCCGCGCCTTGAGCAGTGCGGCTGGGTTACCGACGGACACCGTAGCCGGCAACGTGGGCAATGGCCGTTGCGGGCCGAGTTCGCCATCCAGTGCGCCGGGGGCGCGCCCCGTGAGTACGGCGAGTTCATCGAACGACTCCGTGATCTGCGCCTCGATGGGCGCGATCTGCGAGCGGGTGCCCTCCACCTGGGTCAGGAGCCGCTCCACTTCCAGCGCCGATGCCACCCCGCGTTCGCGCCGTTGCTGCGTCAGCTCCAGCATGTCGGCTTCGAGCTTTTCCGAGGCGCGCAGGTGCGTCAGGCGCGCCTGCTGCTCGCGCAGGCCGATGTAGGCTTGGGCGACCTCGGCTGCCAGTTGCACGTGGGCGTCCGCGAGCTGTTCGGCGGAAGCGTCCGCCTGCGCCGCGGCCGCCTCGATGGCACGCCGCGTCCCGCCAAACAGATCGATCTCCCAGCTGGCATCGAAGTTGGCAAGATAGAGCGCCAATGGTCCGCGGCCGCCAGACGTCGCGCCACCGGAAAACGACGACAAATTCGGCGAGCGCGTGCGCAGCGTGGCGGCGGTTGCCCCCACCTTGGGGAGTGCATCGGCTTGCTGCCCGCGCAGGCCGGCACGCGCCTGCCGCACGCTGGCCTGCGCTGCACGAATGTCCGGGCTATGCGCCAATGCGGTTTCTATCAGTGCATCCAGTTGGGGATCGCCCAGCGCGCGCCACCAGGTTGCGACGCGCGGCGCGGCCGGCTCGGTACTGTGCGGGGCATGGGGAAATGCCGTGGCGCGCATGGCGTCGGCCGCGACTTCAGGCGCGCCGTGATAGTCAGGCCCGACCGCGCAGCCACTCATGGCAAACGCCAGCGCGGCACTGAGGGAGACCGTGCGCAGCCGGCCAGGGCCCGGCAGCGTATTTGATTTGATGTCGTGCATGATCGATCAATGACCGGAGGACACCGGCGTGCCGGCACCCGGTTGCTTGAGAAGGAAGGCCAGCGGCACGCATAGTAGCAGCGCGATGCCCAGCACAAAGAAGGTCTCGGAGAAGGTGATGACGGCCGCCTGCCTGGCGATCTCCCCGGCCATCTGTGCCATGGCCTGGAGCTTCGCATGCGCCATATCGCCGTGCTGCGCGAAAAAGCCCGCCGCGCTGGACGAGATGTGTTCCTGCCCGATCGCGCTGTTGGCGCTGACCGATTCACGGATCACGGCGTCGTGATACGTATTGCGGCGGTCGATCAGCGTGCCGAGCAGCGCGAGCCCGACCGAGCCGCCCAGGTTGCGGGCCATGTTGTACAGGCCAGCCGCGTCGCCCGCCTCATGGGTGGCGACAGCCGCCATCGATGCCTGGTTGAGCGGCATCATCGCCAGGATCTGCCCGAAGCCGCGCAGGATCTGCGAGCCGATGAAGTCGTGCCCGACGCTTTGCGTGGTGAGCGAGATATCCAGCATGCAGCTGCCGAAGAAACACAACAGCCCGGTGATGACGAGCCAACGGCTATCGAACTTGCCAAGCATGCGGGGCAGGATCGGCATCATCAGGAATGCCGGAAGACCGGAGAGCAGCATGATCGAGCCCGCCTGCTCCGCGTTGTATCCGGCGATGGTGGCGAGGAACTGCGGCAACAGGTAGGACACGCCATAGAGCCCGGCGCCGACGGTTGAGACAATCAGGATGACGCTGGCGTAGTTTTTGTTGAGCAGCAGCCGCAGCCGCACGATCGGCGTGTTCGCCGTGAACTGGCCAACGACCATCATCAGGATGCCGGCCGCGGAAAGCAGCGATAGCCATGCGATCGTCGGCGATTCAAACCAGCGCTCGCGCTGCCCCTCCTCCAGCACCACCGTGAGCGAGCTCAGGCCGATGGCCAGCCCCGCGATGCCGAGCCAGTCCGCCTTGACGAACGCCTGCAGGTTCGCGCGCTCCGGCTTCAGGCCAAGATAGAGCAGCGTCACCAGCGCCACCGAGATCGGCAGGTTCAGGAAAAAACACCAGCGCCAGTCGGCGTTCTCGGTCAGCCAGCCGCCAACCACCGGGCCGAGCAATGGGCCGAGCAGGACGATCAGGCCGAACGCCGACATGCCGATCGGCATCTGGTGCCGGGGCAAGCGCGTGCGAATGATGGTCTGCGCGGTCGGGATCATGGCGCCGCCGGCGAAGCCTTGGCCGATGCGGCCGATGACCATCGCGGCCAAGCTGTGGGATAGCCCGCACATCATCGAGAACGCGGTGAAGAGGATCGCGTTCCACATCAGGAAGCGCCGCAGCCCGAACACGCGCGTGAGCCACGCGGCGAGCGGGATGATCACGATCTCCGACATCAGGTAGCCCGTGGAGATCCACGTGCCCTCCGTGCCCGCGGCGCCGATCTGCCCCTGGATCTGCGGCAACGCCGAGTTGGTGATCGAGATATCGAGCGTGGCGAGCAGCGCGCCGAGCGCGCCGGCCGCAACCGCGATCCAGTCAGCGGTGGAAGCGTTGGGCACTGCGGGCGCGGATGCCGGGTTGCCCCCGGACACGCCGGCACCGGACCGCAGCGCCTTAGCCACGCGCGCCCCCGGCCGGAGCGTGCGCTTGCGTGGGCGCCGCGTGGCGCGTATCGACCTCCACCGTCACCGACAGCCCCGGCACCAGCGCCCTGCGCGCCTCGCCCGACACGTCCAGGTGAATGCGCACCGGCACGCGCTGCACGATCTTGGTGAAATTGCCGGTGGCGTTCTGCGCGGGCAGCAGGGCGAACTGGGAGCCCGTGCCGGGCGACAGGCTTTCGACGGTGCCGTGCAGATCGGCATCCGGCAGCGCGTCGACATGGATTGTCACGGGCTGGCCCGGCATCATGTGGCCGACCTGCGTTTCCTTGAAGTTGGCGCTCAGGTAGAGATCCTGCAGCGGCACGATCGTCAGCAGGCGCGTGCCCGGCTGCGCGAACTGCCCGACGCGCACGGCGCGATCCGCGACGCGGCCGGCCAGGGTGCTGCGCACCAACGTATCCTGCAGGTCGAGCTGGGCGCGGCGCGCGCTCGCCTCGGCCACCGCCAGTTGCGCGCGTGCCTGTTGCAGCTTTGCCTGCAGCGTGAGCGTCTGGCTCTGGGCCGCGCGCAAGGCGGCCTCGTTCGCTTGCCGCGTCGTGGCAGCACGTGTCTGCGCGTTGCGCAACTCCGCGCTCCGCTCCTCCGTCTCGGCGCCCGACTTGACCAGCGGCGCATAACGATCCACCTGCGATGCCGCGTAGCGCACATTGGCCCGCGCTCCGTCGAGTTCGGCACGGGCCTGCGCGATAGTGGCCTGCTGCTGTGCAAGGTCCGCCTCGCTACGCGCCACGTCGGCCTGGCGCGAGGCAACGGTCGCCGTGGCCTCGTCCAGCGCTGCCTGGTACTGACGGCTGTCGAGCCTTGCCAACGCCTGCCCGACAACGACCGCCTGGTTATCGCGCACCAGGACTTCAGCCACATAGCCGCTCACCTTCGGCGCCACCGTCACGCTGTCGGCCTGCAGATAGGCGTCGTCGGTGGTTTCCATAAAGCGGCCCACCGTCCACCAGTGCCCGCCCCAGGCCGCCGCCCCCGCCAGCGCGCTGCCAGCCAGGAAAAGCAGCACCGTGCGGCGGCGATGGCGCACCGCAGGCTTCGCTGGGGTTGACGTGGCTTCGCCTCGCAACAGAGGGTCGGCTGGCGAATCGGCGGGCGCGGCGGTAGACATGGGGGCTCCAAATTATTCCAAACGGCACAATTATTCCAGTCGGACAAATTGTGTCAAGTGATATATTTCTCCCCTGGCACGATCTCAAGGATGGCGACGAATCCCATGGCACGACACCGACCGGCCGCCGAAGGCGGCTACCAGCGAGGCGAGGAAACGCGCCTGCGCATCGTCGAGGCGGCGCTGCGACTCTTCGGGGAACGGGGATTCGAGGGGGCGTCGACGCGCGACATCGCGAAAGAGGCCGGCGTCAATGCGCCTGCGCTGCAGTACTACTTCGACAACAAGGAAGGGGTCTACATTGCCTGCGTGGAGCACTTCGTCGCACGCGTCTGGGAGTACCTGGCCGCGCCGGTGAGCGCGGCGCAAGCGACATTGGCCAACCCCGACGCCGATGACTCGGACTTGATCGAAGCCTACATGGGACTCCAGGGCTGCTTCGTCTCGTTCCTGAGCGACTCACCCGAGGCGCGCGACTGGCAACTCTTCATGGCGCGCGAACGCGCGGGCCTTGGTCCGCCGTCGGCCTTCGCGGTGATCGACGAACGCCTCAACCGCCGCTTGTTCCCCGTGACCGCGTCGATCATCGGCCGGCTGACCGGACGCAAGCCGACCGATGATGTGACCAAGATCCGGACCATCGCGATAGACAGCCAGGTTGCCGTGTTCCGCATGTTTCGCCGGAACGTGCTCAGCGCCCTCGAATGGGAAACGATTGGCCCTAAAGAGATGGCCCAGCTTGGAGACGTGATTTTCGAGCAGACGAGGGTGCTGCTGCTGGCCTTTGTCGCGGCGCGCGACGCGCAGCAAGGCGCCGTCCGCGGCTAAAGCCAGCAGGCAGCGAGCGGGCCGTTGCGCGAAAGCCGGTAGCGAACGCCGGAAACGAACGCCGCGCGCTACCCTATTCATTCCAGCTTGATCCCCGCCGACTTGATCAATGGCCCCCACTTGGCCACCTCGGCGTCGACGAAGCGCGCGAACGATGCACTGTCGCCCGCCTCCGGCTGCAGCCCGAGGCCGATCAGCTTGCTGCGCGTCTGCGCATCGGCCAGCACCGCGTTGGCATCCCGGTTGAGCTGCTGCACGATGGCCGGCGGCGTGCCCGCCGGCGCCATCAGCCCGAACCAGCCGTAACCCACCACGCCGGGATACCCTTGCTCGCCGAACGTGGGCGCGTCCGGATACACCGGCGTGCGCTGCTCGGCGGACACCGCGATCACGCGCAGCTTGCCGGCCTTGATAAATGGCAGCGCGGTGGTGATGGCGGTCAACGTCGCGTCGACCCGCCCCGCAAGCAACTCGGTGTAGGCCGTGGAGTCGCCGCGGTAATGCACGTTGAGGCCCTTGAATTTTGCCTGGGCGGCGAAGAGCTCGGCGGTCAGGTGCGGCCCCGAGCCGATGCCCGGCGAGGCGAAAGTCACGCCGTCCTTCTTATCACGCGCCATGCGCACGAAATCCGCCACCGTGCGCACCGGCGAATCGGCGTTGACGATCAGGAATATCGGCCCGAGCACGCGTGGCCCTACTGCCACGAAGTCCTTGTGGATGTCGTAATGCTGGGATAGCCCTGCCGCCGCGTTGATGGCAAACGGCGCCGCCGCCCACAACAGGGTGTAGCCGTCCGGCGTGGCGCGCGCGATCTGCTCGTTGGCCACGCGCGTGCCAGCGCCGGGCTTGTTCTCCACCACGAACTGCTGCTTGTACTTGCGGCTGAGCCCCTCGCTGAGCAGGCGCGCCGAGATGTCGTTGGAGCCGCCCGGGCCGTAGGGCGATACCAGGCGCACCGGATGCGACGGAAATTCCTCGGCCTGCACCGGCGCCAGCGCCAGCGCACCGCAGCCCGCGGCCAACAGCACGGCGTTGCCGGCCAGGCGCAGCACTTGCCTGCGCTTGCGTGAATTCGGTGTCATGACAGCTCCTTGACCGAAGCAGCCGCAGCTGCCAGCGGGCGGATCGGCGGATAGACAAAGGTCTTGTCGAGATGCGCGGGCTGGGGCACGTAGAGCCGCAGCGTCACGTAGAACGGGCCTGCGGGCGCGGGCAGCCAGTTGCCCTCGTCCGCCGGGTCGGCGGGCGGCGTGGCCGACAGGCGCAGCCGCAGGCTGCCGTCCGGCCCGTAGCGCAGGCTCGGCGAGCGGTCGCCCAGCGAGTAGCGCCCCAGCACGTTATCGACCAGCATGCAGTCGGCCTTGCCATACATGGTGAGCGACCAGAACGCACCCACCTGCGGCAGCCCATCGGCCGGGAAGACCAGCTCGTAGCCGGCGCGGCCATCGAGCGGCGCGCCTTCGCTGTCGCGGTCGGCCATCACGTACATCGCCTCTTGCACGCCGAGCGCGCCGATATAGTTGCGCGCCACCAGCGCGCGCTCGGCGAAACGCGTGCCGAACGATTCGCGGATTTCCACCGGCAGGGTCCAGCCGCCGCCGAGGTCGGACGGCAGCGGCGTCGCCAGTTCGGCAAGCACTGCCCGGATGGCGTCGCCCAGGCGGGCAAGCGCATCGTCGCCAAGCGCGGCCGCATCGCAATCCGCGCCAATGCCAAAAGGCGCAAAGCCTGCCACCAGCGCTGCCTCAGCCGGCGGCGGCGGGTTCTCGCGCAGCGCCTGGTTGACCACCTCGGCATAGCGGCGCGGATCGCCCAGATGCTCGCCAGGCTGCATACGCACATCGAACGCCCGCGCGGCGCTCGCCCCGGCCAGCGTGCTCAGGCGAAACTGGTCCTGCAGCGCGTGCACGGCCGGCAGGTCGGCTTCGCCATCCACCAGCACGCGGCCGAGCAGCCACACCGCGTCCGTGGGGCAGGCGATGGCGGTAGCACCAGCCGGCACGTCGCCCTGCCAGCGCGGGCCATGCAGCAAGAAGCGGCCGCGCCCGTTGCCCGTGGTGCGGGTGCCGATATAGCCAAAGGGATTGGTATAGAAATCGAGCAGGCCGAGCACGTAGTAGCGGCCCAAGCTGTCGGGCACGTCCAGCAGCAGCGGCCCTTGCGACAGGTCCATCCAGGCGTTGCTGTAGAGCGTGTCGTTATTGGGCGTGACCACCTGGCGATGCTGCGGGCCAAGCAGCTGGCGCGTGTGAATGAAATGATTGATCCAGCGCACCGGGGCATCGGGCTGCTGCGCGGCAAACACACCGGCGCTATTGCGGCGCGGGCAGGTGGCGGCGCGCATGCGCGCCATTTCGTAGAGGGGCAGCGTGTAACGGATGGCGTCGAGGGCGGGCGCGGCGGGCACGGCGGATATGGTCTGGTACATGGTGGCTTCCATAATTTGGTTGACTCAATCGACGCGGCGCACGGCCGGGATGGTGTACTGGCCTTGCAGGAAAGACGGCGCGGGATGGTAGAGCCGCAGGATCAGGTAGAACGAGCCAGCGGGCGCGGGCAGCCAGTTCTCCTGCTGCTGCGCTCGCGCGTGCGAGATGGGAATCACCAGGCTGCCATCGGCCTCCATGCGCAAGCCCGGCGTGCGGTCGCCCACGGCGTAGCGGCCGATCTCGTTGGCGCTGAAGTAACGATCCTCGCCGTACAGCGACACCGACCAGAAGGCTTGCGCGGGCGGCAGCATGCCGGGCGCGAAGCGCAGCTCGTAACGGCGACGGCCATCAAGCGGCGCGCCGTCGGCATCGAAATCGGCCATGGCGTAGATCGCCTCGTCCGCGCGCAGGGCGCCCAGGCCCTTCATCGCGGTGCAGGCGCGCTGCAGCCAGTCGTCGCCGTACATGCCCAGCTTCAGGCTGTAGCCCCAGCTCTTGCGGCCCTGGCTGCGGGTATGGGCCTCGATCACCGCCATGCCTTGCGCGTAAGCGCTTTCCAGCCCGGCCACGATGGCCGGGCGCAGCGCCGCGAAATCGGTCTCGTCTTCCAGCCGGATGCCGGCCTTGCGCAACAGCGTCAGGATCCCCAGTTCCTCGGCCGCCGGCGGGAACTCGCGCAGCGCGTTGAAGAGGTTGTGGAAGAAGTCCAGCGCGGGCCGGCCGCTGTCGTGCCACTGGTCCACGCAGCGCGGACGCGCCGCGCCCGGCGTGCGGGTCAGCGCGAAGCCCTGCTCAAAGGCACGCGCCACCGCCAGGTCATCCGGCCCCTGCACCAGCACGCGGCCGAGCAGCCAGACCAGTGAGCTCGGGCATGACACCGCATGCGCGCCGCTGGCCTTCTGGCCCGGGCCGACCAGCTCGATCTCGCCGCCTTCGGCAGCGACATTGCGTGGTCCCAGGTTCTCGAAGTTGTTGGTGTGCACGTCGAGCAGCTCGATCACGTAGTAGCGGCCCGCGTCGGGCAGCGGCGGAATGCGCAGCGTCACCGGGCCATCGGCCAGGTTGACCCAGCCGCAGAAGTACAGCAGGTCGTTGGCCGGGGTGACGATGTCGCGGTCCTCATGCGTCCACTGACGCTCGCTCGCCGACAACGTGTTCATCGGCGCGCGGCCATAGCCGGTGGCAGCGGCAACCGAGGTCTGCAGGCGGCAGGTGCGCAGCGTCTCGATAAGCGCATAGCCGTAGATCACCAGCGGCAGCGCTGCGCCGGCGACCAGCGCCTGCTGGGGGCTGGCGTGCGTGACGGGGGCGGCGGGAGGGTTCATGTTCATATGTGTTGGCTCCTGGCGGGATTATTCGAGGGCGGCGCCGCTCGACTTGACGAGGGCGGCCCAGGCACGGACGTCGTCCTGCATCTGGGCGGCAAAGACGGCGCGCGGCTGTGGGGTGAAGCGCATGCCCAGCGTGGCGGCCTGCGCCTGCATGGCGGGCTCGGCCATGATGGCGTCGACAGCGCGCTCAAGGCGATCGAGGATGGGGGCCGGCGTGCGGGCCGGCGCGAACAGCGCGTACCAGCTGTCGATGCGCAACGGCACGCCGGACTCGGCGAAGGTGGGCACATCGGGCAACGCCACCGAGCGCTCCGAGCCGGTCACCGCCAGCGCCCGGACCTTGCCGCTGCGGATCAACGGCAAGGTGCCGGCCAGGTCGGACATGGCCACCGGCAGCGTGCCGCCCATCACATCGGTCAGCATCGGGCTCACGCCTTTGTAGGGAATGTGGCGCAGATGGATGCCGCTGCTGACATTGAGGCTCTCGCCGGCCAGGTGGCCGCCCGAGCCGGGGCCCCAGGAACCGTAGGTGAGGTCAGCGCCTGGACGTTTGGCGGCTGCAATCAGCGCCGGCAGGTCCTTGCCCGTGAACGCCGGGCCTGCCACCAGCACGTTGCCGCCGTAGGCCAGCCGGCCCACCGGCACGAAATCGCGCACGGGATCGTAGGGCAGGCGGGGGAAGATCGCCGGCGCGATGGCATGCGTGGCGGAGATGCCGAGCAACAGCGTGTAGCCGTCCGGCGCGGCGCGCGCCACCTGGGCCGAGCCGATGGTGCCGGTGGCACCCGCCACGTTTTCCACCAGCACGGTGCCGCCCAGCGCGGTCGACAGCTTGGCGGCCACCAACCGCCCGATGACGTCAGTGCCGCCGCCTGGCGGAAAGGGCACCACCAGGCGGATCGGCTTGTCAGGATATTTCGTGGCTTGCGGTGGTGCGGCGTGCGCCGGTGTGGCGGCCAGCGCCGTCAGCATGACGACGGCGAGAGCGCCTGCCGCCAGCGCGCGCGCGGTCCTTGCAGCTTGTAAATGCATGATGGTTGTCTCCAGTTGTGGTTCCCCATCCGCGCGTCCGGTCTGTGCCGGTATCGGATTGCGCGGTGGGGTCAAGCTTCGTTACTACGCCATCGCGGTCATGCCCTCGGCCCGCCCGCCGGCAGCAAGGTGATCACGGCGTCCGCAGCCACCGCGCCATCGGCGCCGATGATGAACGGGTTGATCTCCAGTGTGTCGAGCCGGGGACCCAGCGCCGCGGCCACCTTCGACACGCGCACCAGCAGGTCGGCTGCCTGTGCCAGCGGCAGCACCGGGTTGCCGCGATGGCCAGCGAACAGCACCGCCGCGCGGCTGCGCTCGAGCATGGCGCGGGCGCGCTCGGGCGACAACGGCGCCAGGCCGAAGGCCATCTGCCGGAAGATCTCCACCGCGGTGCCACCGATGCCGGCCAGCACCACCAGCCCGAAGACCGGATCGCGCCGCACGCCTACCATCAGCTCGCCCCAGCCGCGCACCATGCGGGCCACCAGCACGCCCTCGAAGGGCAGGCTGGCGTCGGCCCGGGCCAGCGCCGCCTGCATCGCGGCAAAGGCCTTGCGCACCGCGGCGTCGTCCGTCAGGTTGAGCGCCACGCCGCCTACGTCGCTCTTGTGCAACACCTGTGCCGAGCACAGCTTTACCGCCACCGGGTAGCCGATGCGCTGCGCCAGCGCCACGGCTTCATCGGCGTCGCGTGCCAGGCCGTGCGCGGCCACTGGCACGCCGGCGTCCGCCAGCAGGCGCATGGCGTCGAACTCGGACAGCGCGCTGGCATCGTCCGGCACATCGCGCAGGAGCGCGGCGACCGGCGCCGCGGCCTCGGCCTCGGCAACTGGCACGCTCGCGGCGGCTTCCCACGCTGCCGCGCGGGCCAGCGCGGCCACGGCCTCGATGGCGTGGGCAGGTTCGCGGAACACCAGGCAGCCATGCGCCTCCAGCCACGCCCGCTTGTCGTCGTCGACCACGCCGGAAAGCAGCAGCGGCGCGGCGCGCTTGTCCTCATGCAGCGCGCCGATGGTGCGCTGCAGTTCTTCCCACAAGCGCGGCGCGTTGGCGCCACCGGCGAGGAAGGCCACCACGCTGCCGTACTCGCCGCAGGTGGCCACGCCGGCCATCGCGTCGAGCAGCACGGCGGGCTGGGCCACCACCTGCCCCGTCACATCGATCGGGTTGGCGGTGCTGGCAAAGGGGATGCTCGTGCGCAGCGCCTTGGCGGCTGCCGCGGGCATGGGCGGCATGGGCATGCCAAGTTCTTCGGCGCGATCGGCCATCATGATGCCGACGCCGCCGGACACGGTGACGATGGCCACCGGCGCCACCGCGTCGGCCATCAACCCGCTCGGGCTGTCCCAGCGCGCCGGCCGGCGCCCGCGTGACAGCGTGTAGCCGAGGCGGAAGAAGTCCTCGAGCGTATGGGCACGATGCACGCCGTACTCGTCGAACACCGCCTGATACACCGCATCTTCTCCTGCCAGGCTGGCCGTGTGCGACTGCGCCGAACGCGCGCCTGCCTCGGTGGTGCCCACCTTGGTGATCACCACAGGCTTGCCGGCGGCACGCGCGGCGGCCAGCGCCTGGCGCAAGCGCGCGCCATCTCGGCAGCCTTCCATATACGCCAGGATCACGCGGGTATCTTTGTCCTGCGCCATCCACTCGATCACATCGGCCACCTGCAGGCCGGCCTCGTTGCCAGTGGTCACCCAATGGCTCAGGCCCAGCCCGGCCTCGCGCGCCAGCGCAAAGGCGTAGGCGCCAAACGCGCCGCTCTGGCTGACCAGCCCCACGTCGCCCGCGGGCGGCACGCCAGTCAGCGGGATCGGCGAGAAGGTGGCAAACATGCGCTCGCGCAGATTCATCACGCCCAGGCAATTGGGGCCGAGCAGGGCCACGCCGTGGCGGCGCGCGCTCTCGGCCAGCGCCACTTGCATGGCCAGGCCCTCATCGCCCACTTCGGCAAAGCCCGAGGTGAAGAAGATCGCGGCGCGCGTGCCGTTTCGCGCCAGTTGCGCCATCACGGACTCCGTCGCCACCGCCGGCACCGCCACGATGGCCAGGTCGACGCCCTGGCCAATCGCGGCCAGCGTCGCGTAAGCGGGCAAGCCCTGGATCTCGCCGGCGGTGGGATGCACGGGAAATATGCGCCCGGCGTAGCCGAGCTCGCGCAGCAGGCGAATCGGCATGCCGCCGACCTTCTCGGGCTGCGTGGATGCGCCGATGACCGCGACCGAACGCGGTTTCAGCAGGAAATCTAGATTGGGCATGGCGTTGTCTCCGGATGGCCTTGAATGGCTTGTCTTGTTTGCGCCTGTACCGGCGCTGTGTGTGGCTTCGTATGCGTTCGTGTAGCTTCGTGTTTCTTGCTCTGCCGGCGCTGCTATTGCCGCAGGCCCGTCATGGATTCGATGGTGCGGGTCATCTCCATCAGCAGCGGCGCGATCTTCTTTTCCAGCATGCCGCGCCGCATTTGCGAGCCGGCGATCGCGCAGTTGAACAGCAGCGGGCGGTTCAGGTAGACGATGCGCGAGTACACGCCCACGCCATGCACGCCGCTGCCGGCGTCGCCTTCATTGATGGCAAAGCCGCGCTTGGGGTAATGCGCCACGTTGTGGCAAATGGTGTCGTAGCAGGCGGCGTACTCCTCGGCGCGTTCGTGGCGAGCGGCCTGCATCAGTTGCTCGAACTCGCTCTTGGAAAGCGTGCACAGGAAAGCACGGCCCATCGCGGTGCTGAGCACCGAGCGCACCGCGCCCACGCCGGGGCGTGCAGCCGTGCCCTCGTGATGCGTGCAGCTCTGCAGGTAGGTCACGTCCAGCCGATGTGCCACGCCCATCGATACGGCACCCTCGATACGATCCGCCAGCGCCTGCATCAGCGGGCGTGCCACGTGACGCACCGGCAGCCCGGCCAGGTAGGGATAACCCAGGGCCAGCACCTGGGCGCCGACGAAATACTTGTCGAGCTTGGGGTCCCAATCCAGATAGCCCAGCTCGAACAGCGTGCGGCAGATACGCGACACCGTGGCGCGAGGCATCTGCAGGCGCTCGGCGAGCTCGCCGTTGCCAAGCGGACGCGGCTCGTCGATGAAGCAGCGCAGCAAGGCAAAGCCCTTGGCCAGCAAGCCACCGAAGGACGGGTCCTCTTTCCTGCGCTCGGCTATGAACTGTTCGACCGACGTGTTCATCTTGTCTCCTTGCACCGCAGTGTGGGCGGCGTCATTTTCTGTGTCAAAGAACGGAATGTATTTCCACATATTGGAAATGTAGACCGTTTCTTGACGAAACGCCGTGGTAACCATATGGTTCACAAAACCGAATCAGAATTCGCATACGGAATTAACATGCCCCTCTCGTCCTCTGCCGCGTCCCCCGCCAAGCCGTCCAAGGGGACTTCCGCATTCCCTACCGTAGCGACCCCGTCGATCCTGCAGCCACCGCGCCAGCGCCGTGCGCGCGAGACCGAGCAGGCTCTGCTGGACGCCGGCCGCGAACTGCTGGCGCAGCGGGATTTCTCCGCGGTGTCGGTTGCGCAGATCGCCTCCGCCTGCGAAGTGTCGGTCGGGGCCTTCTACGGCCGCTTCCGCGACAAGCAGGCGTTCTTCGAATCCCTGCGCGCGCTGGTGATGCAGGAAACCGGCGATTCCGTGGCGCGCTACCTGCGCGTGGAACGCTGGGAGGACGTGCCCACCGATGTGATGCTGGAAAAAATCATGCGCTACGTGGTGGTCGGCTGCCACGCCAACCGCGGCGTGATCAAGGCATCGCTCAAGCACGCCTCCGTCCGCCCGGAAGAGTGGCTGCCGCATCGCGAAAGCGGGCAAGACGTGGTGGAACGCATGGTGGCGCTGCTGGTGCCGCGCATGCCGGTGCCGCCAGAGCAGGCGGAGATGCGCGTGCGCTTTGCCATGCAAGCCGTGTTCAGCATCGTGGTCAATGCCATCCTCAACGACGCGGGCCCGCTGCCGCTCGACGACGAACGGCTGCCCGGCGAGATGACCAGGCTGGTGGCCGGCTACCTCGCGCTGCCGGCCTGACGCCGTAACATCACAACACACAACGCGCGGTCCCGCGCGTGGTTTCCCGCCGTCATCAAGCCTTGCCCAATATCGGCGCGCGCATTTTGCTCGGAGCGCGCGCCGGATCCTATAAAACCCCGAGGAGACAAGACATGACAATACGCAGCCCGTTCTGCGGGAAGGCCGCCGTCCTGCTGGCCTGCGCTTGCGCGGCACTGCTGCCGCTGGCAGCCCAGGCGCAAGCCAGCTATCCCGCCAAGCCCCTGCACCTGATCGTGCCCTACCCGGCCGGCGGCCTCACCGACACGCTCTCGCGCACGCTGGCCGAAGGCCTGGGCAAGCGGCTGGGACAAACCGTGGTGGTGGAGAACAAAGGCGGCGCCGGCGGCATCATCGGCACCGACTACGTGGCCAAGTCGGCGCCCGATGGCTACACGCTGCTGCTGACCATCCCCGGTCCCATCACCGCCAATCTCGCCCTCTACAAGAAGCTGCCCTACGACCCGCGCACCGACCTGCGCCAGGTGTCCGACATCGCCATGGCGCGCACGGTGCTAGCCGTCAACGGCACGCTGCCGGTGAAGACCGTGGCGGAACTGATCGCTTATGCCAAGAAGGAACCCGGCAAGCTGCGCATGGGCTCCTGGGGCCCGGGCACGCAGCCGCACACCATCCAGGCCTACCTCGACAAAACCTACGGCGTCGATATCCTGCACGTGCCGTATCGCGGCGAAGGCCCGATGGTGAGCGACCTGCTCGCCGGCCAGGTCAACATGACGGTTGGCTCGGTAACCTCGCTCAAGCAGCACTTCGCCAGCGGCAAGCTGCGAGCGCTGGCCGTCACCGGCACCCGGCGCGCCAAGGCCTTGCCCGACGTGCCAACCTTTGCCGAAGCCGGCTATCCCGACGAGCCGTACAAGCTGACCGGACCCATCACGCTGCTGGTCCCGGCACGCACGCCCAGCGACATCGTCGAGCGCCTGGGCCGCGAGGTGAGCGCACTGGTGAAGACGCCGGAGATCAGCCAGCGCATCGAGGACATGGGTGCGGAGCCGATCGGCAACCTGCCGGCAGAAGCCGTGGCTGCCTACAAGGCCTACCTGCCGGGCGTGCTCAAGCTGACCGCGGACACCGGCGTCACGCTGGACTAAGGGCGAACTAAGGCTGGACTGACCCTGCCGCTATGCAACGGAATAATGCAGCGCGGCAATGACCGCTATGAATCCGGCGCGGCTTAGCTTGGCCGCCGCGCCCGGCACTCATACAATGGCTGCACCCCGCGCGGCGCCCCCGCGTTCGCGTGCCGATTCCCGTTCTACCGCTTCCCGGGTGCCCACCGGCGCCGACATCACGCATGGCAACGCTCTTCCTGGTACGGCACGGTCAAGCCTCGTTCGGCGCCGCCAACTACGACTGCCTCTCCGACACCGGCCGGCAACAGGCCCGCTGGCTGGGCGAATATTTCCGCGAGCGCGGCGTCGCGTTCAAGCGGGTGGTTGCTGGCTCGCTGGTGCGCCAGCAGGACACCGCGCTGGAGATCCTGGCCGGCATGGGGGCCGGCGATGTGCCGGTCCAGACGAACATCGAAACCCACCTCGGCCTTAACGAATACGATGGCGAAGCGCTGTACCGCAGCCATACCGGCGGGGCGGATCATCGCGCGCACCAGAACGCTGACTACAACGACTACTGGCGCACATTCCGCGCGGCGTATCAGGCCTGGACGCTGGATCAGCTGACGGGCATGCCGGAGTCGTGGGCGGAGTTTGGGGGACGGATCCGCGATGGTTTGCTGCATGCCACGGAAGGGGCTTCGCGAGAGGATGCGGTGTTGGTTGTCAGTTCTGGCGGGGCGATCGGACGGGCTACCGCGGATTTGCTGGGTGCGCCGGCGCAGACTGCGATCGAGTTGAATTTGCAGTTTCGGAATACGGCGTTTTGCGAGATTATTTCTGGGCGTGGGATGCAGAGGTTGCTTAGTTTTAATAGTTTGCCGCATTTGGATCGGGTTGATCGGCGGGATGCTATTACGTTTGCTTGAGGGGTGCCGGGCTGGGGTTGGCTAGCGTTTTCTGGTCGTTTTTGCAGCGGCGTTGGCTTTTGCACCCAAAAGCTGTACGACATTGCCCTGCGGGGTTGGTTGCTGTTTCTTTAAGCGGCGTTGGCTTTTGCACCCAAGGGCCATACGACATCCCCCTGCGGGGGCTGCCGGTCACTCTTCTTTGCGTCGGCAAAGAAGACTAACGAGAAGAAAGCCGACCCTGCCGGGGGCAGAGCAATCAGGCTTGTTGGCGTCGGTGGTTTCGTCGTACGGCCCGGAGTGTTGGCTGGCGTGTCCAACCGGCTCGAAGGTCATCGCACTTGCATGACCCATGGGTTACGTCGTGCAGCCGCTGACCTCGCTTGCGGTGACCATTCACACATCTGCCGTTCGCGGTGCAAGGGGCTGCGCCGTTTCGGGTGTCGCTGGTTTCGTGGTTTTGTCTCGAAGGCGAGCGCCTTGGGTGTGAGCGCGCCCCTCGCGGACGGGCCACGGTGCCCACCACGAAACCCGGGAAGCCGAGAGCAAGGCGCAGATAGAGCCGGTACGGCAGGGCGTCAAATAGGCCGGGCGCCCGCCGCCAGAGACAAAACCACGAAACCACCAAGGAAGGCAGGATCGCGGCGCTACGCACCGCGAACGGCAGATGTGTGAATGGTCACCGCGCAAAGCGATCAGGGGCACCACCACGTGACCATTGGGTCATGCAGTTATGATGATCTGTGAGCCGGTAAGGCAAAGGCCAGCCAACACTCCGGGCCGTACGACGCAACCACCGAGGCCCAAATAGCCCGATTGCTCTGCTCCCGGCAGGGTCGGCTTTCTTCTCGTTAGTCTTCTTTGCCGACGCAAAGAAGAGTGACCGGCAGCCCCCGCAGGGGGATGTCGTATGGCTTTTGGGTGCAAGCGCCATCGCCGCTTAAAGAAACAGCGAAGGCAGCCGATCAGCCTACAACCTCTCAACAATAGTCACATTCGCCATCCCCCCACCCTCACACATCGTCTGCAACCCATACCGCTTCCCCTGCGCATGCAGCGCATGCACCAGCGTAGTCATCAGCTTAGCCCCCGATCCACCAAGCGGATGCCCCAGCGCAATCGCCCCGCCGTTCACGTTCATGCGCGCCGGATCGGCGCCCGTGGTCTGCAACCAAGCCAGCGGCACTGGCGCAAACGCTTCATTGATCTCGAACAGGTCGATATCGCCGATCTTCATGCCGGCCTTCTGCAGCGCCCGCAGCGTTGCCGGCAACGGTGCTTCCAGCATGATCACCGGGTCATGGCCCAGCACCGACATATGGTGAATGCGTGCCAGCGGCTTGACGCCCAGCTTCTTCAGGCCGGCTTCGTTGACCACCATCAGCCCCGCCGCGCCATCGCAGATCTGGCTGGCGCTGGCGGCGGTGACGGTGCCGCCTTCCTCGATCAGCTTGACGCTGGAGATGGATTCCAGGCTGGCTTCAAAGCGGATGCCTTCGTCCACCGTATGCAGTTCGCCGTTGGCGCTGCCGTCCGCGGCGCGCACGGCGACGGGCACGATTTCGTCCTTGAAGCGGCCTGCCTGCGTGGCGGCGATGGCGCGGCGGTGGCTTTCCAGCGCGTAGCGGTCCAGGTCGTCCCGCGTGAGGCCGTACTTGCGCGACATCATCTCGGCACCGGTGAACTGGCTGAACTTCACACCGGGATAGCGTTCCTGCATGGCCGGGCTCATCGAGCTGCCAAAGCCGTTCTTGAAGGGCAGCGTAGAGGGCAGGCCCATCGGCACGCGGGTCATGCTTTCCACGCCGGCGGCGATCACGATGTCCATGGTGCCGGACATCACCGCCTGCGCGGCGAAGTGCAGGGCTTGTTGCGACGAGCCGCACTGGCGGTCGACCGAGGTGCCGGGCACGCTTTCCGGCAGCTTCGAGGCCAGCACGGCGTTGCGCGCCACGTTGCCGGCCTGCTCGCCGGCCTGACCGACGCAGCCCATGATCACGTCGTCGATCAGCGCCGGATCGGCGCCGCTGCGCTCAACCAGTGCGTTCAGCACCTGCGCGGCGAGATCCGCCGGATGCCAGCCTGCCAGCTTGCCGCCCTTGCGCCCGCCCGCGGTGCGCGCGGCCGCTACGATGTATGCCTCTGCCATGTCGTCTCCTCTTGTCGTTCCGGGGCGAACCCGCCCGTAATGGCCGTGTCCTGGGAAGGGCACGGCCAAGCCTCGTTATCCTGTTGCGGATTCTGGCGCAGCAGCGGGGCGCCCGGCGTCGTCGGAAGCGACGATTGCGCGGCGCGGCCGACGCCCCAAGCGGCGGCGGCGCATCACGCGCGCGGCGTGAGCACCGAGAAGATGGCGGTGGCACGCAGCAGGCAGCGCTCCCCGGCCATCAGGCGGCAACTGCCGAAGCGCAGCCGCGAGCCCAGCTTGTCGAACTCGACGTGCGCCTCCACCCAGTCGCCCACCCGCGCGGCATCGAAGTAGTCCATGCTGAGGTTGACCGTCACCGCCGGCTGCTTGCGGTCGGTCTCCAGCGCCATCATCATGCCGATGGCGGTGTCGGCCAGCGTGGCCAGCATGCCGCCGTGCGGGATGCCAAGCGGGTTAAGGTGATGCGGCCCGATGCGGATGGCCACTACGCGCCGTTCCCGATCCACGTAGATCTGCCCGAAGTTCTCGAGGAAGCCCTTGGCGCCACGCAACGCGACAAAGCCCGGCGGCGGCGCCTCGGCCACTTCGGATTGCCCTGCGCCCGGGCCGGCATCGGAAGGTTGACTGGCTTCAGCCATGGCTGCGCCGCCTCAGGCTGCGAAGTAGCGCGAGGCCACCCCGAGCTGCTCGCGGCATTCGGCCACCATGCGCTCGATCAGCTCGGCGCAGGTCGGGATGTCGTCGATCAGGCCCACGCACTGGCCGGCGCTGATGATGCCGCCGTCGGTCTCGCCGGCGGCGAGCGCGGCCTTGCCGCGTACGCCCGCCACCAGGTGCTTGACGTCCTCGAACTGGGCGCCGCCCGGCTGGCGCTCGATGGTGACGACCTCATCGGAGACGGCGTTCTTGAGCACGCGCGCGGTGTTGTGCAGCGTGCGGAAGATCAGGTTGGTGTCGCGCTCGCTGGCGTCCACCAGGGCCTGCTTGACGTTGTGGTGGATCGGCGCCTCGCGCGTGGCGCAAAAGCGCGTGCCCATGTTGATGCCCTCCGCGCCCAGCACCAGCGCCGCCGCCATGCCGCGCCCGTCGGCAATGCCGCCCGAGGCAATCACCGGAATGCCCAGCCGGCGCGCGGCCAGCGGGATCAGCACCATGCCGGGGACGTCGTCCTCGCCCGGGTGGCCCGCGCACTCGAAACCGTCGATGGACACCGCGTCCACGCCCAGGCGCTCGGCCGACATCGCATGGCGGATCGCCACGCACTTGTGGATCACCTTGATGCCGGCCGCCTTGGCGCGCGCGATGTGCTCCTTGGGATTGTTGCCCGCCGTCTCCAGCACCTTGATGCCGCTTTCGATGATCACGTCGAGGTAGCGGGCGTACGGCGGCGGGTTGATGGAGGGCAGCAGCGTCAGGTTGACGCCAAAGGGCTGGTCGGTCAGCTCGCGGGTGCGGCGGATCTCCGCGGCCAGCGCTTCCGGGGTGGGCTGGGTCAGCGCGGTGAGCACGCCAAGCCCGCCGGCGTTGGAGACCGCGGCGGCCATCTCGGCGTAGCCAACCCACTGCATGCCGCCCTGGATGATGGGGTAGCGGGTGCCCAGCAATTCGGTGATGCGCGTCTTCATGATGTTCCTTCTGGCTTCTGGTCTTTGTGTTCTATGCTCGGTCTTCTGCCTGGCTCAGGCCGCCAGGCGTCCTGGCGCCAGTCTACGGCGGCACTGCCGTCCCTACCTCGTCGGATTCGACGATTGCAGGCGCCCGATTCTGCACTACCTTACCCACACCCATTTCGAGAGAGCCAAGGCCAGCCATGAGCACCCCGAACCCAGCCGTCCCCCCCAGCTTCGAGACCCTGCAATACGCCGTCGACAAGGGCGTCGCCACCATCACCCTGCACCGCCCGGAAAAGCTCAATGCCTTCACCCCGCGCATGATGCAGGACCTGATCGACGCCTTTGACGCCACCGACGCCGACGACGACGTCCGCGCGGTGATCGTCACCGGCTCCGGGCGCGCCTTCTGCGCCGGCGCCGACCTGTCCTCCGGCGGCTCCACCTTCGATTACGAGAAGCGCTACGGCGCCAGCAAGCAAGCCGCCCACCGCGATGGCGGCGGACGCGTGGCGCTGCGCATCTTCCGCAGCCTCAAGCCGGTCATCGCGGCGGTCAACGGCCCGGCGGTGGGCATCGGCGTGACCATGCAGTTGCCGATGGACATCCGCCTGGCCGCAACCGATGCCAAGTTCGGCTTTGTGTTCGCGCGCCGCGGCATCACGCCCGAGGCGGCATCGTCGTGGTTCCTGTCGCGCGTGGTGGGCATTTCCACCGCGCTGGAATGGTGCTACACCGGCCGCGTGTTCTCGGCGCAGGAGGCGCTGGAGCGCGGGCTGGTGCGCTCGCTGCACGCGCCCGAGGACCTGTTGCCAGCCGCGCAGGCGCTGGCCCGTGAGATCGCCGACAATGCCGCGCCGGTATCCGTCGCCATCTCGCGCCAGCTGATCTGGCGCATGGCCGGGGCCAGCCACCCGATGGAGGCGCACCGCCTGGACAGCCGCGCGATCCAGTCGCGCGGCCAGTCGGCCGACGTCAAGGAAGGCGTCAGCGCCTTCCTGGAAAAGCGCCCGGCCAGCTTCCCCGAGCGCGTGTCGCAGGACATGCCGGACTTCTTCGACTGGGGCAACGAGCCGCCCTTTATCTGATCCCCAATGGATCCCCTGCCAAGCCCCAAGGAGAGCCGCGTGAAAGTCAGCATGGCAGTCCAGAGCCGCAAATCGGTACGCGGCTTTCTTCCCACGCCGGTGCCGCCGGAGATCATCCGCGACGTGCTGGAGCAGGCCGCGCGCGCGCCATCGGGCGGCAACCTGCAGCCCTGGCACCTGCACGTGGTGGGCGGCGAGCCGCTGGCGCGGCTCAAGGCCACCATGCGCGAGCGCGTCGCCGGCGCGCCCCGCGGCGAAGGGACCGAATACGACGTCTACCCGCGCGAGCTGGTCTCGCCTTATCGCGAACGGCGCTTCCAGGTGGGCGAGGACCTCTATCGCTGCCTGGGCATCCCGCGCGAGAACAAGCCGGCGCGCCTTGCCCAGTTTGCCAATAACTTCACGTTCTTCGGCGCGCCGCTGGCGCTGTTCTGCACCGTGGACCGCCGCATGGGCCCGCCGCAATGGTCGGACCTGGGCATGTACCTGCAAACGGTGATGCTGCTGCTGCGCGAGCATGGGCTGGACAGCTGCGCGCAAGAATGCTGGGCGATGTATCCGGAAACCATTGCGGGCTTCCTCTCCCTGCCCGCCGAACGCATGCTGTTTACCGGCATGGCGATCGGCTACGAGGATCCGGCAGCGGCGGTCAACCAGCTGCGCGCCACGCGTGCGCCGCTGGCGGAGTATGCGGAGTTCATCGGCATCTGAGCGGGTGAACCGGTGAACGGGTGAATGGCTGAACGGCTAAGCGCCATGACCATGCCGATTCCGTTATCGGCTTGCGCGAAAAGCCACAAGCCAGCGGCACGTCCGAGTGCCCTTTGCAGGGGTTTCCATCCCCCCGGACGCTGCCTGGGCTCGCTTAATCGCCCGCGCTTCCTTACAGCAAACCCAGTTGCCGCGCGATGGCAACCGCCTGCGTGCGGTTGCTGGCCCGCAGCTTGGCGCTGATATTGCGCAGGTGGGTGCGCACGGTGGTCTCCGAGACAAAGAGCCGATCCGCCATCGCCACGTTGGAGAAACCCTCGGCCAGCAGCTGCAGCACTTTCTGCTCCTTGGGCGTAAGCGGTTCCAGCAGCCCATGGCGCGCCTGCATGGCGGCCGGGTCCACCGGCTCCGGCGCGCCGCCGCAGGCTTGCAGCAGGCGCTCCACGTACCCCGCGGGCAACGCGCTGCCCTGGCGCAGGCAGGCTTCGGCCACCAGCCGGCGCACCTCCGCGCTTTCGTCAGCGAAGATGCGGATGAAGCCTTCCGCCGCGCCGAAGCGCAGCGCTTCGCCCATTGCCTGCAACGCCTGGGCGGCTTCGCCGCTGCGCTGGCAGGCCAGCGCCAGCAGGATGCGCAGCTTGAGCGCCCTGCGCATCAGTTGCGCGCGCTCGGTGGCGGCGAGTTCCGTCTCGATGGCCTCGCGCGTGCGCACGCAGGGCTCGGTGAACAGCGCCAGCCGCAGGCGCCCCATGACCACGTCTTCCAGGTCGTTGGCAAAAGAGCTGACCGCGCTCAGGCCGGGACGCGCGCGCCATAGCGCCGGGTCGGCTGCGTGCTGCAGCGCTTGCTCGGCGGCATGCTGATTGCCCTGCAGCAGCGCCAGGCGGGCGCGCTCGAGCATGGCGCCCAGCACCAGCCGTGGCAGGCCGCGATGATGGCCAAGGTGCTCGAGGGCGGCCAGCCATTCGTGCGCGCCGTCCACGTCGCCGCGGTCGCAGGCGATGCGGGCCAGCACGGTATGGCCGGTGATGATCTGGTCGGGCAGGCCGAGGTCGCGCGCAAGCGGCACGTACACTGTAAGCAGGCGCTCCGCGCGCTCGCGCTCATTGATCTCGTAGAGCGCATCGGCCAGCAGGATGCCGGCCATGGCGTTGCCGTTGGTAGGGCCGTAGCGGTTCGGCAGCATGGTGCTGGCGGCAATGCGAAACCGCGCCAGCGCCTGCTGCAGGCGGCCCTGGCGCAGGTCGATCAGCCCCTCCACCGATTCCGAGAAGATCTTGTTGAAGTTGCTGTCGGAGCCGCGCACCACCTGCCGGGCCACGCCCAGCAGGCGCCGCGCCTCGCGGTAGTCGCCGGTGACGGCGGCCATGCGCGCCATCGAGGTGGCAAGGATGGAGTCCGGGAACGGATAGCCCATGGGCAGCGGCAGCGGATCGTCGCGGCTGCAGGCGCGCGCCTCGTCGAAGCGGTCCATCATGTTCAGCAGCATATGGCGCAGCGCGCGCACATGCGCCAGCAGGTCGCCCTCGGCGCCGGCCAGCGGGATGGTCTGCAGCAGCGCAATGGCGTCGGCCGGGCCGCGCGTAAACGACAGCGCCCACACATGGGCGATCTGCAGCTTGGGCCACGCGGCCAGCGCGTCGGCCGGCACCGCGTCCAGCCAGCGCGTCAGCAGGCGCATGCGGCCCTGCGCCAGCAACTCGTCCACCTTGCCCGCCAGCAGCGGCAGCGCGTGGTCCACCGCGCCGGCCGCCAGCGCATGCTCGATGGCCGGCACCGGCCGGCCCTGCTGCTCATACCAGCGCGAGGCGGCCATCTGCAAGGCGGGCACTTCGTGCGGCATGGCCTGCTGCAGCTGCGCGCGCAGGAAGCTGGAGAAAAGGCTGTGATAGCGGTACCAGCGCGCATTGGGCTGATGGGCCTGAGCAGGCGGCTCCGCGCCGCCGTGGCGCTCGCCATCCAGCGGCATCAGGAACAGGTTGGCCCGCTCCAGCCAGGCGAGGATCTCCTCGCTGTCGGCGGTGCCGCTCACGGCATCGCACAGCGGCCCGCTGAGCTGGTCGAGGATTGACGTGCGCAACAGGAATGCACGCACCGCATCGGGCAGGTGCAGGTAGACGTCCTCCACCAGGTAATCGGCAATCGCGGCGTTCGAGCCGGAGAAGCCGGCGATGAAGGCGTCCGGCTGGCCACGCCGCTCCAGCGCCACCGACGCCAGCCACAACGCGGTGGCCCAGCCTTCGGTGCGCCGGTGCAGCGTGGAGATAGCCGCGGGCTGCAGCGCCAGGCCGCGCGCGCGGCGCAGGAAGGAATCGGTCTCCTCGGCGGTGAAGCGCAGCTGGGCCGGCTCGATCTCCAGCAGCTCGCCACGCGCGCGCAGCCGCGCCAGCCCGGACTCCGGCACCCAGCGCGTGCCCACCACCAGGCGGGCGCCGGGTGGCAATTGCTCCACCACCTGCCAGACCAGGCCGGCCACGGTGGGGTTCTGCAAGGCCTCGAAGTCGTCCAGGAACAGCGTGAAGGGGCGGTCGTGGGCCGCCATGCGGTCGATCAGCGCAAGCGCGTGCTCGCCGGCCGACTGCGGCGCGGGCTGGGCCGCGGCGAGCGGCGCGCCGCCCTTGCGCAGCACCAGCTCGAAGGCGGCTTCGAGCGAGCCCAGAAAACGCGTGGCGTCATTGTCCGCGCGGTCCAGCGTGAGCCAGGCGGTGGCCACACCTTCGGCGTCCAGCCGCGCCCGGCATTGCAGCATGGCGGTGGTCTTGCCGAACCCGGCCGGCGCGCGCACCAGCACCAGCTTGACGAAGCCGGCCGCGCACACGGCGTCGCAAATGGCGCGGCGCTCCACCTGGAACGGGGTCAGCATGGGCGGGCGCAGCTTTGCCACCAGCGTGGCGGCGCGGGCGGCGCCCCGATGGCCCGCGCTGGTCTCCTCGATTGTTGCCATTCGCCGTGTCTTCCTGTTGGCGGCGGCACCCACGAGCGGTGGATGCCACGCGATCGGCGCCGGCTTATGGTTGCCGGCTGCTGGCGCCACATGCGCCAGGGATCGAACGGCTGATTATGGCGTAAACGCCCGCCCGGCATGCGACGCGGCCGCGATGCCGGGCGGGCGGCCTCGATGCCGGCCACAATGCCTCCCCCCATGCCGGCCACACAAGCAAGCTATACCAGCTTGTTCTCCCGCCCCGCCCAGTAGCGCTCGCGCAGCAGCCGCTTGAGCAGCTTGCCGGTGGGCAGGCGCGGCAGCTCGGCGGCAAAGTCCACCGAGCGCGGGCACTTGATGGCGGACAGATGGGTGCGGCAGAAGGCCAGCAGCTCGTCGGCCAGGGCCGGGCTGGCGCGCGCCATGTCGAGTGGCTGCACCACCGCCTTGACCTCCTCGCCAAAGTCCTCGTTTGGCACGCCGATCACTGCCACGTCCATGACCTCGGGATGGGTCATCAGCAGGTTCTCGGCCTCCTGCGGATAGATGTTGACCCCGCCCGAGATGATCATGTTCGCCTTGCGGTCGGTCAGGTAGAGAAAGCCCTCCTCGTCCACGTAGCCGACGTCGCCCAGCGTGGTCCAGCCGGCGTGCACCGGGTGGCGCGATTGCGCGGTCTTGTCGGGATCGTTGTGGTAGACGAAGCTGCGCCCCTCGGCGAAGTAGATGGTGCCGGGCTCGCCCGGCGGCAGCAGCGCGCCGCTGTCGTCGCAGATGCGCAGCTGGCCAACGGAGGCGCGGCCCACGGTGCCTTTGTGGGTGAGCCAGTCGGCCGAACCCACGGCGGTGGAGCCGTTGCCCTCCGTGCCGGCGTAGTACTCCCAGATGATCGGCCCCCACCAGTCGATCATCTGCTCCTTGATGGCCACCGGGCAGGGCGCAGCGGCATGCACGGCAAAGCGCAGCGAGGACACGTCGTGGCGCTGGCGCACCGCCTCGGGCAGCTTGAGCATGCGCGAGAACATGGTGGGCACGACCTGGGTATGCGTGATGCGGTGCTCTGCCAGCAAGCGCAGGAATGCTTCCGCGTCGAAATGCTCCATCACCACCGAGGTGCCGCCGAGTTGCTGCACGGCCATGTTGTAGCGCAGCGGCGCCGCGTGATAGAGCGGCGCGGGTGAGAGGTAGCGCGTGTCTGAGCCGAACTGGTAAAGCGACTGGCACATCAGCACCAGCGAGCCAGGCACGTCGATCTGCTGGTTGGCCGGCGGCGTGAAGACACCCTTGGGGCGGCCGGTGGTGCCGGAGGAGTACAGCATGTCGGTGCCTGCACATTCGTCGTCGATGCGCCACCCGGGGTACTGGGCCAGCGCCGTCTCGTAGGCGGCAAAGCCCGGCACCGCGCCGTCCATCATCAGGCGCGCAACCAGGCCTGGCACCTTGGCCGCCACCCCTTGCGCCACGGCGGCCTGCGCATGCGAGGTGACCAGCATCCTGGCGCCGCTGTCGGCCACGATATGCGCCGCGTCGTCCACGTTCAGGCGCGTGCTGATGCACACGTAGATCAACCCCGAGCGTTGCGCGCCCCAGCACAGCTCGAACAGGCGCGGGTGGTTCTCCAGCAGGAAGGCCACGCGGTCGCCCGGCTGCAGCCCGTGGTCGCGGAACAGCCGCGCCGCCTGGTTGGAGCGCTCGTCAAGCTCACGGTAAGTAACGACGGTGCCGCCGGCCATGATGATGGCCGGCTTGTCCGGGGTGCGCTGCACATGAACATGCGGGTGCATGACTGACCCTCCTGGAAGTGGGTGTGGCCGAACTGGGTGACTCGATGACTGGGTGACTGGGTGACTGGGTGCGTTGGAAACTTCGGTATCGCGGAACCGGCAGGGATGGCATTGCGTGCGGCACATTGTCGGGACAGGTACCCCGGGCGGGCATCGTCGGATGCGACGAACGCGCCTTGGTGCAATGCCGCAAACGCCGATGTGGCCGCCCGTGCGGCGCGCCGCGCGCCAAGGCGATTCGTCGCATCCGACGATGCGAACCGGCGGCCTCTTCACATAATGGCAAGTGCCCCAGCAACCGCGCCAAGGAACCACCGTGGATTTCCAATTCAGCGAAGAACAATCGATGTTGCGCGACACGCTCGCGCGCTACCTGGCCGACCACTACAGCTTCGAAGCCCGCCAGGCGGCAATCCGCTCGCCCGCTGGCTGGCGGGCGTCCTGCTGGCAAGCCCTGGCGCAGGAGCTAGGGCTGCTGGGCGCCGCGTTCCCGGAACGCTTTGGCGGGCTCGGCGGCAATGCCGTCGACCACACGATCGTGATGGAGCAGTTCGGCCGCCACCTGGTGGTCGAGCCCTACCTGTCTACCGTTGTGCTCGGCGGCGGGGCCTTGCTGCATGGCAGCGAGACGCTGGCCGCCAACTGGCTGCCTGCCATCATCGGCGGCGAGGCCACCGTGGCCTGGGCGCACGCCGAGCCGCGCAGCCGTTACTGCCTGCACGATGTACAGGCCAGCGCCGCCCGCGTGCAAGGCGGCTGGCGCCTTGACGGCCACAAGGCCGTGGTGGTGGCCGCGCCGTGGGCCACGCACCTGGTGGTGAGCGCGCGCACCGGCGGCAGCCGGCGCGACCGGGACGGCATCAGCCTGTTCTGGATCGCGCGCAACGCGCCCGGCGTGACGCTGCAGGAATACCCCACCGTGGATGGCTCCCGGGCCGCCGATATACGCCTGGACAACGTCTTCGTGCCGGACGGCGGCTTGCTGGGCGCCGAGGGCGAGGCGCTGGCGCTGATCGAGCGCCTGAGCGACGAGGCTGCGGTGGCGCTGTGCGCCGAAGCCGGTGGCGCCATGAGCCGCATGCTCGGCGACACGGTCGACTACGCGCGCCAGCGCAAGCAGTTTGGCGTACCGATTGCCACCTTCCAGGTGCTGCAGCACCGCATGGCCGACATGTACGTGCAACTGGAGCAAACCGTGGCGCTGACGCAAGTCGCCGCCATGCAGGCTGGCGCGCAGCCCACGCAGCGCGCGCTGGCGGCCAGCGCCGCCAAGGCGCAGGCCGGGCAGGCCGGCAGGTTCGTCGGCCAGGCCGCGGTGCAGATCCATGGCGGCATGGGCGTGACGGAGGAGCTGGCGGTTGGCCATTACTTCAAGCGCGTCACCGCGATCGACCTGCAGTTTGGCTCCGCCGAACACCACCTGCGCCGTTACGCCGACCTGCTGTATCCGGCTGCCGCGTGAGCCCGCGCATTCCTGCCCCGCACTGACGAACATCCCGAGGCCCATCGATGAATCTCGATTTCTCCCCGCAAGAGCTGCAGTTCCGCGACGAGGTCCGTGCCTGGATCAAGGAAGCCTTCGACCCCGGCCTCAAGGCCCTGATGGCACGCACCAAGAATGGCTATCTCGACAAGGAGGGCCAGGTGCGCTGGCAGAAGAAGCTGTTCGAGCGCGGCTGGGCCGCGCCCAACTGGCCCGAGGAATATGGCGGCCCGGGCTGGTCCCCGGCGCAGCGCTACCTGTTCCAGGCCGAGACCGCCGCCGCCGGCTGCCCGACCGTGTCGCCGATGGGCCTGAAGATGGTGGCGCCGGTGATCATGAAATACGGCAGCCCCGAGCAAAAGGCGCGCTTCCTGCCGCCCATCCTGCGCTCCGACATCTGGTGGTGCCAGGGCTACTCGGAACCCAACTCCGGCTCCGACCTGGCCTCCCTGCAGATGCGCGCCGAGCGCGGCCGCGACCGGGATGGCGAGCACTACATCCTGAACGGCTCCAAGATCTGGACCACGCACGCGCAATGGGCCGACTGGATGTTCTGCCTGGTGCGCACCAGCCGCGACGCGCGCCGCCAGGACGGCATCTCCTTCGTGCTGGTGGACATGCGCACGCCCGGCATCACGGTGGCGCCGCTGCCCACGCTGGATGGCCCGGTCGAGGGCCAGCAGGAAGTCAACCAGGTCTTCTTTGAAGATGTGCGCGTGCCGGTGGAAAACCGTATCGGCGAGGAGGGCCTGGGCTGGACCTACGCCAAATACCTGCTTGAGTTCGAGCGCGGCGGCAGCTACGGCCCGATGCTGCGCCAGCAACTGGCCAAGGTGGCGCGCATCGCGCAGAAGGAGCCCGGCGAGGATGGCGGGCGCTTGCTCGACGACCCGGGTTTTCGCCGCAAGCTGGCCGAGCTGCACGTGCGCGCGGCCGCGCTGGAGGCGAGCGAGCTGCGGCTGTTTTCCAACGTGACGTCGGGCACCTCGATCGGCGCCGCCTCCAGCATGCTCAAGCTGGTGGGCACCGAGACCATCCAGGCCATCAGCGAGCTGGCGGTGGAAGCAGCCGGCCCGTACGCGCTGCCCTTCGTGCAGGATGGCTGGGGTGAATTGCAGGGTCGCGCCACGGGCCCGCAAGCGGGCCCCGACTACGCCGCGCCGCTGGCGCCGCGCTATTTCAACTACCGCAAGGCATCGATCTACGCCGGCTCCAACGAGATCCAGCGCAACATCATCGCCAAGCTGGTGCTAGGGCTGTAAGCCAGGTCAGTGCAGCAGCCCGCCAGCCGGGCTGCGCTCCTGGCCGGCGTCCACCTCATCGCCGGCTTCCAGCGCCTCGGTCACCGTGGCCCGGATCGATTCCGCCTTGAGCAGCAGGCGCAGGGCGATGTCGGCGCCACGGCTGGCCGCCACGCGCGCAATGAAGGCCCGGCGCGCCGGTTCGCCCAGCGTGGCGACGTGTGCGGCTTCGCACAGCACATGCCATGCGGCTGGCTGGCCGTCGAACTGTTGCCGGCGGCGCAGCAGGGTGGCGTCGATGGCGGCGGCGATGTCCGCGTCCCTCACGGTCTGATTGCGCATGGTGCTCTCCTGAACGGGAAACTGGGGTTAGGGCCAGGCGCGGGCCGTGCCACGATCGTTGCTGCCGTGGCTGCTGCCCGTCTGGAACCTGGCGCCGCGCTGGCGCGCGGCATGGATGGCTTCGCTCTTGTTGCTGACCTGCAGGCGCTGGTACAGCAGCGCGACATGGCTCTTCACGGTCGCCACCGAGATATTGAGCAGGCGGCTCACGGTCTTGAGCGCATAGCCCTGCGACAGCAGGACCAGCACCTCGTACTGGCGCGGCGTGAGCTTCAACATGCGCGCCTCGTCGCGCAGCAGGTCGATGCGGGCGCGTTCCGTCGCCAGAACCTGCAAGGGCGCGGAGGGGTGCGGGGCCGGCTGGCGCCAGCGCGCGTCATCGGCCAGTACCAGCCGGATCGCCGCCTCGATCGCCGCCAGCGATGACGCCTTCGGCAGCCACGCGCAGATGCCCCAGGCCAGGTCCGGCGGCAACACGGGCGGTAATGTGCCATCGACCAGCAGCAGCAGGTACTGCGCCGATAGCACGGTGCGTGCGGTCTCCAGCAACGCGCGCGCGCGATCCTGCACCGGCGGCAAGCTGAGGATCACCAGCCCGATGTCGTTCATCTGCCCCTGCAGCATGGCGAGATCGGCCGGATCCACGCAGATCACGTGGCCCAGGCCCTCGACGCCACCAAGCATGCGCAGCAGGCCGAGCCGCAAGAGCGGGTTGTCTTCAAGCAGGAGTGCATTCATGACAGCGTGCCTCCGTGCGAGCTGCTGCGTTCCGGTTCCATCTGCTCCCCCTTTGGCAACGACGTGCCCATCCGGCTTGGCTGGTATTCGCGGCAGCGTTGTCACAGGCAATACCGCAAGCCGCGTGCCAGCGGCAAGGCGTTGAGCGCGGCGGGTGCGAAGGGGATTGCGGCAGGGGTGGCGCCGGCCGGGAAGGCAGGCGCCATAACGGCTGGCGGGAGGGCATGCCAGGCAGGAGGGACCTGGCGGCGCCCCTTGCCAGCAGCGAATGCGCGAGCGGCGGGCCGGCTGCGTGTTACGCGTTACGTAACGCGTTCCGCGGGGCAGGTGGGGGCATTCAGGGAGAATGTCAGCTTG
Organism: Cupriavidus sp. GW822-FHT02D05; assembly: GCF_058802485.1. Taxonomy (NCBI): domain Bacteria; kingdom Pseudomonadati; phylum Pseudomonadota; class Betaproteobacteria; order Burkholderiales; family Burkholderiaceae; genus Cupriavidus; species Cupriavidus sp. GW822-FHT02D05. Next base: position 57,471 of record NZ_JBXAOE010000034.1, on the reverse strand, counting down.
CTGACAAAGCCGGCTCTGCGTTGTCGTGCTGGAAAACACCACGGGCTTCGCTTTGAGTGGCTCCTAGCTAAGCCACCCCTCTCCCCGGCCCTCTCCCCATGAGGGGAGAGGGAGTAACAGCCGTCGTCATTTCAAGCGGCGTTGGCGCACTCGTCGGCTTCGACCGATGCTGCCGGTTTGCTCCCCTCTCCCACTTGTGGGAGAGGGGACGGGGGAGAGGGCGGGCGCTCGTTATGCCGTCGCGGTGGAATAAACCACTGGCTTCGCTTCCCGTGGCTCCTAGCCAAACCGCCCCTCTCCCCAACCCTCTCCCCATGAGGGGAGAGGGAGTAACAGCCGTCGTCATGGCGCGCGGCTTTGGCCCGTTCGGCGGCTTCGGCTAGTGCTCCTGGCCTGTCGGCGTACCGAGCGTCTTGCATTGCTGTGCGCCAACCTCAGTTGACGCGCCGGTTGTACCCTTCCCAATATGGCTCGCGCAGCTTCCTGCGCAGCAGCTTGCCGGAGGGGTTGCGCGGCAGCGCATCGGCAAACTCGATGCTCTTGGGGATCTTGTAGCCGGCCAGCCGCTCGCGCGCCCACGCCACGATGCTGTCGCGATCCGGCGCCTGCCCGGGACGGGGCACGACGATGGCCTTGACCGCCTCGCCCCATTTTTCGTCGGGCACGCCGATCACGGCCACATCCGCCACTTGCGGGTGGCCGTAGATCGCGCTCTCGACTTCGGCGGGATACACGTTCTCGCCGCCGCTGATGATCATGTCCTTGACCCGGTCGTGGATGTAGACATAGCCCTCGGCATCGAGAAAGCCGGCGTCGCCGGTGCGCAGCCAGCCGTCGGCGTCGATGGTGCGCGCGGTCTCGTCGGGCTGCTTCCAGTAGCCCGCCATGTTCTGCGGCGAGCGGATCATCAGCTCGCCGACTTCGCCCGGCGGCAGGCGCCGGCCTTCCCAGTCCACCACCACCACTTCCACGCCGGGCAGCGGCTTGCCGGCGGCCCGCATGCGCGGCACGTCGTCGGTGGTGTGGTCTTCCGGCGCCAGGGCCACCACCGTGCCGGTGGTCTCGGTCATGCCGTACTGCTGCGCAAACCCGCAGCCGAAGACTTCGATGCCCTCGCGCAGCAAGGCTGCCGGGATCGGCGCCGCGCCATAGAGCAAGGTCTTCAGGCGGGAGTAGTCGATGCGGCGCGCGCGCGGATCGCGCAGCACGAACTGCATCGCCGCGGGCACCAGGAACAGCTTGCTGATGCGCTCGCGCTCAAAGAAGTCCAGCACCGCGCCGGGATCGAAATCGCGCGCCACCACGCCCTTGGCCCCCGCGAGCAAGCTGCGCAAGCCCCAGCCCGAGCCACCAATGTGCGCCACCGGCATGGCCACCAGCGAGACATCGTCGTCTGTCCAGCGCGACCACGAGATATCTTCTCGCTCGCTGGCCTCGGTGCCGGCGGTCAGGTTGCGGTGGGTCAGCATGGCGCCCTTGGGGCGCCCGGTGGTGCCCGACGTATAAAGCTGCAGCACCACGTCGTGCGCGGCGCTCTGGTGCGCCGGTGGCGTAGCCGCCTGCGCGTCGCGCCACGTCACATAGGCGGGCCAGTCCGGCTGGCCGCCTTCCATGGCGATCACCTCGCGCACCAGCGGCAGCGTGGGCAGCAGCTTGCGCACCAGGTCTGCCGATTCCGGCCCAACGAACAGCAGCGCGGCATCGGCGTGGCCAACGATATAGCCCACCTCCGGCGGCGCCAGGCGCCAGCTCGCGGGCGCCATCACGGCGCCCATCTTGGCTGCCCCCAGCAGCAGCTCGAAGTAGTGATCGCAGTTCTTGCCGATATAGCCGATGCGATCGCCGGGCCCGACCCCGGCTGCCACCAGCGCCTGGGCGACACGATCGCTCTGGCGGTCCAGCGCCAGATACGTGGTCAGCCTGCCTTCGAAGGCATAGGCCACCGCGTCGGGCCGCCGCTGCGCGAAGTGGCGCAGCGCATGCGGCAGTGTGGTCAGGTAACTGAAATCCATCAGCGTCTCCTTCTCTCGGTCCTGCTGCATGCGCGCGTCCTTTTTATTGTTGTGAACTGCCGGATCAGCGCGGGGCCATGCGGATGGCGCCATCGAGCCGCACCGCTTCGCCGTTGAAATAGCTGTTGCGGCACATCTCCAGCGCGAGCGAGGCAAACTCTTCCGGCGCGCCGAGCCGCTTGGGGAACGGCACCGAGGCGGCCAGCGCAGCCTTGACGTGTTCCTGCGCGCCTTGCAAGAGCGGCGTGTTGAAGATGCCGGGCATGATGGTATTGACCCGAATGCCTTCGCCGGACAGGTCGCGCGCGATCGGCAGGGTCATGCCGACCACGCCGGCCTTGGAGGCGGAGTACGCCGCCTGGCCCATCTGCCCGTCCTGCGCCGCCACCGAGGCGGTATTGATGATGACGCCGCGATCGCCGTCACGCGCATCCAGCGTGAGCATGCCGGCGGCCGAGCGCGCCAGGCAGCGGAAGGAGCCGATCAGGTTGATCTGGATGATGCGCTCGAACGCGTCCGAGGCGAAGAAGCGGATCTGGTCCGGCGCCTCCTTGGCGCGCGATGCGGTCTTGATGGCGTTGCCGGTGCCGGCGCAATTCACCAGGATGCGTTCCTGCCCGAGCGCTGCGCGCGCCTTGGCGAAACCAGCTTCGACCTCGGCTTCCGACGTCACGTTGACCTGGCAGAACACGCCCCCGAGTTCACGCGCCACGGCCTCGCCCTTTTCCGCGTTCATGTCGAACAGCGCGACGCGCACGCCATGCGCCGCCAGCGCCCGCGCGGTGGCTTCGCCCAGGCCCGACGCGCCGCCCGTGATCACTGCCGTTACCGATGCATTGAGTTCCATCTTGTCTCCGCGTTGTCTTGATGTGTGTTGATGATGTGTGTTGAATCTGTGCTGAACCATTCCCCGCATTCCCCGTTCCCCGTCGGCGCGCAGCGCTACGCCTGGGCGGAATGCCTGAGTCCGGCGAGCCGAATAAACGGGCTTGCCAGCGTGGTATGGAGATTCAGGGATGACGGCGCGCAACGCATCGTCCGAAGCGACGAATGCATGAAAGCACATCAAACACGTGAAGCGCATGAAAGCGTGAGCACGCCAGCGCGCGGCGCGAATGCTGCTGCCTGCGGGCAGCAGCATTGGCCATTTGAAGAATCCGCGGCCTGTCTAGCGCCGCGTTGCCAGGTGATACAGCGCCAGCAGGATCACAGCGCCCAGCACGGCGCCGATAAAGCCGGCGGACTGGCCCTGGCGGTACCAGCCCAGGGCCTGCCCAAGGAAGGTCGCAGCGAGCGAGCCGACGATGCCCAGGCCGGCTGTCAGGAAGAAACCGCTTGGCCCGCGCCCGGGCGTGAGCATGCGCGCCACCAGGCCGGCGAGAAAGCCGATGAGAATGATCCAGATCAGGTGCATGTCATGCCCTCCCGGCGGCGCTTCCCGCGGCTCACTTGCATGCCTTGCCGTGATCCGCGTGGAAACCTTGCGCGGTGGCGTCGGCTTCACTCATGTAGGCGCCGTTCTTGGTCTTGCCGTAGTACTTCGTGCCAGGGCAGTGATAGACCTTGGAAGACTTGTTGGCCCATACCTGCCCAGGGCCGCCACCCGGAGCCGCGGCGGCGGCGGGCGCGGCCGGCTTGGCCATCGGCATGGAAGCTGCGGGCGCGGGCGCGGCAGGCTTGGCCATCGGCGCGGCAGCGGCGGGAGCGGCTGGCGTGGCTTGAGCGCGCGCCAGGTGCGGGACCGAGGCGATGAGCGCCGCGGCCAGCAGCATAGGCAAGCCGACGCGCCGGCCTAACGAGGCGGGCGAGGCAGGCAAAACGGTAACGGCGGTAATAGCGTTCAAGGCTTTCATAGCATTCATGACAGGCTCCTGCGGTAACAATGCCATTGGGACAACGAAACGACAGGGCTGCATACAGCCGCAACCCGACCGACACGCAATACCTCACTCAACGGCCCGCACCGTCACTCCGTTGACCGCAACCAGCCAGCACGGGCTTGCTGCCATGGTACGCCTGCTGCACGCCACCCGCTGCTGCGGCCATGCGACACGCCTTGCCGGGTGCCCGGCGCGAGCGGCAACACCGATTGCGGCGCCGCACGAATCCGCGGCGTGTGCGGTATCCGCAATGCGCTACAGTGTCAGGCATCCCCCGGGATTGCCCGGCACCCTCTATCTACCCGCATGAGATGACGCTCGTGATCAGGTCCCAATTCACATTGCCGGCTGCATGCCGGCCAGGCGCACTGCTGCCGATGCTGACGCTGATGATCTGGCTGGCGCTGGCCACGCTGGCAGCGCAGCCGGCACTGGCGGCGCCGGCCGGACTGGCCTCGCTGGCGGCGGTCGTCAAGGCCGAGTCCGCGCCGGCCTCGCAGCCCGCGGCCAGCGAGCCGCTCGCGCAATCGCTCGACCAGGTCATTACCACGCTGCAGAGCGACAAGGACCGCAAGGCCCTGGTCGACCAGTTGCAAACGCTGCGCAAGGGCATAGGTGGGGCCAGTGCGGCGTCAGCGCCACAGCCCGGCCTGCTCGGGGCGCTGGCTGAGGCGGTCGACCATCTCGATGCGTCGCTGGGCAAGGACAAGGGGCCGTGGCACTACTGGCGCTGGCGCATCGATTTCGCGGGCGAGGAGTGGCTGGCCGCACTGACCATCAACGGGACGCGCGCGCCCTGGCAATCGGCACGGGAGTTCTCCGCCGTGCTCGCGGCCTGGTTCTGCGCCGGATGGCTGTTGCGGGAGGCGGTGAGACGCGTGCGCAACCGGCGCCTGCAGCCAGCGGTACGCTATGAGCTGCCCGCAGTGCCGTCCTGGATGGACGTCGGGCTTTACATGCTGCGCAGGGTGGCGCCGTGGGTGGTGGCCTTCGCCCTGGCGATGCTGCTCTCGAGCAGTATGTTCGGACGCTCGCCCGCCAGCATGGCCGGCATGGTGATTGCCTACTCGGTGGTGGCCGGCGCCGTGATGGGCGCGGTGTGCCAGGTCATCTTCGCGCTGTTTACCTCGGCGCACCGTGCGCACGCGGTGCGCGACCTGCTGCTGCACTCCCGCAGGCTGCTGTTCGCCACCGGCGCGCTGGCGGCGCTGGGCGACGTCACGACCGACGCGCGTGTGATCGCCTCGCTCGGCACCAACCTGTCGGCGCTGACCTCCACCGTGGCCAACATCGCCGCGGCGCTGCTGATCGGCGCCTTCACGCTGCGCTTTCGCCGGCAGATCGGCCAGATCATCAGCAACCGGCCGCTGGTTTTCCGTCAGGAGCATCCCGCAATCATGGACCTGTTGCGCCTGGTAGGCGCGAGCTGGCACCTGCCGGTGCTGGCGGTGGTGGTGGCCTCGGTGGCCGGCACGCTGCTGGCCACCGGCTACGCGGACATCTTCCTGCGGCGCACGGTGGGCTCGGTGGCGCTGTTCGTCGCCGCGCTGCTGCTGACGCTGATCACCGGCCGCTCGCCCAAGGCCACGCACCGCGCGCCGCGCTTTCGCGACCGCCAGCGCTCGGCCTACCTGGCGCGCTTCGGGCGTTTCGCGGTAGCGCTGGTGCGGGTGGTGATCTGGTTCGCCTACTTCGAGCTGGCCAGCCGGATCTGGGGCGTGTCGCTGCTCTCGGTGATTGAATCCACCACGCTCGGCAAGCGCATCGGCGAGGCCGTGTTCAGCGTGACCTCCACCGTGCTGCTGTCGTGGCTGGCATGGCTGCTGATCGATACGGCCATCACCCAGACGCTGACGCCCGCGCACGGCCGCGGGCAGCCGCCCAGCCTGCGCGCCAGGACCATCCTGCCGCTGGTGCGCAATGCGTTATTCGTCGCGCTGCTGGTCATCACGCTGATCGTGGTGCTGGCCAACCTCGGCGTCAACGTGACGCCGCTGCTCGCCGGCGCCGGCGTGGTCGGCCTGGCCATCGGCTTTGGCGCGCAAAGCCTGGTGCAGGACCTGATCACCGGCCTGTTCATCGTGGTGGAGGATTCGATCGCCATCGGCGACTCGGTGGAACTGCCCGACCATATTGGCACGGTGGAGGCCATGACCATCCGCACCGTCAAGCTGCGCGACGGCAAGGGTGCGCTTCATATCCTGCCCTACAGCCAGATCAAGGCCATCAAGAACATGTCGCGCGGCTATGCCGTTGCCGTATTCAACATCGGTGTGGCGTATGGCAGCGACCTCGACCAGGCCATTGAGCTGATCCGCGAGACCGGCGCGGAGGTAGCGCGCGATTTCCGCTACGCGCGCAACCTGCTTTCCGGACTCGACATCCTGGGCCTCGATCGCTTCGACCCCAACGGCTCGGTGGTGCTGGCCCAGTTCAGGACGCGCCCGCTGACCCAGGCGGAAATCACGCGCGCGTTCAACGTGCGGCTCAAGCGCAAGTTCGACCAGCATGGCATCAGCATGGCCACGCAGCGGGTAACGGTGCAGGTCGAGGGCGGCCTGGGGCTCCCCCCGGCGCAGGACGCGCAGGCCACTGAGCTGGCGGCCGGCGCCGGGGGCGCTGCTGCGCTTTCAAAGGGTGCGCCGGGGCCAGGCTGAGCCGGCCGAGTCACTATGCGGCTCGCAAAGCGCACGCAGAAACGGGTACGCTTTGCGCGGCCGTGCCCCGCTTCGCGGGCATTTCAGCGCTGAAATAATTTTTAATAATTGCCCAGGCGACATTCCCTGTTTGCGAAGTTATGCTCGCATCCGCATAATGCCGCCACACGGTAACGCGCAGCGCTGACGTACCCGGCATACCGGGCGCCTGACCCCGTCCGGTGGCGTCTGCCACTTCGGAGCCGGCCACAGCGAGCCAGCCGTACCGCTACCAGCGGGCCAATAAAAAGAGCAAAGCAGGATCAGGCGAGAGCCACCGGGGAAAATACTATGGGCGAGCATCCGTCGGCGGATGAAGACTTCCATCGTCTGATCGATTCGATCTACGAGTCGGCGCTTGACGTCACTGCCATGCCAGCCGCGCTGGATCTCTTCTCCCGCTATACCGATATCGAAAGCCCGCATTACCTGGTCTGGGACAAACTGTCCGGACAAGCGCGCCTCGGCGTCACCCCGCATGGCTGCTTCCCGGCGCAGGGCACCTACGTGCCGGAAGGCCTGCATGCGCTGGCAAGCCTGCCCAGGCGCGCGCTCGCGGGCGATCACCCTGGCGACCTGCAGGACGGCGCACCTTGGCGCGCGCCGGCGCATGGCGCCGACCTGGAGCATGGCGTGCGCCTGCTCGATACCGCTGAGGTCTGCGTGCTGATGGGCGGCACGGACCGGGGCGGCCGCCTGGACACCGGTTTCGACGGGACGGAGGGCTTGAGCCATCGCAGCAAGCGGCTCGCGCGCGTGCTGCCGCACTGGGCCCGCGCCGCGCGCATGCAACAACGCAACTTCGAGTTGAGCGGCCTGGCGGCCCTTGGCCTGGCCGGGCTGGATACGCTCGACTTCGGCGTGATGGTGCTGCAGGCCGATATGCGCGTGCGCTACGCCAATATCTGGGCCGAGGCGCTGGTGCAGGCCGACAGCCAGCTCGCGCTGGAAAACGGCGTGCTCAAGGCCCACGACCAGACCCTGCACGCCACCCTGCACAAGCTGCTCGACCGCGCCATGCAATCCCGTGGCGGCGAGGCGGCGGCCGGCTCGTGGATGCACATCACGTCGGGCGGCCAGCCGGTACCCATCATCGTGCTGCCGCTGGTGGCCCGCCAGCCGGTGGAAGGCCCGTGGCAACTGCCGTTCGCGATGGTGCTGATGGGCAATTCCGAATCGCGCTCGGTGCTCGACAGTTCGGTGCTGACGTCGCTGTTCGGCCTGTCGCGCAAGGAAAGCCTGATTGCCATCCGCCTTGCCGCCGGCGAAACCCTGACCGAGATCGCCGACCACGAATTCGTCTCGCCGCACACGGTGCGCGTGCATATTCGCGACATCCTGCGCAAGACCGGCACCCATCGCCAGAGCGAGCTGGTGCGCCTGCTGCACCTGCTGCCGGGCGTGGCGCTGGAGCGCGCCGGCGCGCCGGCGCGGCGCGTGGCGAGCGCGCGCGCGCCTGATCCGCTGGCCTAGGCGACCACGGTGCTGGCCACCTCCAGCAAGCGCTGCACCTGCCGGTCGTCGCTATCCGTGGACGTGGCCAGCGCGATGCCGATGCGCGCCACCGGCCGCGGGCTGGCCAGCCGCAGGAAACGCACGCGCCGGTTGATATAGCGCGCCGCCACGCTCGGCACCAGCGCCACCCCCAGGCCGCTTTCCACCAGGCTGACGATGGTCTGCACCTGCACCGCCTCTTGCGTCACACGCGGTACGAACCCGGCTTGCTGGCACAGCAGCATGGCGATGGCCTGCAGGTTGGGCACCTCGGCGCTGGGATGCATGATGAAGGGTTCCCCGGCGAGCGCCTTGAGCGCAATCGCGTCGCGCTCGGCAAAGCGGCTATCGGCCGGCACCGCCGCCACGAACTCGTCGTTCTCCAGCGGCATCAGCGTGTAGCCGCCGCTGTGCAAGATGGGAAAGCGCACCAGCCCGGCATCGAGCTGATGGCGCTCCAGCCGGTCCAGGATCGACGCCGAGGTGGATTCATGCAGGATCAGCTCGATCCCCGGGTGCGCGGCCCGAAACGCCGGGATCAGCTTGGGCAGCAAGGCGTAGGTTGCCGAGCCCACAAAACCCACGCGCAGTGCACCGCGCTCGCCATGCGCCGCCGCCAGCGCCGCCGCGCGAGCCTGGCCGGCATGGAACAGCGCGCGCCGCGCGTCATGCAGCGCGGCTTCGCCAGCCTGGGTCAGCCGCACCCCGCGCGAGGTACGCACGAACAGCGGCGTGCCGAGCGCATCTTCGAGCTTGCGGATCGAGATGGAGAGCGGCGGCTGCGCCATGTGCAGGCGCTCGGCCGCGCGGTGGAAGTTGCCGGTTTCGGCCAGGGCGACGAACTGCTGAAGTTGACGAAGGTCCACGCTGATGTCCGTATTGATATCTGGAAGATATCGAATCCTAAAAATCTAATATTAGACGCAAGCGACCCGCCTGATCTACCCTGTGGCATCCGGCGCAAGCCAGGCACAAGAACAGACAGGAGACACCCAGGCATGTTGCCCCTCTCAGGCATCCGCGTCATCGACCTATCCACGGTCGTGATGGGCCCTTACGCCAGCCAGTGGCTGGCCGACCTCGGCGCCGAAGTCATCAAGGTGGAGCCCCCCGAGGGCGACTCCACGCGGCGCACCGGCCCGGCCGCCGAGGATGGCATGTCGGCCATCTTCCTGGGCGTGAACCGCAGCAAGAAAAGCGTGGTGCTCAACCTCAAGCTGCCCGCGGCGCAGGCCGCGCTGGAGCGCCTGCTGGCCAGCGCCGATGTATTCATGCACAGCATGCGCCCGCAGAAGCTGGCCGGCCTCGGGCTGGACCCCGCCGACGTGATGGCGCGCCACCCGCGCCTGGTCTACGTGAGCTTGCTGGGCTTTGCCGAGGATGGCCCCTATGGCGGCCGCCCGGCCTACGACGACATCATCCAGGGCCTGTCCGGCAATGCCGCATTGATGGCCGCGCAGACCGGCACCATGCGCTACTTCCCCACCATCGCGGCCGACAAGACCAGCGCTCTGGTGGCGGCGCTGTCGATCTCGGCCGCCATTGCCGGGCGCGAGCGCCAGGGCGGCAAGGGCGCGCTGGTGGAAGTGCCGATGTTCGAATCGATGGTGGCCTTCAACCTGGTCGAGCATCTCTATGGCCAGCACTTCGAGCCGCCGCGCGGGTCCACCGGTTATCCGCGCGTGCTGGCGCCGCTGCGCCGGCCCTACCAGAGCGCCGACGGCCACGTCTGCATGATGCCGTACACCGATGCCCACTGGCGCGACTTCTTCACCGCCGCGGGCCGGCCCGACCTGGCCGCCGACCCGCGCTTTGCCGGCATCGCCGCGCGCACGCAGCATATCGAAGCCCTCTACGAGCTGACCAGCGAGATCGTGCGCACGCGCACCACCGACGCCTGGCTGGCGCTATGCGAAACGCTGCAGATCCCGGTGGCGCGGGTCAACCAGCTCGCTGAGCTGGTGGATGACCCGCACCTGCGCGCCACCGGCTTCTTCGACACGCTGGACGACCCGGCCATGGGCACGCTGCGCTTTACCGGCGCGCCGGTGCGCTTTGACGGCCAGCGCGCGGCGAGCGCGCTGCCGCCACGCCTGGGTCAGCACACCCGCAGCCTGCTTGGCGAGGCGGGCCTGAGCGGCGAGCAGATCGATGAGCTGGGCCGCACCGGCGCGGCCTATTGTGCGTCGCCGGCCACTAATGCCTAACCCTGCCGCATTCCCGCTCCTAACATAAAGGAAGCCGGCCGCCGATGGCGGCCCTCAACAGGAGACGCCGTGCCCCATACCCAACTCCCCCGCCTCGGCCAGGGCTTTTATTGGCAAGACATCAAGGAAGGCCAGGCGTTCCAGACCTTCCGCCGCACCGTGACCGAGACCGACCTGATCAACTTCATTTCGGTCACCGGCATGCTGGAAGCGATCTTTATCGAGGCGGGCTATGAAGGCGGCGCCATCCATGGCCGGCCCGTGCCCGCCGCGCTGACCTACGCCATGATCGAAGGCTTCATCCTGCAGACCATGATCCAGGGCACGGGGCTGGCCATGCTGGAGCTGACGCAGAAGATCCACGCCCCGGTGATGGTGGGCGACACCATCTGGGCCACGGTCACGGTGACCGGCATCCGCCCCACTTCGCGCAATGGCCGCGCCGTGGTGGACTCGGACATCGAAGTCTTCAACCAGCGCCATGAGCGTGTCATGACTTATTCCGCCCGGCGCTTGCTGGCCGGCCGCTAGCCACACGGAGACCCCTGTCTTGACTTCACTGCCCAGCACGTTCCAGCTGACTGCCTTGCCGCCGGCCGCCGCCGCCTTCCGGCACGAGGTGAAGGCATTCCTGGCCGAACACCTGCCGGCCCTTGCGCCCGAAGTCCGCGCCCGTTCATGGATGGGCTTCAACGCCGATTTCAGCCGCGCGCTGGCGCGCCACGGCTGGGTGGGCATCACCTTGCCCGCGCAACATGGCGGCGCCGGGCTCGATCCGTTCTCGCGTTTCGTGCTGGTGGAGGAGCTGCTGGCCTGCGGCGCGCCGGTCTCGGCCCACTGGATCGCCGACCGCCAGAGCGGGCCGCTGATCCTGCGCTACGGCAGCGACGCGCAGAAGGCCTTCTATCTCCCGCGCATCTGCAAGGGCGAAGCCTTCTTCTGCATCGGCATGAGCGAGCCCAACTCCGGCTCCGACCTGGCCAGCGTCGCGACCCGCGCCACGCCGCAGCCGGACGGCGGCTGGCGCTTGAACGGCCGCAAGATCTGGACGACCAACGCCGATCGCTGCCACTACATGCTGGCGCTGGTGCGCACCTCCGGCACGGGCGAGGACCGTCAGCGCGGCTTGTCGCAGGTCATCATCGACCTGTGCGCGCCGGGCGTGACCGTGCGCCCGATCCGCGACCTGGCCGGCGACGCGCATTTCTCCGAAGTCAGCTTCGAGGACGTGATGCTGCCTGAAGCGGCGCTGGTGGGCCGCGAAGGCAGCGGCTGGGAGCAGGTCAACGCGGAGCTGGCCTTCGAGCGCAGCGGGCCGGAGCGGCTGTACTCCAGCGTGGTGCTGCTCGATACCTGGATTGCGGCGCTGCGGCGCGCGCCGGCTGCACGGCGCGACACCGTCACCATCGGCCGGCTGGCTGGCCGGCTGGCGGTGCTGCGGGCCATGTCGCTGGCGGTGACCGCCCGGCTTGCCGCAGGCGAGAGCCCGGTGGTGGAAGCCGCGCTGGTCAAGGACCTGGGCACGGAGTTCGAGCAGTCCATTCCGGCGCTGGCGCAGGCCGCGCTGGGCGACGACCCGCACCTCGCCGCCGATCCCGACCTGTACCGCACCCTGGCCTATGTCAGCCAGGTCGCCCCGTCCTATTCGCTGCGTGGCGGCACGCGCGAGATCCTGCGCGGCATGATCGCCCGGGGCCTTGGCCTGCGCTGAACCGGAGTTCCCTATGCATAACGCTTACTCGGACGCGCTCGACAGCGTGCTGCGCGACTGCTGCACGCCCGCCGTCATCCGCGCCATCGAACGCGGCGACGACCACCTGCCCCTGTGGCAATCACTGCAAGACAGCGGCTTTGCCGATTGCCTCCTGCCCGAGGCGGCCGGCGGGGCGGGCCTGCCGCTGGACGAACTGGCGCCGGTGCTGTTCGCGCTGGGCCGCCACGCACTGCCTTTGCCGCTGGGCCAGACCTTGTTCGCGCGTGCGCTGCTGCACGCCGCCGGGCTGGCGGTGCCGGCCGAGCCCATCGCGCTGGCGACCTTCGATATGGATGAGGGCGCCACGGATGCAGTCCTCGTCGCAGGCGGCGCGCAAGCGGCCTGGTTCCTGGTGCAGGAAGGCACGCAATGCATGCTGCTGCCACGTGCCCGCGCGCAAGTCCGCCCGACCGGCGCCCACGCGGATCTGGCCGTGGTCCTGCCGCGCCCCGCATCGGACGGATTGCCACTGTTTACGCTGCCCGCGGGCACGCTGCGCCAGATCGGGGCCTGCCTGCACGCTGTGCAGCTGGCCGGCGCCATGTCGCATGTGTTCGACATGACGCTGCAATATGCCAACGACCGCCAGCAGTTCGGCCGCGCCATCGGCAAGTTCCAGGCCATCCAGCACCAGATCAGCGTGATGGCGGAACATGTCACCGCCGCGCGCATGGCCGCGCAGATCGCCTGCGCCGGCGGCGGCTGGCAGCCGGACCCGCTGCGCGCGGCCATCGGCAAGCTCAACGCCAGCGAAGCGGTCACGCCAGTGGCCGCCATCGCGCATGCCGTGCACGGCGCCATCGGCATCACCGAGGAGTACGACCTGCAGATCTACACCCGCCGCCTGCATGCCTGGCAACTGGCGGACGGGTCGCAGGCTTACTGGGCAAGGGTGGTGGGCGAGGCGGTGTGCGGCCAGCCTGGATCGGGCGTGGTCGATCTGGCCCGAAGCTGGAGCACCGACGCGGCCTGAGCCCCGGACGGGACCGGGGCCGGCCAGGATCAGCCGGCATCGGGCTCGCGCTGCAGCAGGCTCCAGCACAGGCGAACCAGCTCGTCCTCCAGGGCCGGGCTGCCGAGCAAGGGCGAGCGCTCCAGCGCGGCCGAGCGCACTACCCCGAACATGGCCCGTGTGAGCGCGAACATCTGGGCCGGGGCGGGCAAGCGCAGCGCGCTCATGCCCAGCGCCTGCAACTGCGCGCCGATCCGTTCGCTGGCCAGGCGCAGCGCCGCCACGGCATCCTCGTCGCGATCATGGCGCCAGGCCAGGCGGGCCAGCGCGCGGCTATGCGCGTCATAGCCACCAAAGCTGAGCACATAGGCCTGCACATAAGCCCGCAGCGCGGCGCGCGCGGCTTGCGGCTCCGCCAGTCCCGCCGCTGCCGGCATGGCGGCCAGGCGTTCAGCCAGCATCGTTTCCAGGGCCACCAACGCCGCCTCGCGCTGTTGCTCGATCAAGGTGCGGCCAATCGCCGCGCGGTCTGCAAAGTACTGGTAAAGCGAGCCAACCGAAACCCCTGCCAGCGCAGCGATCTGCTCGGTGGTGGGCTCAGGCTGGGCACGCATCTCGTGTTCGGCGAACAGCTGCGCCGCGGCTTGCAAGATGGCTTGGACGGTATGTTGCGCGCGCTGCTGCGAGGGCTGGCGGCGCTTCGGCGGTTCGGTGGCGGCAGGCATGATGGAATCTGAGGAGAAAGCGAATTGGCTGCGACGCGGCAAGCCGATAGATTGTCGCACGGTGCCCCAAGCACGGGCTAACCGGACAAGTCCCAGAACATGCACACCACTGCCTTGCCTTCACCCACTTCACCCGTTACACCTGCTCCACCCGTTCCACCCGCATCGGCGCTGCCGGCGCATTCGCCCGGCCCGCACCGCGCCCCCGAAGTAATCGTGGCCGGCGCCGGCATTGCCGGGCTGTGCGCGGCCGATGCGCTCGCCCGCGCCGGCGCGCGGGTGCGCGTGTTCGAGGCCGCCGGGGATGTCGGCGGCCGCATGCGCAGCGAAACCCTCGGGCCGCATGGCATAGAGTGCGGCGCACAATTCCTGTCGAGCGGCTACACGGTGCTGCCGGCGCTGGCGCGGCGGTTTGGCCTGGACGGCGGACTGCAAGCCGCCAGCGACCTCAACGCGGTGGTGCGCCAAGGCCGGCCGCGCCGCGTGCGCGCACAGAGCCTGCTGGACCCGCTGCGCAGCGGCCTGCTCGGATTGCCGGCCTGGCTCGGCTTGGGGCTGGCGCTGGGCCGCGAAGGCCGCGCGCTGCGCACGCTGCCGCTCGACGACCTTGGCCAATGGGCGCGCTACGATGCGGATTCCGCCAGCGAATGGCTTGGCCAGCGTGGTTGCCGCGAGGCGCTCGCCTATGTCACGGAGCCGCTATTGCAGGGATTCTATTTCCTCACGCCTGAATCGTCCTCCGCCGCGCTGATGCTGATGGCTAGCGGCTTCGGCTGGCGCCGCTGTGTCAACACTTCGCTGGTCGGCGGCCTGCAAAGCCTGCCACGCGCGCTGGCGCGCACGTTGCAGGTGGAGACCGGCCGGCGGGTCGCATCGATCCGCCAGCAGGACACGGGCGTGGTGGTGAGCGGCGCGGGCTTCGAAGCCACGGCCGACTACGTTGTGTGCGCCCTGCCGGCACCCTTTGCCCGGCAAGCCTGGACGGGCGGGGATGCGCTGGAGCGCCGCCTGCTCGCCACGCCCTACAGCCGCACCATCAACCTGTCCTTGCTCACACGGCCGGGGTTTCGTGTGCCGGCCGCTTTGGCGAGCGTCTACGGCGTATTGGTGCCGCGTGCCGAGCGCCGGTACGTAGCCGCGCTGGCGCTGGACGCCGGCAAGCGCCCGCTAGCGCGTCCCGCCGGCGGACATGGACAAGTCATCCAGGTCATGCTGGAAGACCGCGCCGCCGCGGATCGGTTGGGCGCGAGCGATGCGCAGATCCTCGCCGACGTGCTGCCCGGGGTCGAACATTACCTGCCGGGCATCTCGCGGCAATTGCAGGACTGCCTGGTCACGCGCTGGGCGCAGGCAATGCCCACGGTGCCGGTCGGCCGCGCCGCCGACGTGCTGGCGTACCGCAGCCGTGCGCCGGCATCGCGGCAACGGGTCTTCCTGGCGGGGGACTACGTGAATGCGCCCTTCACGGACGCTGCCGCGGCTACCGGCTTGTGGGCCGCGCAGGCCATCATGCGGGCGGTGTCATCCACCGCCCGCGCAGGCTGACGCTGCCATGCCCATTCAAGCCGCCTTGCGATGCCGGCGTTCCGGCTTGCATTCGTACTTGGATTCGCGCCGGCCATCTTCATAGGCCACTTCCAGGCGCACCGTAAAGCCCCACAGCCGCGTGACGTGGCGGATCACCTCGTCGAAATTCTGCGCCAGCGGGCGGCGGTCGTTCTGCAGGTGGCGCAGAGTCAGGGAGCGGTCTCCGCCCACATCCACATTGGTGATCTGGATGTTGGGCTCCATGTTCGACAGGTCGTACTGGTTGGCCAGCAACTGGCGGATGTTCCGGTAACCCTCATCGTCATGAATAGCGGTCACGCGTAGCTTGCCTTCGCGGTCGTCGTCGAGCACGGAGAACAGCTTGAGCTCGCGGATCACGCGCGGCGACAGGAACTGCAGCAGGAAGCTCTCGTCCTTGAAGTTGCGCATGGCGAAGTCGAGCGTCTTGCGCCAGTCGCTGCCGGCGAATTCCGGCGCCCAGCGGTAGTCTTCCTCGGTCGGGTTCTCGCACATCCGGCGCAGGTCCTGGAACATCAGGAAGCCCACGGTGTACGGGTTGAGGCCGCTGTAGTAAGGGCTGTTGTACGGCGGCTGGTAAATCACATTGGTATGCGCCTGCAGCAGCTCCATCATGAAGGCGTCGTTGACCAGGCCCTCTTCATACAGCTGGTGCAGGATGGTGTAGTGCCAGAACGTGGCCCAGCCTTCGTTCATGACCTTGGTCTGGCGCTGCGGGTAGAAGTACTGCGCGATCTTGCGCACGATGCGCACGATCTCGCGCTGCCACGGCGCCAGCTTGGGCGCGTTCTTCTCGATGAAGTAGAGCAGGTTTTCCTGCGGCTCCGGCGGGAAGGCGGCGTCGCGCTCGAACCCTTCATCGTCTTCCAGCGCATGCGCGCGGTGCTTGGGCAGGGTGCGCCACAGGTCGTTGACCTGCGTCTGCAGGTAGTTCTCCCGCTCGGTCTGGCGCGCCTGCTCCTCGGCAATGGAGAGCTTCTTGGGCCGCTTGTAGCGGTCCACGCCGTAGTTCTGCAGCGCGTGGCAGGAATCGAGCAGCGCCTCGACTTCCTGCTCCCCATAGCGCTGCTCGCATTCGGCTACGTAGTTTTTGGCGAACAGCAGGTAGTCGATGATGGCATCGGCGTTGGTCCAGGTGCGGAACAGGTAGTTGCCCTTGAAGAAGGAGTTGTGGCCGTAGCAGGCGTGCGCGATGGTCAGCGCCTGCATGGGCATGGTGTTCTCCTCCATCAAGTACGCGATGCAGGGATTCGAGTTGATGACGATCTCGTAGGCCAGGCCCATGTGCCCGCGCTGGTAGCTGCGCTCGGACGCGAGAAAATGCTTGCCGTACGACCAATGGCTGTAGCCCACAGGCAGGCCAGACGACGCATAGGCGTCGAGCATCTGCTCCGCGGTAATGATCTCAACCTGGTTGGGATAGGTGTCCAGACCGAAATCGCCGGCAATGCGTGCGATTTCGCGGTCATAACGCTGGATCAGCTCAAAGGTCCACTCCGAGCCGGTAGAGAGATATGCCATTTACGACCCCCGTTGCGGGTGAAGCTAGGGTTGCGCCCCTCTCCCGCACTGCGGGAGAGGGGAAAACACCTGCAAAAAACCAGGGCGACTTCAGCGGCTGGATGGCCATGCCGCTTTTTTCTGGAACAGGTCATGCAGCACAGGGTAAATCTCGTCCGCCCCGATGATGCGCTGCATGGCGAAGTTCTCATGCCGGTCCTTGACCGCCAGATACTCTTCCCACAGGTTCTGCGGCTCTTCCGAAGCCACTTCCACATAGGCGTAGTACTGCACCAGCGGCAGGATGGACTCGCGCAGCAAGCGCCCGCACAACTCCGAATCGCCCGCCCAGTTGTCGCCATCCGAGGCCTGGGCGCAGTAGATATTCCACTGGCTGGCGGGATAGCGGTCGTGAATTACCTCGACCATCAGCTTGAGCGCGCTCGATACGACCGTACCACCGGATTCGCGCGAATGGAAGAAATCTTCCTCGTTCACTTCCTTCGCCACCGTGTGATGACGAATGAACACCACGTCGATGCGATCGTAGTTGCGCTTGAGGAAGAGGTACAGGAGCATGAAAAAGCGCTTGGCGAGATCCTTGCGGCTCTCATCCATGGACCCGGACACATCCATCAGGCAGAACATCACCGCCTGTGCCTGCGGGCGCTTTTTCAGCACGCGATTGTTGTAGCGCAGGTCGAGCTTTTCGATAAAGGGCACGCGCTCCACGCAGGCGCGCAGGTGACGCATTTCCTTCATCAGCTCCAGCGCCCGTGCCGAGTAAGGCCCGTCCTGCTCCAGCACCTCGCCATACTCCTGCTCCAGCACCGCGAGCTTTTTCTGGTAAGGACTGGACAAGGCAATGCGCCGCCCGAGCGAGCTTCGCATCGTGCGCAGGATGGACAGGTTGGACGGCGTGCCGTCGATCGAGAAGCCAGCCCGGACCTTGCGGACCTCGGCGATCTTGGCAAGGTGGCGCTTGGCCATGTCCGGCAGCGCCATGTCCTCGAAGAAGAAGTTGAGGAAATCCTCGCGCGACAGGCTGAAGACGAAATCATCCTCGCCTTCACCCGAATCGCTCGCCTTGGAGCCGCCTCCACCCCCGCCTTGCTGCTGGCGGTCGAAACTGTCCCCCCGGACAAATTTCTTGTTGCCCGGATGGATCCACTCCCGCCGGCCGCCCTGGCCGTGGTGAAAAGCGGGCTCGGAGATGTCCTTGACCGGAATGGACACCTGCCCGCTTTGTTCGATGTCCATGATCTTCCGGCCGGACACCGCCTTCGCTACCGCCTGGCGTATCTGTTCGCGGTAGCGTTTGATGAAGCGTTGCTGGTTGACGGCACTCTTGTTGCCGCCGTTCTCGCGCCGATCGATGACCGTGGCCATATGCTTGCCCTCGCTTAGAGGCCTCGTTCAGGCGCCGTTACGATGATTTTCTTACGCGCAAATACCACTCCACAAGTAAGCGGACCTGCTTCGCGGTGTATCCCTTCTCAACCATGCGGTTGACGAAGTTCGCGTGCTTGTCCTGATCCTCGCGAGAGGATTTGGCGTTGAACGAGATCACGGGCAACAGATCTTCGGTGGTGGAGAACATGCGCTTCTCAATCACCATGCGCAACTTCTCGTAGCTGGTCCACGCGGGGTTCTTGCCCGCGTTGTTGGCCCGCGCGCGCAGCACGAAGTTGACGATCTCGTTGCGGAAGTCCTTGGGGTTGGATATCCCCGCAGGCTTCTCGACTTTTTCAAGCTCGTCGTTCAACGCGTTGCGATCGAGAATCTCACCGGTATTCGGGTCGCGATATTCCTGGTCCTGGATCCACAGGTCCGCAAAGACCACGTAGCGATCGAAGATGTTCTGGCCGTATTCGGAGTACGACTCCAGGTAAGCGGTCTGGATCTCCTTGCCGATGAACTCCACGAACGGTGCGGTCAGGTACTCCTTGATGTACGACCGCAGCTTGGCCTCCTGCTCCGGCGGGAACTGCTCGCGCTCGATCTGTTGCTCGAGCACATAGAGCAGGTGCACCGGATTGGCGGCCACCTCGGTATTGTCGAAGTTGAAGACCTTGGACAAGACCTTGAAGGCGAAACGCGTGGACAAGCCGTTCATGCCCTCGTCGATGCCAGCGTAGTCGCGATACTCCTGGTACGACTTGGCCTTGGGGTCGACATCTTTCAGGCTCTCGCCGTCATAGACGCGCATCTTGGAGAAGATGTTTGAATTCTCCGGCTCCTTGATGCGGGTGAGCACAGCGAACTGCCCCATCATCTTCAAGGTGTTGGGCGCGCAAGGCGCGGCCGACAGCGAACTGCTGCGCAACAGCTTGTCGTAGATCTTCACCTCCTCCGACACGCGCAGGCAGTACGGCACCTTGACGATGTAGATCCGGTCGAGGAAAGCCTCGTTGTTCTTGTCGGCCTTGAAGGTTGTCCACTCGGCTTCGTTCGAGTGCGCCAGGATGATGCCGTCGAAGGGGATCGCGCCGAAGCCTTCGGTGCCCTTGTAGTTGCCCTCCTGGGTGGCGGTCAGCAGCGGGTGCAGCACCTTGATCGGCGCCTTGAACATCTCCACGAACTCAAGCAGCCCGCGGTTGGCCAGGCACAACCCGCCGGAATATGAGTAAGCGTCCGGATCGTCCTGCGGGAAATCTTCCAGCTTCCTGATATCTACCTTGCCGACCAGCGAGGAGATGTCCTGGTTGTTTTCATCGCCCGGCTCCGTCTTGGAAATCGCGATCTGCGACAACACCGACGGGCGCAGCTTGACCACGCGAAAGCGCGTGATGTCGCCGTTGAACTCATGCAGGCGCTTGACCGCCCAGGGCGAGGCGATGGTGTTGAGATAGCGCACCGGGATGCCGTAGTCCTCTTCCAGGATCTTGCCGTCTTCCTCGGGGGAGAACAGCCCGAGCGGCGATTCATGGATAGGCGAACCCTTCAATGCGTAGATGGGAATCTGCTCCATCAACGCCTTGAGTTTTTCCGCGAGCGAGGACTTGCCCCCCCCCGGAGGCCCAAGCAGGTAAAGGATCTGCTTGCGCTCCTCGAGCCCTTGCGCGGCATGCTTGAAGAAGGCGACGATCTGCTCGATCGTGTCCTCCATGCCGTAGAACTCGCGGAAGGCCGGATAGACCCTGATGACCTTGTTGAAGAACAGGCGGGACAGCCGAGGATCGTGGTGGGTATCCACCAGTTCGGGCTGACCAATGGCGGCGAGCATGCGCTCGGATGCGGTCGCATAGGCGGAAGGATCCTTCTTGCAGATATCCAGGTACTCCTGGATGCTGTATTCCTCTTCCTTGCGACCTTCGAAGCGTGTGGCGTAGTGGCCGAAAATGTCCATACCTCACTCCCGTCAGAGACCCGTCCGAGGCGAAGGTAGATCTACTACAACTCAAGATCTCGCGGCAGCGCTTGCGGTTCCGCCACCCCGGCTTGGCGGTGCTGCCATGTTGCGAAATCTTTACTTAATCATAGTCAAATAACGGCGAGAGCTGAGAGTCGGTTGACGAGCTTTGCAATGGCGCAACGGATCAGCTCGACTCACCGTACTACCACTTCAGGCCCCACTCGCGACGGGCATTTGAACCATGTCTTGTGACACACATTACACCTTTCCGTTATTCCGTGCACACCTGCTTTTGTAACGAGAAACGCGCTTGCCCCCTCGCAACCCCCACTGGGCGGGACTTTGCGGCCGGCCTACTTCCAACGTACTACGACGTTGGCATGAGAGGCTTGCCGCATGGCCCCGCACACACGCATCACAGCGTGCGTGCCACCAGCTCCTTCATGATTTCGTTGGAGCCGCCATAAATCTTGCTGACCCGCGCGTTCGCATACATGCGCGCGATCGGGTATTCGAGCATATAGCCGTACCCGCCATGCAGTTGCAGGCATTCGTCGATGATTTCGCAGTTCTTCTGCGAGCACCACCACTTGGCCATGGCCGCCGTGGGCGCATCGAGCTCGCCCCTCAGCAAGCGCACCATGCAATCATCGACGAAGGTAGCGGCGATGGTTGCCTCGGTCTTGCACTCCGCCAGCTTGAAGCGCGTGTTCTGCATATCGATCAGCGGTTTTCCAAACACCTGCCGCTCGCGCACGTAGTCGGTGGTGAGCTCGATCGCGCGCTGCATGCTCGCCACCGCACCAAGCGCGATGATCATGCGCTCCTGCGGCAGTTGCTGCATCAGCTGATAGAAGCCCTTGCCCTCCTCGTCGCCCAGCAGGTTCTCCACCGGCACGCACACGTCGTCGAAGAACAACTCGGCGGTGTCCTGGCCTTTCTGCCCGATTTTTTCCAGAATTCGGCCGCGCCTGAAGCCAGGCTGGTCCCGGGTCTCGACCATGATGAGCGAGACCCCTTTCGCGCCGGCATCGGGATCGGTCTTGGCTACCACGCAAACGAGGTCGGCGTGGTAGCCATTGGTGATGAAGGTTTTTGCACCGTTGATGCGATAGATGTCTCCGTTCTGGGTCTTCTCACGCACCGCTCGGGTGCGTACCGACTTGAGATCCGAGCCCGCGCCGGGCTCCGACATGGCGATGGCGGCCACCATGGCGCCTGAAGCCATCTGCGCAAGCCATTTGCGCTTCTGCGCCTCGGTACCGTAGTTGAGCAAGTAATGGGCCACGATGCCGCTGTGCACGCCATTGCCCAGGCTGGTGGCGATGGCGCGTGCCATTTCGTTACAGATCACAGCCTCGTGGGCAAAGTTCCCGCCGCCGCCGCCGTACTCCTCAGGAATGCTGGCGCACAGCAGGCCAACCTCGCCGGCGCGGTTCCAGACTTCGCGGTCGATGTAGCCGCGCTCGGCCCAGCGCGCCTCGTTCGGCACCAGCTCGCGCTCCACGAAGCGGCGGACGGTGTCCTGGAACATGACCAGGTCTTCGCTCATCCAGGGCACCTTGCGGGCGGCCATCGCCATGTTCTTGTCGGAATTTCCCATGTTGTTCTCCTTGATGGTTGCCGGTGTTGCCGGTGTTGCGTTGCAGCACCACGCGCTTGTTGTTGTGTGGTTGTGTGGTGGTTCAGTCGGGCCAGCGATAGCGCGGCGGCTGCTTTTCCAGGAAGCGCGCGGCGGCCTCCTTGCGGTACTCGGTGGCGAAAGCGATACCCTGGCCGTCTGCCTCCATCTCCAGCATGCTGTGCAGGTCCTGGTTCAGCGAGGCATTGAGCGCCTTCTTGGTCAGCGCAACCGCTACCGACGAAGCTTCGGTAAAGGCCGAGGCGAGCGCCAGCGCGCGGGCATGCAGATCCTCCGGCGGCACGATTTCCATCACGATGCCCTGCTCCAGCGCCGCTGCGGCGCTCAGTTCACGCATCGAGAACATCAGCGCCTTGGCGCGCTGCAGGCCGATCATGCGCGGCAGCGTGTAGAACACACCGCAATCCGGGATCAGGCCCAGGCGCAGGAAAGGCAGGCCAAAGCGCGCGCGCGGCGTGGCCAGGATGATGTCGGCCACGAGAGCCAGGCTGAAGCCGGCGCCATAGGCCGCGCCGTCTACCGCCGCGATCACGGGACGGTCGAGGTGGATCAGGTCTTCCAGCCAGGGATGGATGGCCGCCAGGCGCTGGCGGCCCTGGTCAGCGCTGATTTCGCCTTGCATCGAGCTGATGTCGCCGCCGGAACAGAAATCCGTGCCCGCGCCGGTGAGGATCAGCGCGCGCACGCTGGTGTCCTGGCGCAACTGGTGCACAACCTCGCCGATTTCGCGGCGCATGGTGCCGTTCAGGGCGTTCTTGCGTTTCGGGAAGTCGAGCGTGAGGGTGGCAACCCCGTCGGCAACGGCGTAGCGAATGGTCTCCATGGCGAACTCCTCTGGGTTGGCTCGGTGAATAAATGCAGTAGCAGTCATAAAATCGGCGCGTCAGTCAAGCTGGATGTTGGCGTCGCGGACGATGCGCGCCCACTTGGGCGTGTCCGTCGCGATCACCGCGGCCAGTTCTTCCGGGGACGAGCCCACCGGCTGCAGCCCCATCGCCACCAGCTTTTGCGAGATGTCCGGGAGCCGCACGATGCGGGCGATCTCGGTGGAGAGCCGGGTAACCACGTCGCGCGGCGTATTGGCGGGCAGGAACATCGAGAACCAGCCGCTCGGCTCAAACCCGGTGAAGCCGGCCTGCGCGAAAGTCGGCACCGAGGGAATCGATTTGTAGCGCTGGGCGCCCGTGATGGCGAGGATCTTGAACTTCCCGCTATTCAGATAGCTGTTGGCCGAGGTCACATCGACAAACGCCGAATCCACCTGCCCACCCAGCACGTCGCTCATCAGCGGCGCGGCGCCTTTGTATGGAATGTGTGCAAGGTCCACGTGCGCCTGCATCTTGAGCAGCTCGCCATGCAAATGCGAGGAGGTGCCGTTGCCGTAGGAGCCGTAGCTGAGCTTGCCGGCCTTGGCCAGGGCCACGAACTCAGCGAGCGTGCTGGCCGGCACCCGGTTGGGCACCACGAACAGGTCGGAGGACCTGGCCAGCAGTGAAACCGGCGCGAAGTCGCGGGCCACGTCGTACGGAATGCGCTTGTACAGGCTGGGCGACTGGATCATGGCGGTGATGCCGAGCAGCATCGTGTAGCCGTCGGGCGGCGCCTTGGCCACGATGTCGTTGCCCAGCATGCCACTGGCGCCGGGCTTGTTGTCAACCACCACCGGCTGGCCCCAGGCCTCGGTCAGGCGCTGGCCGATCATGCGCGCGATGGTATCGGTGCCGCCGCCGGCGGGATACGGCACCACCATGCGGATGGGCCGCGCCGGATAGGTGCCCTGCGCCTGCGCGGGCCACTGCCATCCGCCCAGCAACGCACCGCCGCCCAGCACTGCCGCCTGGCCCAGCCAGTTTCGTCTCGATGTCTTCATGATGTCTCCCATCGTTCTCGTTGTTCTCGGTGTTCTCGTTGTTCTGGTTCAGGCCACGCTGCCGGCGGCGGCCGACTGATCTCCGCCTTGGCCCTGCTCCAGCTCCTGCAGTGCCCGCCACTGGATCTTGCCGGTGGCCGATTTGGGCAAGGCGTCGACAAAGCTGACAATGCGCGGCACCTTGTAGGCCGCCAGCCGCTCGCGGCACCACGCCATGATCTGCTCGGCGCTGGCCTCGGGCGTGCCGCGCGCGGCCGGCTTGAGCGCCACCACGGCCTTGACGGTCTCGCCGCGGCGCGCGTCGCGCGCGGCGATCACGCAGGCTTCGTGGACGGCGGGATGGCCGTAGAGCAGGTTCTCCACCTCCGCCGGCCAGACCTTGAAGCCGGATGCGTTGATCATGCGTTTGAGCCGGTCGCGCATGAAGAAATAGCCTTCCTCATCCATGAAGCCGAGGTCGCCGGTGCGCAGGAAGCGCTTGCCATCGATCTCGATGAACGATTCCGCATCGGCTTGCGGGTTGCGCCAGTAGCCGCGCATCACCTGCGCGCCATGGGTCACGATCTCGCCCAGTTCGCCCTGCGGCAGCTCGGCCAGCGTGTGCGGGTCGATCACGCGCGCGTCCACGCCGAACGTGGCGATGCCAAGGCATTCGCGCTTGGGCCGGTGGCGCGGATTGGACAGCAGGAAGGCGGCGGTCTCGGTCAGGCCGTACGCCTCCACGTAAGGCAGGCCAAAGCGCTCCTGCAGCATGGTGGCCACGGCGTCCGGCATGGCGGCCCCGCCGCCGCCCAGGTAGGCAAGGCTGGAGAGGTTGCGCTCGCCGATGCCCGGCTGCGCGAAGAAATCCACCAGCATGGCGGGCGGCGCGCCCCAGGTGGAAACCTGGTAGCGCTCGATCAGGTCTGCTGCTGCCGCGCGATCCCAGCGCGGCAGCAGCACGATGGTGGCGCCCAGGTAAAGCGGCGCGTGGATGCCGTTCTGCATGCCCAGCAGATGGAACATCGGTGCGACCGACAAGCACACGCTCTGCGGGCTGGCGCTGCGCCACAGTTGCGAGCCCACCGCCGCGCTCATCAGCGTGCCGTGCGTATGCATGCAGCCCTTGGGATGGCCAGTGGTGCCCGAGGTGTAGGCCAGCATGCACAGCGTGTCGTAGCCGGCCTCATGCGCGCGTGGGGCATGGCCCGCGGCGTCGGCCTGTGTCCATGTCGCCAGCGTGGCGCCTGCGGGCGCGCAGGCGGGCAGCGGGGTGCGCTCGTAAAGCCAGGCGGGCACGCTGTCGGTGCCGCCGGCCGCCTCGAGCATGTCCCCGTACTGATGCACGATGACATGCGCCAGCCCGGCGCCATGCAGCGGCGCAATCTGCGGATATAGCTCCGCCGCGACGAAGGCCGCCACCGCGCCGCTGTCCGCGGCCACGTGTTCGAGCTCCCCGGTCAGCCACATCGGGTTGGCTGGCACGACCACCGCCTCGGCACGCAGGATGGCGTAGTAGGCGACGATGAACTGCGGGCAGTTCTGGCTGAACAGCATCACGCGGTCGCCCGGCGCCACGCCGCAAGCCTGCTGCAGGTAGCCGGCCATGCGCTCGATCTGCGCATGCAGGCTGGCGTAGGAGATGGCCGTATGGAAATACTGGATCGCGGTCTTGTCCGGATAGCGCCGGGCGGCCACCTCGACGTTGTAGGCCAGGCTGGTGCGCGGCACGCACACCTCGGCGGGCATGCCTGGAGGCCAGTGGGGAGAACGGTAGGCCGGAGCGTGGGTAGCAGAAGCAGCTTGATTCATGAGAAACACAAAGTGGGAAAATTACCGGCCGCCACCGGCCTGGCGGGCATCGAGGCGCCGTGCATCAAGACGACGTTAGTCAAGACGGATGTTCCGGGTGCGGATGACCTTGCCCCAGCGCGCGTAATCGCTACGCATGGTCTCGGCGAAGGCATCGGGCGTGCTGCCGGCAAGCACCACGCCCATGTCGTTCATGCGCGCGCGCACGGCTGGCATGGCCAGCACGCGGTTGACGTCCGAGGAGAACTTTTCGATCACCGGGCGCGGCGCGGCGGCCGGCAGCAACAGCCCGAACCAGCCCATCGAATCCATGCCCGCGATGCCAGACTCGCGAAAGGTCGGCACGTCTGGCAATTGCGGCGCACGCGCGGGGCCGGTCACCGCCAGCGCGCGCAGGCGGCCGGTTGCCGTGTGCGGGCGCGCGCCCATCACCGAGATGATCGCCGCGGGTATCTGCCCGCCGAGCAGGTCGTTCAGTTCCGGCGCCTCGCCCTTGTACGACACGTGGGTCATGTCCAGCCCCGCCGCCTCGTTGAACACTTCGCAGTAGAGATGGCCGCTTGAGCCGGTGCCGTAGGAGCCATAGTTGAACTGCCTTGGCCTGGACTTCACCAGCGCGATGAATTCGGCCAGCGTCGTGGCGGGCACCGAGTTGTGCACCGCAAACACCAGGCTGGTGGTGCCAAGATTGGACACCGGGGCGAAATCGCGCACCGGGTCGAACGGCGCCTTGGCGTAGAGGCTGGGGGCCTGGACCAGCGTGGTGATGGTAAGCAGCGCGGTATGGCCGTCGGCATCGGCCTTGGCCACGGCGTCGGCGCCGATCATGCCGCTGGCGCCTGGGCGGTTTTCCACCACGATGGGGCGCTGCCACATCTTGCCGAGCGGCTCGGCAATGGCGCGTGCCAGCACATCGGTGGCGCCGCCCGCGGGGTAGGGCACCACCAGCCGCACGGGCTTGGCCGGGAAAGCGTCGGCACGCGCGGGGCTCAGCCCCAGGCCCAGGCCGCCGGCGGCGAGGGCACCGGCTCCGATCTGCTGCAATGCCTTGCGGCGCGTGTGCTGCATCGCTGCTCCTGAATCCGCCCCGAACGGGCACGAGAGGGTTGGGAAATGCTGCAGGCTCAGTCGAGCCGGATATTGAGCTTGCGGATCACGCCGTTCCAGTAAGCCTGGTCGGCGCGCGCCACCTCGGCGAACTCCATCGGCCGGGTGCCTTTGACGATCACGCCAAGGTCGGTCATGCGCTGCCGGATATCGGGCGTGGCCAGGATGGCGTTCACGTCCGCCGAAACCTTGTCCACGATCGGCCGCGGCGTGCCGGCCGGGGCGAACAGGCCGAACCAGCCGGGCCCGTCCAGGCCGCTGTAGCCCAGTTCCTGGAAGGTCGGCACCTCGGGCAGCATGGGCGCCCGGGTGTTGCCCACCACGGCCAGCGCGCGCAGGCGGCCGGTGCGCATATGCGGCTTGATCCCCATCACGGAGATGGTGCCCACCGACACCTGGCCGCCCAGCAGGTCGTTGAGCAACGGCGCCTCGCCTTTGTAGGGGACATGGATCATGTCCAGCCCGGCGGCGCCGGTAAACACTTCCATATAGAGGTGCGCACCGCTGCCGGTGCCGTAGGTGCCGTAGGAATACCCTTTCGGCTTGCCCTTCGCCATTTGCACCACCTCGGCGAGGCTGCCAGGCATGGACGAATTGGCGGCCACTACGAGGTGCGAAGTCGCCAGTTCCGACAGCGCAACCAGGTCGCGCATCGGGTCAAAGGGCGGCTTTGCATACTGGCTGGGCAACTGCACCACGCTGGTCAGCGTGAGCAGCAAGGTGTAACCATCGGCAGGCGCCTTGGCCACCGCATCGGCACCGATCATGCCGCTGGCGCCCGGGCGATTTTCCACCACCACCGTGCGCTGCCACTGCTGGCCAAGCGGAGCGGCAATGGCGCGGGCGAGCACGTCGGTGGCGCCGCCCGCCGGATAAGGCACCACCAGCCGCACCGGCTTGGCGGGGTATCCGGTGGGCACGGCGCCTTGCGCGAGCGCGCTGGCGATCCCGGAGATGCCGCCGCCAGCGGCCAACGAGGCCGCGCCAAGCCGTAACAGGGTCCTGCGACGTCCTATCTGCATCCTGCTTCTCCCCTCTTGAACCGCCACGCCGCGCCCTGCGGATGCACAGGCCAGCAAGGGATGAGATTGCGCGATGGTGCACTGCGTGGACAATGACCATTCGGCCCAAAATGATTGGCCGAATCGTTCAGGGAAAAGCCTGCCTTTGGTAAATCCGGATTGTGCTGGGGCGCAGCATCGGGTTAACTGGCGCACATAGCCGGCACAGAACCGGCAGCGGTCCGGCAAGCCCGCGCGTTGCGCTGCAGTGCAGCGAGATGCAGCCCAGGGGAGATCCGGACCAGGACCGGGGAGTCCGTTGAGAACGAGGAGACAATGCAAATCGCCGCACTCAGGGCATCCGCGCCGTCATCGATGACGGTGCCGCTCAGTTCCCTCCCGCCAGGCACACCGGGCGCTGACGCTGCTCAGCCGCCCACGCGCCACACCATTTCCGTGCTGCAGCTGCACCAGATCGTGCAAGGCGCGCGCCGCCTTGGCTGCGACATCGACGCCCTGCTGCGCCGCGCCGCCATTTCGCCCGCGTTGCTGCAGTCGCCCAACGCGCGCGTGAGCGAGGGCCAGTTTGCCGCGCTGATGCGCTCGATGCGGCGCGTCACGCGCGATGAGTTCTGGGGCTTGCTCAGCCGGCCCGTGGCACCGGGCGTGTTCGCCCAGGCCTGCCAGGCGTTGATCCACTGCGCCACGCTGGAAGACGCCATGCGCGCCGGGCTGAACCAGTATCGCCTGCACCTGGTCGATTTCGTGCCTCGGCTGCAACAGCGCGACGGCCGCGCCACCCTGCTCCTGCTGCCTCGCGCGCCCGCCACGGCGTGCCGCCAGTACGCGCAATCCACCTTCGCCTTCCAGGCTTACGGGGTGGCCAACTGGCTGGTGGCGCAGCGCATTCCCCTCGCCGGCGTCGACCTGGCCGCGCGCGCGCCGGAACCAGCGCGCGGGCCATCCCGGCTCACCGACACCGAACGGGTCTTCAACACCCAGGTCCGCTATGGCCAGCCGCACACCGCCTTGCACTTCGACGCCAGCTGGCTGCGCCTGCCCGTGGTCCAGGACGCCAGCAGCCTGCAAGCCTTCCTGAACGACACGCCGCGCAACCTGCTCACCCGCTACCGCGACGACTCCTGCCTCGCCGAGCGCATCCGGCGCCACCTGCGCTGCCACCTCGACGATGAACTGCCCTCGCTGGAACAAATGGCCGAGACCCTGCGCCTGACGCCGCAAACCCTGCGCCGCCGCCTGCGCGAAGAAGGGCGCGGCTACCAGAGCATCAAAGACAGCCTGCGCCGCGACGCGGCCATCGCCTTCCTGGAACACACGGACCTTGCACTGCAGCAGGTGGCGCTGCGCGTGGGGTTTTCAGAACCCAGCACGTTCCATCGGGCGTTCAAGAAATGGACGGGAGTAGCGCCCGGGGAGTACCGGCAGCGGCAGATGATGGCGTCCGCGGCCTGAGTGCCTGGGCGCGGCAGATGAAGATGAAGATCCCGCCGAGTCGGCGGTGAGCGCTCGGGTCGGCGGGATCCGTGTGACGCAGGGAGATTGCGCCGCTAGTGCGGCGCAACAAATCAAAAATCAAAAATCACGAATCCCCTGGCATGCTCAGCGGAACACCAGCACCGGAATATCGCTATGCGTCAGCACCTTCTGGGTCTCGCTGCCCAGCAGCAGGCCGCTGATGCCGCGCCGCCCGTGCGACGCCATGAAGATCACGTCGCAACCTAGCTCCTTCGCCATGCCGATGATGCCCCGATAGGGAGCGGACGCAATGGACGTGGCACCCGCACATGGCACGCCGGCCAGTGCCGCGGCCGATTCCACCTTGGCCAGTTCCTCGCGCGCCGCCGCCTCGATGCGGTGCTCGAAGACCGACTTCTTCTCATGGCCCGCGTCGCTGGACATCAGGAACGGATACTCCTCGAGGCACATATACGGAGTCAGCTTGGCGCCGGTCGTCCGCGCGAACTCGACGGCCGCCGGGAAGGCCTTTTGCGAGAGTTCCGATCCGTCGATGGGGAGCAGGATATGTTTGAACATGGGATGGCCTTTCAATTGGCAGATTGGCGGATTTGAAATTGGCTTCAGGAAGCCGAGACCTTGCGCAGGATCACGTAGAGCTGGTCCTTCAGCAGCAGCTTTTCCTTCTTGAGGATCTCGATGGCGGTGCCATCTGCGGGAACCGTGCCCGCCTCCATATTCTTGATCTCATGGTCCAGTTCGTTGTGGCGGGTGAACAGCCGCGCAAAGTGGGCGTCCTGGGTCTTGAGGATGGATATCTGATCGCGGAATTCAGGAAACATGGGCCTCACCTTGGGTGGGAGTTGGAAGGCTGGAGCGTTCAGGAGCATTGTGCCGGGAACCGGGCACGCGAGGCTTGATATGGATCATGTCCGGTGGGCTGGGGCACAGCTCTTGCCGGATGGCCATATCCCGGGCGTCGCCATGCCTGATTGCAATTGACCGGCCGACCATAGCAA
Source organism: Cupriavidus sp. GW822-FHT02D05 (assembly GCF_058802485.1). Classification (NCBI taxonomy): domain Bacteria; kingdom Pseudomonadati; phylum Pseudomonadota; class Betaproteobacteria; order Burkholderiales; family Burkholderiaceae; genus Cupriavidus; species Cupriavidus sp. GW822-FHT02D05. Next base: position 27,425 of record NZ_JBXAOE010000034.1, on the reverse strand, counting down.
CAAAAGTTTTCTGGACGTCACGGGAATAGCGCCTGATAGTTCGATCTAAAAACAAAGAGTCCAGCCTCGATCCATGGGCAGAACGATGCACGCGACTCCACGGGACTTACAAATTATCGGGAATAACCAATAATAAGGAGGTGCCTTGTCTTATCGACACGAACGCCGCCCGGGCAGAGCGCCATGCGAAGGAACGTACCTGGAAGCAAAGGAGCGCATCATGGCCAAAGATGGCAAGAACGTTTTGAATCCCGATTCGTTCGAGAAGTTTCGCAAACGGGCTCTCGACAAGCCTGAGACACGCCGCGCCTATCTGGCGGAAATGCAGAAGCTCGACGAAGATCCCGATACGCGGTTTGCGATGGCTGGCCGGGTCGGAAGCATCCTGCGCGCCGCGCGCCAGAAGAGCGGCAAAACACAGGCGCAACAATCCGCCGACAGCGGCATGCTGCAATCCGAGATCAGCCGGATCGAGAATGGCGGCGGTTCGCTCGGGCCCTCGATGGAGACGATCGTGAATTACGCTCACGCGCTCGACATGGAGGTCGTATTGATGCTGAAGCCGCGTGAAGCCAAACTGCCTCTTGAACTGGTCGAGCCTGCCGATGAGTCTGCCGATGAAGCGAAGGCCGTGTCGGATATGAGCAGGGTACGGCTGTGGGGTGTCTTTTGATGGCGCACGCAATGGCGAATTTCTTCGGGCATTGGACGGAGATCGTCATCGAAGGCATGACCCGGCGCCTCAAGGGCGCAATGATCGCCAAGGGCATACCGAATGACCTGGGGGTTGTCTCCGACAAGGCGCGATACCAGCGCAAGGCGTTTGTAGCCGCCGCACTGTCGTGGGAGCCACGAGACAGCCAGCAGCTGATTTGCGGGCTGCTGCTCGCCATCGTGGTCTCGGCCGTCAAGATTGGCCTGATGCTGTTCGGGTCCTGACGGCTGGCGGCATCTTATGCGCCGCCGTCCGCAGGCCGATGGTACGCACCCCGGCGGCTGCACCCGGGTAACGCGTACCGCCGGAACCGGCCTCAGATCAAGCCTTGTTCGCGCAGGGCCGCGATCCGCGCTGCCGACATGCCCAGCACGCCCGAAAGCACCGCCTCGGTATGTTCGCCCAGCCGCGGGGGCGCCGCGTCGTACCGCACCGGCGTGGCCGAAAGCCGCAACGGACTCTTCACCGTGGGACAAACCCCGCCATCGCTGCGCACCATATCCACCTGCAGTTCACGGTACCTGACCTGCGGATCCTCCAGCACCTGCGCATAGTCGTTGATCGGCCCGCAAGGAATGCCCTCGCGTTCCAGCGCTTGCACCCAATGCGCGGTCGTGCCCGTGCACATATGGGCTTCGAGCAGCGGCACCAGCACATCGCGATTGACGATGCGGCCAGTGGCGGTGGTGAAGCGTTCGTCCGTGGCAAGGTCCGGACGCGCCACGCCCCGGCAGTACCCTTGCCATTGCCCGTCGTTGCCCGCGGCCACGATCATGTAGCCGTCCGCCGTGGCAAACACGTGGTACGGCACCATGTTTGCATGCGCGTTCCCGAAGCGCTGCGGCGTCTTTCCGGTGATCTTCTGCGCCAGGATTGGCGTCGCCCCGACCGCCACCACCGCGTCGAGCAGCGCCATGTCGATCCGCTGCCCCTCGCCGGTACGCTCGGCATGGCGCAGCGCGGCCAGCACGGCCACGGTGGCATACATGCCGGTGAGCATGTCGACCACGGCCACGCCGACCTTTTGCGGGCCGCCGCCGGGCAGGTCGTCGCGTTCGCCCGTGATGCTCATCAGCCCGCCGATGCCCTGGAAGATGAAGTCGTAGCCGGGCTTGTGCGCGCTCGGGCCTTCCTGGCCGTAGCCGGTGATGGAGCAATAGACCAGCGCCGGGTTGATGGCCTTGAGGCTGTCGTAGTCCAGGCCGTAGCGCTTCAGGTCGCCAACCTTGTAGTTCTCCAGCACGATTTGCGATTTCGCCGCCAGCTCGCGCACGATGCTCTGCCCTTCGGGGCTGGCGATATCGAGCGTGACCGAGCGCTTGCCGCGATTGGCGCCAGCGTAGTAGGTGGCATCGCGCGAGGGCTTGCCGTCGCCGTCGGGCAGCCAGGGAGGGCCCCAGGAGCGGGTGTCGTCGCCCACGCCGGGTCGCTCTACCTTGATCACCTCGGCGCCGAGGTCGGCCAGGTTCTGGGCGCACCAGGGGCCGGCCAGGATGCGCGAAAGATCCAGCACGCGTACGCCGTCAAGCGCGCTCTTCATGGTTGTCGTTGTTGTCATGCGCGGAACTCCGCTACGCCGTTGCTGAGCACGGTGACGTCGCGCGCGGGCACGCGGGCGTCGAACAACACGCGGCCGCCGCCTTCGCGCCACATGCGCACTTCGAGGGTTTCGCCGGGAAATACCGGGCGGGAAAAACGCACATTGAGTTCGAGCAGCTGATCGCCATCGCCGTTGGCGAAGGTGTCGACCAGCGCGCGCGCCGCCACGCCATAGGTGCACAAGCCATGCAGGATGGGTGCGTCGAAGCCCGCCACGCGCGCCACTTCCGGATCGGCATGCAACGGGTTGGGATCGGCATTGAGACGATACAACAACGCGGCCTGCGGCATGATCGCCTGGCTGCGAACCGCATCTGGCGCGCGGGCCGGCGCTGCCGGCAGTGCTTCGGGCGCGGTATCGCCCTGGCCAAAGCCGCCATCGGCGCGGCAGAAGGTGGTGTGGTTTACGGTAGCCAGTTCGGCACCGGTGGCCGCATCCACCAGCGTGCGCTCCACGATCACGAGCGCGCCCTTGTCGGCCCCTTTGTCGATGACATGGGTCACTCGTGCACGCGCACGCACGGTGCCGGACACCGGCAGCGGCCGGTGCAGGCGCAGGCGCTGCTCGCCGTGGACGATGCGCACCCAGTCGATGCCGCTCTTCGGGTCCTGCATCCAGAAGCCGGGATAGGCCAGCACCACGGCCTGCGTTGGAAAGGCCTTGAGCTGCGCTTCATAAACGTATTGCAGCTGGCGCGGATCGGTGGGCTGCTCGCCCAGGCCAAGACCCAGCGCGTAGAGGATGGAGTCCTTCTCGCCGTAGGTTTGCGTGACCTGCGGAAAGTCCCAGTTCTTGATGCGGTTGTAGTCGAGCGGCATGGCGTCAGATCGGGTCCCAGCTGATCACGTCGGGCGAGCGCTCGAGCTTGAAGAAGCTGTTGCGCATGGCGGGGATGGCGATCTCGGCAATGGACTCCGGCGTCCAGCCTTCGCTCATGTGGACCGAGCGCACCGGGCGCGGCTGGCTCATCAGCATGATCTCGTTGGCGCGCACGGCAAAGATCTGCGCGTTGACTTCATGCGCGGCATCGCTGGCGAGGAAGGCGGCCATCGGCGCGACCTTGTTGGCTTCCATCTTTTGCAGCTTGGCGACACGCGCCTTTTCTTCCGGGGTCTCGGAGGGGATCGAGCTGGTCATGCGGCTCCAGGCGAACGGCGCGATACAGTTCGAGCGCACATTGAAGCGGGCCATGTCCAGTGCGATCGACTTCGACAGCGCGGCAATGCCAAGCTTGGCAGCCGAGTAGTTGGCCTGGCCCAGGTTGCCGATCAGGCCGGAGGTGGAAGTCATGTGCACGTAGGCGCCGCTCTCCTGGTCCTTGAAGTGGTTGGCGGCGGCGCGGCTGACAAAGAACGTGCCGTTGAGGTGGACGTCGATCACCGAGCGCCATTCTTCCTCGTTCATCTTGAAGAACATGCGGTCGCGCAGGTTGCCAGCGTTGTTGACCACGGCATCGATGCGGCCGAAGTTGTCGATCGCGCATTGCACGATCGCGTTGGCACCCTGCCAGCTCGATACGCTGTCGGTGTTGGCTACCGCAATGCCGCCGGCGGCGACGATCTCGTCGACTACGCGCTGCGCGGGGCCGGCATCGCCGCCTTCACCGGTGAGCGATACGCCGATGTCGTTGACCACCACCTTGGCGCCGGCCTTGGCCAGTTCCAGCGCTACGCCGCGCCCGATGCCACCACCCGCGCCAGTCACCAGCGCTACCTTGCCTGCCATCACTCCACTCATGCTCATACTCCTGTCTACACGTTTGTTTGCTCGGCGGCCTGGCACGCGCCAGGCCGGATATTCGTTGATCTCTTTTGGTTGATCTCTTATTCCAGGCGTGCGCCCGATTCCTTCACGACCTTGCTCCAGCGCGTGATCTCCGCATCGATATGCGCGCCCAGCGCGGCCGGCGTGGAACCCACCGGCTCATAGCCATTGGATGCCAGGTTCGCGCGCAGGTCGGGCTGGGTCAGCACAGCCGCGATCTCCTTGCTGAGCCGCTCGACAATGGCGCTCGGCGTGCCGGCCGGCGCCAGCACCGCATACCAGCCGTTGATATCGAAGCCCGGCACCCCGGCCTCGGACAGCGTGGGCACGTCCGGCGCCAGCGTGGCGCGCCTGGCGCTGGTCACGGCCAGCGCCTTGAGACGGCCGCTGCGGATATGCGGCATCGACGTGGAAATGCTGTCGAAGGTCAGCTGCACCTCGCCAGCCAGCATGGCGTTGACCACCTGCGCGCTGCCCTTGTACGGCACGTGGGTCATCTTGACGCCGGCCAGGCTGTCGAACAGCTCGCCGGCCAGGTGGCCCGTGTTGCCGTTGCCCGCGGAGGCGAACGTGAGCTGCCCCGGCGCAGCCTTGGCCGCGGCGATCAACTCAGGCACGGTCCTGGCCTTCAGCGAGGGGCTGCCGGCCAGGATCAGCGGCAGGTTGGCCACCAGCGATACCGGCGCGAAATCCTTGCGGGTGTCATACGGCAGCTTGGGATAGAGGCTGGCATTGATGGCGTGCGCGGCCAGCACCACGATCAGCGTGTTGCCGTCCGGCTTGGCGCGCGCAAGTTGCTGCGAGGCAATGGTGCCGCCGGCGCCCGGCCGGTAGTCGAGCACCACGGGCTGGCCCAGCCGCTCCTGCAGCTTGGCCGCCACGGGGCGCGCCAGCAGGTCGGCGCTGCCGCCCGGCGGATAGGGAATCAGTAACTGGATCGGCTTGTTGGGCCAGGTGTCGGCCAGCGCCGAAGCGCTCGCGCCCAGCAGCCCCGCCGCGAGCGGGGCAATCAGCACGGCCTGTAGCCATGACCTGCGGTGGCGCGCTTTCAGTGCTTGCATGCCTTGCCCTCTCGTTGCGTTGCGTTGCGTTGCGTTGTGATGTGGTGTGGTGTTGCGTGCCGTGCCTCGGGCTCGCCCTCATTGCTGTGGAATGCCGGTGTCCTTCACCACCTTGGCCCAGCGCACGCGCTCCGCGTCGATGAACCTGGCGAAATGCTCGGGCGTATCGCCGCCCGGCACACCGCCGAGATCGGCCAGGCGCGTTTTCACTTCGGGCTCGGCCAGGATGCCGGCCACCGTCTTTTGCAGGCGCGAGACCACCGCGGCCGGCGTGCCCGCCGGCGCCACCAGGCCGAACCATGCGGTCACCTGGAAGTCGTCAAGGCCGGCTTCCTTCATGGTGGGCACGTCGGGCAACTCGGCCACGCGCCTGGCGCTGGTCACCGCCAGCGCGCGCAGCTTGCCGGACTGGATATGCGGCAGCGAGCTGGGCAGGTTGTCCACCATCATCGTCACCTGCCCGGCGACCAGGTCGGCCACGGCCGGCGCGGCACCCTTGTATGGCACATGGATGATGTCGATGCCGGTGCGCTTCTTGAACAGCTCGCCGGACAGGTGCACCGATTGCCCGGTCCCCGACGAGGCAAACGAGAGCTTGCCCGGCTGGGACCTGGCCAGCGCGACCAGTTCCGCCACGTTGCGGGCAGGTACCTTGGCGTTGACCACCAGCACATTGGGCACCGAGACCACCATGGTGATCGGCGCGAAGTCCTCGGCACGGTAGGGAAGTTGCTTGTACAGGCCGTAGTTGATGGCATTGGGGCCGATATTGCCCATCATCAGCGTATAGCCGTCTGGCGCGGCCTGGCGCAGTGCCTGCACACCGACAATGCCGGCCGCGCCGGCACGGTTTTCCACCACCACGGGCTGGCCCAGCAGCTCGGAGAGGCGCTTGCCGACCAGCCGCGAGGCGATATCGGTGGTGCCTCCCGCCGCCGCGGGCACGATCAGGCGCACCGGCTTGTCCGGATAGTCGGCTGCGGCAGCGCCGCCCATGGTGGCCAAGGTAGCCACGCCCAGCATGGTGGCCACGCCCGCCAGCCTGCTTGCGCTGTAGCGCCGAACTGTCATGTGTCGTCCTCCTGGGTGGCTGCGCGGCGGCTCGGGTTTCGCGCCGCCTTTGCGCAAGGCAAGCCGGTAACCGCCCGCGCAATACGGACGAGCCGGCCTTTATGGTTCTCTTGCCACGCCGAATACGATAAATTGACGGCGGGGACATTGCTATTCACGATTGACAAAAGAGGCCTTTGGCCCAGCGAAACACATGCATTACGACCTGACCGACCTGCGCCTGTTCCTCAACGTCGGCGAGACCGAAAACCTGACCCGCGCCGCCGAGCGCAGCTTCCTCTCCCTGCCCGCCGCCAGCACCCGCATCAAGCAACTGGAAGAAGCCTTCCAGACCCAGCTGCTGATCCGCCAGGTCAAGGGCGTGCGCCTGACGCCCGCCGGCGACGCCCTCTTGCGCCACGCGCGCGAAGTGTTCCGCGAACTGGAGTGCCTGCACTCGGACCTGCGCCCCTACGCCAAGGGCGTCAAGGGCCGCGTGCGCCTGCTGGCCAACACCACCGCCACCAACTCCTTCCTCGCCACCGCGCTGTCGCGCTTCCTTGCCGAGAACCCGGACGTGGATATCGAACTGGAAGAGCAGCTTTCCCAGGCCATCGTCTCGTCCATCAGCGCCGGTGCGGCGGACCTCGGCATCGTCGCCGGCGAGGTCGCCACCAATGACCTGGAGGTCATGCAGCTCTGCAGCGACGAGCTGATCGTGATCGCGCCGGTCAACCACCCGCTGCCGCAATTCACCAGCCTGCACTTTGCCGACCTGCTGGATACCTGCCGCTTCGTGGGCCTCAACCAGTTCAGCGCCATCCAGTCCTTCCTGGACCGCATCGCCAGCGGCATGGGCAAGCGCATCAGCCTGCGCATCCAGCTGGGCAGCTTCGACGCCGTGTGCCGGATGGTGGAGGCAGGGGCAGGCATCGCCATCGTGCCAAACAGTTGCGCGCGGCGTTATGCCAGCCGCAAGGTGCTGCGGTTTATTCCGCTTGAGGATGAATGGGCCAAGCGCGATCTGCGTCTGGTGCGCCGGCCGGGGCGGGAGTTGCCGCAGTTTGCGGAGACGTTGATTCAGTATTTGACGGATGCGGCGCGGGAACCGGTTTGACAAAGGAGCGGCCAGCCTGGGACTGGTCCCGTCATATCGGGCATCGATACCTCAGTTCATTCTTTGACCTTCTTCTTCCTGTCGCGCTCTAGCTGCTTGATGCTTTCCTTGGGTGTCGGCAGGGTTTCCGGCATGGTGCCACCCAACTCGGCAATGGTCTGGCGTACTTTCTTGCCAACCTCGAAATGCGTCTGGTTGGCCTGTTGCTTGCCACGCACCAGGTCTCGCCGCAACTTGTCTTCAGTCTGTGTGGCGCGGAATAGGTTCGCCGCAAGCTCGGTACTGCCCATGTGGTCAAGAATCTTCTGACTCTTCTTCAAGCCCTTGATGGCGTGAATGTCCTTGGCCGCTCTACCGCCGTACAGCCCCTTGTAGCCATGATCCTGAAAGATCGCGTAATCCAGGGGCGTCTCGACGCCCGCGCCCCTGGCCGCCGCCGCCAAGTGTTTATTGTGAGCTGCAAGCTCGTTGCGGATCGCCAGCCGCTTCTCATCTTCGGTTAGCCGCGCGAAGGCCTCGTCGTCGCGAAGTTCCTGCCGACGGGTCTGCAAGGCAAAATAGGTCTGGCCATTCGCGATGACCGGCTTGCCGGGGTCACCGTTCTGGACGATCAGGTAGCAGGCATAGCGCGAGAGGCGGATATCGGCGATCTGTCGCCTGGCCCCCGAGCCGATCCCGACCATTTCGAGGATGTCCTCGAAATGGTTCGCCACCGGCTGGCCGCTGTTGCGGCAGGCCTCCCTTGCACGATCAATGACCGGAAGGAAGTGTCGGTACTCGGAATACTCCAGCACCCTGGCCAGTTGGCGCGCCACCCAGAATTCGTTGCCCTCGGCATCGGACTGGCGCAGCCCCTCGAAGGTTTTGTGATGTTGCGCGGCAATACGCTTGCCAGTCATGAATCGCTCCTCCCGCTGTCCATCAGCGTCTCTGTAGCAAATACTCGATCATGCCCCGGATCGCCATCAAGAAATGTCCAGAATTTGTGAACAACGCGGTGAGCAGGTCCAAGCGACCAGGCCATAACCGCGAAAGTAACTAATACCCGCGGTGACCAGAAAGTTGACACTGAAGCTCCGAGCGCACCAGTGGCAGCTGCGTTTTGCGGAAAGCGCAAGCTGGGCGGGGGAACGACACTGTTCGCAAAGTGGACGCCGGACCGAATTCGAACTATATTCAGTCACCCCATTCCCTCCACATGGCCCCCGTGAAACTCTCAAACATCAAGCCAATCAGCTTTCTGAAAAGCGATGCGGCCCGTATCGTCACGGAACTCAGCGAGACGCGCGAGCCTTTGATCATTACCCAGAATGGCGAGGCCAAACTCGTCGTGCAAGACATTGCCAGCTATGAAGCGCAGCAGCAAACCATCGCGCTATTGAAGATCCTGGCGCTCGGCGAGAAAGAGATCGCGCAGGGCAAGGTGGCAACGGCGGCAGACGTCTTTGCTGAACTGGATCGGCTGGACGAACAAGACGGCGCATGAAGGTAGTCTTTCTCGAATCCGCCAAGCAAGACTTGCTCGACCTTAGGCGCTATCTGGTCAGATTCAAACCCGAGGGGACCTGGCTGGCCGTCAAGAGGCAGATTCAGGAGAAGGTGGCGTACATTGCCGAGTTTCCCGCATCCGGTACTCGCCCCGACGAGCTGGCAGGCTTCGCGGATGGCTTCAGGCAACATCTGACACATCAGCAGCGAATCATTTACAGGATCGCTCCCGACACCGACACCGTCTACATCCACATCATTTGCGGGCAAGTCCAGGACTTCGAGGAATTCCTGAGCCGGCGGCTTACGAGGCCATGGTGACTCAGCCCTTTTGCGTTCGAGGATGCAGTTTGGGCAAGGCTGAGGAGCCAGTGCGCCAGCTCCTCATTGGCTCAGAGCGTCAACGTTAGTTTTCCGGTCAGCGCACCTGGCAACAGCGCCGAATCGGTCTGCCGCTCGCCATAGGTATTGCTCGACACGCGCAACTGCCGCTCGCTGGTCAGCGCCTCGAGGTGCTCGCCCAGGAAGCTGTAGATGCTGTCGTCAAAGCGCATCGTGCCAAGCGGTGCCTGGATGCGGCCATCTTCCACCCAGAACGTGGCGAAGCGCGTCATGCCGGTCATGCGGGCCGCCGGCGCGTCGGACCAGTTGAGATACCAGAGGTTACCTATATAGAGGCCCGTGCCGAGCGCCGCGAGCACCTCATCCTGCGCGAGCTTGCCAGCCGCCACGGCAAGGGCCTGTGGTGCCTCACCGGCACTGGCGGAATTGGCGGCGAGATCGTACTCGCGCGCGCTGCGTGGGTAGACCAGGCGGCCAGCAGGCAGCCCCGCTTGGACGAGCGTCACGTCGCTGCGTGGAATGCCTTCCGGGCCGAAGGCCGGAGCCAGCGTGCCGCTCGCGCGCTCGTCCAGGTCAAGCAAGTGGCTAAGCCGGGCGCCGCCATCGTACAGCCGCTGCAGCGGGCTTTCCTTCTGCGCCAGCGCGCGGGCCGAGAAGCCGCCCCAGGAACACATGCCGAGCACTTCGTCGAGGGCGGCGGGGGCCAGGTAGGCCCGGTAGTCGCCAGGCGGCAGCACGCGCTGCGGCTTGCCCAGGTGCTCCAGCTGCCGGCGCGCTTGTGCAAAGCGGCTGGCGAACTCGGCAGCGTCCCAGCGCGAGCCCGCGTAGTCGGCCTTCACCGCCTGGCCGTTCTCGTGGAACAGGCTCCAGTCGAAGTGGAAGCCCTGCGCGGCATGCCAGCCGAAAGCGCCGAAGCTGCTGGCGAAGCCACGGTAGAGCGGGCCGGCGGCATAGATGCCGACCAGGTCGAGCCCATGCGCGGCCGCTTCTATCTGCGCGAGCACTTCTGCGGTGTCCGGCGGCGCGGCTGCATCGGCCAGCGTGCGCTGCCAGGGCTCTCGCTCCAGCATCAGGTAGGGGTCCGGCTGCAACTGGCCGATGGCCTCGCGCAACTGCAGCAAGCCGTCGGCGAGGCGCTGCCGATCGGTCGCGGGATCGCCCGAGAGCGCGACGGCGATATTGGCGTGGCGCTCGTCGCGGATCAGCTGGAGCCGCGCCGTGGCCTGCCGCACCTGTCCGGCCTGGCGCACCTTCGCGCGGTTGAAGCGGATGAACTCGGACGCCTCCGCGCTGTACCACAGCGTGAAGGCTTCGCCCTCTCCCAGCGCCTTGCGCACATCCTCGGCCAGTGCCGCAAACAACGACTGCGCATCCGCCATCATGCGGCACCTCCAAAGACTTCCACTTGCTTGAACACACAGGCCGGCGAAGCATGGCCGACGCGCACCACCTGGTTGGGCTCGCCCTTGCCGCAGTACGGCGTGCCGTGCACCTCGAAGGTACTGGCATCGCCAACGGCGGCCAGGCTGCGCCAGAAATTCGCGGAAACGCCGCGATAGTTCGGGTTCTTGACCACGCCCTTGAGCTCGCCGTCCTCGATCAGGCGCCCCCATTCGCAGCCGAACTGGAACTTGTTGCGCGCATCGTCGATGGACCACGAACGGTTGGACGACATCAGGATGCCGCGTTCGATGCCACCGATAAGTTGCGCCATGGTGCGGTCGCCCGGCTCCAGGTTGAGGTTGGCCATGCGATCGATGGGCGGGCGGTTCCAGTTGCAGGCCCGGCTGTTTGCCACGCCCGGCAGCCCGCTGCGCCATTGCGACAGCGCGCCGCCCAGCGGGCGCAGCAACAGGCCATCCCGGATCAGGAAGGCCTTCTGCGCGGGCTGGCCTTCGTCATCGTGGCCATAGCTGGCCAGTTCCTCGGGAATGCCCGGGTCGAAGCTGATATTGAGCAGGTCCGAGCCGTACTGGTAGCGGCCGAAGTCCTCCAGCCCGATAAAGCTGGTGCCAGCGTAATTGCGTTCGTCGCCGAGGATGCGATCCAGTTCCAGCGGATGGCCGATGGATTCGTGGATCTGCAGCATCATCTGGTCCGGCATCAGCAGCAAGTCGGTAGGGCCGCTCGGCGCGTTGGGCGCCAGCAGCAGCTGCAAGGCTTCGTCCGCCACCCGCGATGCGGCGCCAGCGAAGCCGAGCCGCGCGATGACCTCCGCCCCGCCCTGCTGGCCGCTGCCGAAGCCGCCAAAGCTGCGGGTCTGGCTGTCGCTGCCGTCGAAGGCGGTCACGCTGATGCCGGGATAGACGAAGCGCAGCGCCTGCCATTGCTCGGCGCCTGCGCTATTCAGGTAGAGCTGCTCATGGCGCTGGTGATCGAGATAAACCAGCCAGTTCACCAGCCGCGGATCGGCGGGCACGCTGGCGGACACCGCCGCCAGCAGGGCGAAGCGTTCGGCCAGCCCGGGAAACGCGCCATGCCAGCCGGGGGATTCGTAGCGGGCCTGGCCTTGCGGCGGCTCCAGCCCGCGCAGGTCGACCAGGCCACGCCCGGCGATCCGCCGGGCGAGTGCCTCGGCGCTGTCGAGCGCGCGCTGCAAGCCGGCCACGCTGAGATCGCTGGTGGCCGCGTAGGCCTCCACGCCATCCAGGCGCACGCTGAGCATGGCGCCCATGTCCTGCATGAAGGACGGCGGCTCGGCGACGCCGCGCCGCATCACGCAGTGCTCGCCGGTCTGGCGCACGAGGCGCAGCGAGTGAAACCCGGCGCGGGTGGTTAGCGCAGCGAAGTGCTGTCTGGCGCGATCGAACAAGGGGGGCTCCTGGATCCGTAGTGGAAGAGCCAGTGCTGGCGCGATCAGCTTCAGCCGATGGGCCAGCACTGGCGCATGGATCCGGAAATCTTACTATCTTTGCGCTGCGGCGATCCCGCGCCCGGCGCTCAATCCGCCTTCACCCCCGCCGCCTTGATGATCGGCGACCATTTCTCGATCTCCGACTTCAGCCAGGTGCGCAGCCCTTCCGGCGTCTGCTTGTCCTCCGGCACGATCTCGGCGCCCAGGTCCGCCAGCCGCGCCGCTACCGCCGGATCCTTCAACGCGGTGCGCAAGGCGCCGTTGAGCCGGTCGATGACCGCGGGCGGCGTGCCGTGCGGGGCATAGATGCCGTGCCAGACCTTGACCTCGAAGCCCTTGAGCCCACTCTCGGCTAGCGTGGCGGTGTCGGGCAAGGCCTTGATGCGCGTGCTGGTGGTGACGCCGTAGAGCTTGACCTTGTCGGCCTTGATATGCGGCAGGGTCTGGGTGGTCTGGTCGCACAGGATGTCGACCTGGCTGCCCAGCAGGGCGGTCATCGCGGGCGCGGTGCCCTGGTAGGGAATGGCAGTGAGCTCCACGCCGATGGCTTTCTGGAACAGCATGCCGCACAGCTGCGAAACCGCGCCCAGCCCGGCATTGGCCAGGTTGACCTTGCCCTGGTTCTGGCGGATATAGGCTATCAGCTCGGGCAAAGTCCTCGCTGGCAGGTCATGACGGCCGAGCAGGGTCATGGGCACGTCGGCCACCTGGCCGACAAAGCTGAAATCCGTCAGCGGCTTGTAGGGGAGCTTGCTGTACAGCGCCGGCGCGGTGGCCATGCCGTTGTGATGGATCAGGATGGCGTAGCCGTCCGGCGCGGCCTTGGCCACGTAGGCGGCGGAGACGGTGCCGCCGGCGCCGAGCCGGTTTTCCACCACCACGCTCTGGCCCAGGGTCTTGGACATGGCCGCGGCCATGGTGCGCGCCACCACGTCGGTGGGGCCGCCCGCGGCAAAGGGGACCACCATGGTGATCGGCTTGGTGGGGTAGGCATCGGCGGCGCGCGCCGGGGCAGGTGCGGTGAGTGCTGCTGCCGCACCCAGCGCGGCGAGCGCCGTCCAGCGCCATGGTGCCTGGGCCCGCTTCGCCTGCGCTGCGTGTTCGCTGCCGCCCTGCCCGTGCCGCTGCTGTTTGCTGCCTGCCATGTCTTTTGTCTCCATCGTGGTGGATTGGCCGGGTTATGCCGGCTAGCGCCCGCCCGCGTCGGCCTGTGCGGCCGCGCAGCGTTATCGCGTTATTGTTTCCGGCAAGCGTGGCGATAAAGCGACGCATATGCAATACGGATTTCCCTAAGGGTGGGCAAGGCCGGCCAGAAGCCACCGGGCGCCGGCGAGTGCGCGCGGCGCCGCCCCAACCCGTGCTGTGCCCGCCCGGCCTGCTTCCGGGGGCGCTAAGCCGCTCTTTCGCAAATCCGAATTACCGCACGGCAGGCCCTCGGGAATAATGGCCGCAAGCTAAATCCCATAACGTCCATATAACGTCCATACCGGGGCCCCTTTTCATGTTCGCAGAACCATCGCACGACCAGCCGTATCCCGACATCCGCGAAGCCGTGCGTGCCCTGTGCACCGGCTTCGATTCCGCCTACTGGCAACGCGTGGAAGAGCAGAACGCCTTCCCCGAAGAGTTCGTGCAGGCGCTGACCAAGGCCGGCTGGCTGTCCGCCCTGATCCCGGAGGAATACGGCGGCTCGGGCCTGCCGCTGACCGCCGCGTCCGTCATCATGGAGGAGATCAACCGCACCGGCGGCAACTCCGGCGCCTGCCACGGCCAGATGTATGTGATGGGCTGCCTGCTGCGCCACGGCTCGGCCGAGCAAAAGCAGCGCTGGCTGCCGGGCATCGCCTCGGGCGAGCTGCGCATGCAGTCGATGGCGGTGACCGAGCCCACCACCGGCACCGATACCACCAAGCTCAAGACCACCGCCGTGAAGAAGGGCGACCGCTACGTCATCAACGGCCAGAAGGTGTGGATCTCGCGCGTGCAGCACTCGGACCTGATGCTGCTGCTGGCGCGCACCACGCCGCTGGACCAGGTCAAGCGCAAGTCGGAGGGGCTGTCGGTGTTCGTGGTGGACCTGCGCGAGGCCATCGGCAAGGGCCTCACGGTGCGGCCGATCCGCAATATGGTCAACCACGAGACCAACGAACTGTTCTTCGACAACCTGGAAATCCCCGCCGAGAACCTGATCGGCGAGGAAGGCAAGGGCCTCAAGTACATCCTGGACGGCCTGAACGCCGAGCGCATCCTGATCGCCTCCGAATGCGTCGGCGACGGCTACTGGTTTATCGAGCGCGCCAGCAACTATGCGCGCGAGCGCATCGTGTTCGACCGCCCGATCGGCCAGAACCAGGGCATCCAGTTCCCCATCGCGCGAGCCTATGTGAACGTGGAAGCGGCCAGCCTGATGCGCTACAAGGCCGCCGCGCTGTTCGATGCCGGCAAGCCCTGCGGCAAGGAGGCCAACATCTCCAAGCTGCTCGCGGCCGATGCGTCGTGGGAAGCGGCCAACGTCTGCCTGCAGACGCACGGCGGCTTTGGCTTCGCCGCCGAATACGACATCGAGCGCAAGTTCCGCGAGACGCGCCTGTACCAGGTCGCGCCGATCTCCACCAACCTGATCCTGTCGTATGTGGCCGAGCACGTGCTCGAGCTGCCACGTTCGTTCTGAGGGCCGCCCCCATGCTTGCTACGCACCAGGGCATCCGCCCGCTCGATGGCATCCGCGTCGTCTCCCTCGAACACGCCGTGGCCGCGCCGTTCGCCACCCGCCAGCTGGCCGACCTCGGCGCCCGCGTGGTCAAGGTGGAACGCCCCGGCGTGGGCGATTTCGCGCGTGGCTACGATGAGACCGTCCATGGCCAGGCTTCGCACTTCGTCTGGCTCAACCGCGGCAAGGAGAGCCTGACGCTCGATCTCAAGCAGGACGAGGCGCAAGCCGTGCTGCACCGCCTGCTGGCCGACGCGGACGTACTGGTGCAGAACCTCGCGCCCGGCGCGGCTGCACGCATGGGGCTGGATTTCGACACGCTGCACCCGCGCTACGGCAAGCTGATCGTCTGCGATATTTCCGGCTACGGAGACGCCGGCCCCTATCGCGACAAGAAGGCGTATGACCTGCTGATCCAGGCGGCCGCCGGCCTGATCGGCATCACCGGCGGCGCGGATGAGCCATCGCGCGCGGGGATTTCCATCGCCGACATCGCGGCCGGCATGTATGCCTATAGCGGCATCCTCTCCGCGCTGCTGCAGCGCGGGCGCACCGGCCAGGGCCTGCGCGTGGAGGTGACCATGCTGGAGGCGCTGACCGAGTGGATGAACTACGCGCTGTACTTCGGCCACTACGGCGGCAACGCGCCGGCGCGATTTGGCGCATCGCACCCGGCCATCGCGCCGTATGGCGTGCACCGTACCGGCGACGGCGGCAGCGTGATCTTCGGGTTGCAGAACGAGCGTGAATGGCAAGCCTTCTGCAACAAGGTGCTGGCGCAGCCGGCGCTGCTCAAGGACGAGCGCTTCGCCTCCAACTCGGGGCGCGTCAAGAACCGCACCGAGCTGACCGCGTTGATCGAAGCGCGTTTCGCGCCGATGACGGTGACGCAGGTCGAAGCGCTGCTGGACGACGCGCAGATCGCCAACGCGCCCATGAACGATATCGAGGCCGTGTGGAACCACCCGCAACTGGCCGCACGTGGACGCTGGCGCGAAGTGGCCAGCCCCGGCGGCCCCATCGGGGCGTTGCTGCCGCCGGCCAACCTGTCGGGCGTGGAACCGGTGATGGGCGACGTCCCGGCGCTGGGCGCGCATAGCGCGGCCATCCTGGCCGAGCTGGGTTACGGCGCGGGCGAGATTGCCAGGATGACGGACAGCAAGACGATTTGAACAACAGCACGAAGCCATGACGCCAACGCGCAGCCTCGCGCAGGCGTGACTCCCCTCTCCCACTGGTGTGGGAGAGGGGAGGAACAGAAAGACAGACCACCACCCCAGAACACCGCCCGGAGCCGGCATGAGCCAAGCCACTGACCACACCTACCCTACCCGCCAGCTGTGCGAATTCCTGGCCCGCTTCACGCTGGCCGACGTGCCCGCAGACGTGGTTGCGCGCACCAAGGACCTGTTCCTCGACTGGATTGCCTCCGCCATCGCCGGCAAGGATGCACCGGCGGTGCGCAAGCTGCAGGAGTTCGTCGCCGCGATGGGCCCGCAGCAGGGCCCGGCCGAGGTGCTGGTGGATCGCCGCCGCACCTCGCCGTACTTTGCCGCGCTGATCAATGGCGCTTCCTCCCACGTGGTGGAGCAGGACGACGTGCATAACGGCTCGGTGCTGCATCCCGCCGCTGTAGTGTTCCCCGCCGTGATCGCTGCCGCGCAGGCCGAAGGCAAGAGCGGTGCCGAAGTGCTGCTGGCGTCCATCGCCGGCTACGAGGCGGGCATCCGCATCGGCGAATTCATGGGCCGCTCGCACTATCGCGTGTTCCACACCACAGGCACCGTCGGCACGCTGGCGGCCGCCGCCGCTGTCGCCAAGCTGTATGGCATGGACGCTGAGGGCATCAACCAGGCGCTCGGCTCGGCCGGCACGCAGGCCGCCGGCCTGTGGGAATTCCTGCGCGACGCCGCGGACTCCAAGCAACTGCACACCGCCAAGGCAGCTGCCGACGGCCTGATGTCCGCCTGGATCGCACGCGCTGGCTTTACCGGCGCGAAGCGCATCCTGGAAGGCCCGCAGGGCATGGCCGCCGGCATGTCCAGCGACGCCAACCCCGCCGCCCTGACCGACGGCCTGGGCGAGCGCTGGGCCACCGCCGAGACCTCGTTCAAGTTCTTCGCCTCGTGCCGCCACACGCACCCGGCGGCCGATGCGCTCAAGGACCTGATGCTGCGCGAGAAGATCAGCGCGGACCAGATCGCCAGCGTGACCGCCCACGTACACCAGGGCGCCATCGATGTGCTCGGCCCCGTGACCGACCCCAAGACCATCCACCAGGCCAAGTTCTCCATGGGCACGGTGCTGGGCCTGGTAGCGGTGCACGCGCACGCCGGCCTGGGCGAGTTCGAGGACCATGCGCTGCAGGATGCCAAGGTGGCTGTCTTCCGCGACAAGGTGGAAATGGAACTCGACGACGAGATCAATGCCGCGTATCCGCGCCAGTGGATTGGCCGCGTCACGGTCAAGACCACCGACGGCCGCACGCTGCCGGGCCGCGTGGACGTACCCAAGGGCGATCCGGGCAATACGCTGTCGCGCCCTGAACTCGAAGCCAAGGCGCTGCAACTGGGCGCGTTCCGCCACGGCGCGAGCGAGGCCGAGATGCGCGCCATCATCACCCGCGTATGGGCGCTGGAAACACAGGCGAACGTCAATGACTGGCTGCCCACCGCCTGATAACGTGGCCAATCCTACCGAGGCTCGCTCCATGTCCGCCGTCACCACCGCCATGACCTATCTGTTCGTGCCGGGCGACCGGCCCGAACGCTTCGACAAAGCTGCGGCCGCCGCGCCCGATGCGCTGATCCTCGATCTCGAGGACGCCGTGCATCCGGACGCCAAGCCGGCCGCGCGCGCGGCTATTGCCGCGTGGCTGCTGGAACGCGGCGCGCAGGCGCAAGCCTATGTGCGCATCAACGACGCCAGCTCGGCGGCCTTTGCCGCCGACATGGCGTGGCTGCGCGCCCTGCCGCCCGGCGCACCGCTGGCCGGCTTGCTGGTGCCCAAGGCAGAAGACCCGGCCGCGCTTGGCGAGATCGCCCGGGCACTGGCGCAGGTCAACCCGCAGGGCCGCCTGGTAGCGATCATCGAGAGCGCGTGCGGCCTGCACGGCATTGATGCGGTCGCCACCGCGCAAGGCGTGTCGCGGCTGGCCTTTGGCTCACTGGACTTCGCCGTGGACCTGGGTTGCGCCCATACCCGCGAAGCGTTGCTGATGGCGCGCTCGCGCATTGTGCTGGCTTCACGCGTGGCCGGCCTGCCGCCGCCCGTGGATGGCGTCACCACCGCGCTCAAGGACGAAGCCGTGCTGGCCGACGATGTAGCCCACGCGCGCGCCCTCGGCTTTGCCGCCAAGCTGTGCATTCATCCGGCCCAGCTTGCCGCGGTGCGCGCGGGCTTCCTGCCCACGGCCGAGCAACTGGACTGGGCGCAGCGCGTGCTGGACGCCACCGCCAGCGGCAGCCACGCGGTACAGGTCGACGGCAAGATGGTCGATCGTCCTGTCATCGAACAGGCCCGGCGCATTCTCGCGCTGGCAGGCTAACCCCGCACCGAACCCGCGATCACCCAGCCATGACCCAACTCGAATCCCTGCGCACCTGGATCGGCCGCAGTGAAAGCCGCACCGAGACGCTCGCCCCGGAACCCGTGATCGGCCTCGCGGCCACGCTCGACCTCGACGGCGGCGCGCTGGTGCGCGGCCCGCTGCCGCCGCTATGGCACTGGCTCTACTTCCTGCCGCGCGCCCCGCAGCGCGAGCTTGGCCAGGACGGCCATCCGGCGCTGGGCGGCTTCATGCCGCCGGTGCCGCTGCCGCGCCGCATGTGGGCCGGCGGCGAACTGGATTTCCGCAAGCCGCTGCGCGTGGGCGATACGGTGACGCGCACCTCCACCATCCGCAATGTCGAGCACAAGAGCGGGCGCAGCGGAGAGCTGTGGTTTGTCACGGTGGAGCATGTGCTCACGGTCAAGGGCGAGGTCGCGCTGACCGAGCGCCAGGACCTGGTCTATCGCGCCATGCCGGAGCCGGGGCAGCCACTGCCCGCGCGGCCGCGCCTGGCGCACCAGGTGCAATGGCAGCGCCAGTTGCGCGCCGACCCGGTGATGCTGTTCCGTTTCTCCGCGCTCACCTTCAATGGCCACCGCATCCACTACGACCACGACTACGTGCGCGACGTGGAAGGCTACCCCGGCCTGGTCGTGCACGGCCCGCTGCAAGCGATGCTCACGCTGGACCTGCTGGCGCGCGAGATGCCCGGCGCCACGGTACGCCGTTTCGGCTTCCGCGGGCTGGCCCCGATATTCGATCACGACACGGTGACGGTGGGCGGCGCAGCCGATGCCGGCACGCTAGGCAAGGTCACCTTGTGGACCGGTGACGATGCCGGGGGCCAGGCGATGGACGCATGGGCCGTGGTGGAGCACTGACCCGCGCAAGGACAGCAACAACGATAACAACGACAACATCGGGATCGAAGGGAACAACAGCAAGAGGAGACTTCCGATGCATGCAGTCCGCAATCCATGGCGCGTAGCTAGCGCCGCTATCGTTCTAGGCTGCGCCACGCTGGTCCAGGCGCAGTCCGCTCCCACCTATCCCACCCGCCCGGTCACGCTGATCGTGTCCTATGCGCCGGGCGGCACCACCGACGTGGTAGTCCGTCAGTTTGCCGTGGCCTTGCAGAAGTCCCTCGGCCAGACCGTGGTGGTGGACAACAAGCCGGGCGTGGCCGGCACCATGGGCGCGCTTGCCCTGCGGCAAGCGAAACCCGATGGCTACACGCTGTCGATGATGCCGGTCACCGTATTCCGTCAGCCCTTCATCCAGAAGACAGCCTTTGACCCGGCACGCGATTTCACCTACCTGTCGCGCATCACCGGCTATACCTTTGGCGTTGTGGTGCCGGCCAATTCCCCGTGGAAGAACTGGAGCGATTTCCTGCGCGATGCGCGCGCCAGGCCGGGAACCGTGAGCTACGGCTCGCCGGGCCAGTACAGCTCGCCGCACATCACCATGATCGAGCTGGTGACCAAGGAAAACCTCACCGTCAACCACGTGCCCTTCAAGGGCGATGCCGACTGCCTGAACTCGCTGATGGGCAATCATGTGCAGCTCTGCGCCGCCGGCAGCGCCGCCGGCACGCTGGTCGATGCGGGCAAGTTGCGCTGGCTGAATCTATGGACGGCGCAGCGCTCCCCGCGCTGGCCCGACGCGCCCACGCTGCGCGAGCTCGGCTATGACATCGTCTCCAACTCGCCCTACGGCGTGGCCGGGCCAAAGGGCATGGATCCCAAGGTGGTCAACATCCTGCAGGATGCGCTGCGGCGCGCCGCGGAAGATCCCCAGCATCTGGCCGCGCTCAAGCAGCAGGATCAGGACCTGATGTACCTGGACAGCGCCGGCTACACCCGCTTTGCCCTGCAGCAGATCGCGCAGGAGAAGGCGCTGGTGGAGCGGCTGGGCCTCAAGCCGGATTGACCGGATTGACCGGATTGACCGGATTGACCCTGCACCCGCGCTGCGCCAGGCCATGGCGCAGCGTGGTTTCTTCTGCTGGCGCGCTGCTTCGCGCCACCAACCCCGACACCCATCGATGACCATCAAGCCATCCACAGCGAACCCCGACGCGACGAGCTTCGACCCGCGCGCCCACCGCATGTGCGAACAACGTTATTTCGACGATTTTGTGCCCGGTGAACGCTTTGTGCTGCCCTCGCGCACCATGACCGAGGCACTGTTCGCCGCCTTCCAGCTGGCGAGCGGCGACAACCACCCGGTGCATTACGACGCAGAGTATTGCCGCGCCCACGGCATGCCGCACATGCTGGCGCACGGCTACCAGGTGCTGATCCAGACGGCGGCGGGCGCCGGCCTGTTCCCGCATATGGTGGAGGAATCGCTGAAGGGGTTTCTCGACCAGAGTTGCCGTTTCCTGCATCCGGTCTATGTGGGCGATACGCTGTACAGCGCGCTGGAAGTCAGCGAGCTCGCGCCGAACCGCACCACCGGCGTGCTGACCTTGCGCTCGACGGTGCATAACCAGCACGGCGTGCTGGTGCTCGACGGCTTGCAGCGTTACCTGCTGCGCAAGCGCGCACCGGGCGCCTGAACGGCGCCGCGCTCCCCTCTCCCGCAAGCTGGTGAGGGGAGCCATCCGGCCTCAATCCACCTGGATATTCGCCGTCTTCACCACCCCTGCCCACAGCTTCAGTTCACGCTGGATGCGGTCGGCCAGCGGCTTGGGCCCGGTGATATCAAGGTCATAGCCGCCCTGCGTCATGCGCTGCTGGAAGGCAGGATCGTCGCCGATCGACTTCTGCGCCTTGACCAGCTTGTCCACCACATCGGCGGGCAGCTTCTGCGGGCCGATCAGCGCGTACCAGCCGGTCAGGTCATAGTTTTTCATGCCGGACTCGATCATGGTCGGCACGGTCGGCAGTGCCGCGTTGCGCGTCTTCGACGTCACGGCCAGCGCGCGCACCTTGCCCCCCTGGATATGGCCGATGGCAGTGCCGGTGATGTCGAACATGAAGGTCACCTTGCCGCCGATCACATCAGCCATCGCCGGCGAGTTGCCCTTGTACGGCACGTGCAGCATCTTCACCCCGCCCATCTGCGCGAGCAGCTCGGCGGACAGATGGTTGGACGCGCCCACGCCGGCCGAGCCGAAGCTGACGCCTTCCGGATGCTTGCGCGCGTACTCGACCAGCTCGGTGACGTTCTTGGCGGGGAAATCCTTGTTGATCAGCAGCACGTTGGTGTAATCGGTGATCAGGCCGACATAGGTGAAATCCTTGGTGGGATTGAAATTCACCGACTTCTGGATCAGCGGCGTCATGGTCATGGTGGGGCTGGCCACGAAGTACAGCGTGTAGCCGTCCGGCGTTGCCTTTGCCGTCAGGTCCGCGGCAATGGCGCCGCTGGCGCCGGCGCGGTTGTCCACCACCACCGGCTGCTTGAGCGTGCGGCCCAGGAAGTCGGCGTAGATGCGCGCGGCGGTATCGACCGGGCCTCCCGGGGCGTAGCCCACGATCAGCTTCACCGGGCGCGCCGGATAGTTGTCCGCCATTGCGGTGCCTTGCACCAAGGCCAGCAGCATGCCAGCCATCATCCATCGTTTCATCAGTCTCCTCCTTATTGTGCGTCTTGCCGGTGCCCGGGGCGTGCAGGGGCGCTGGCTGCGAGAACGCTTCGGCCCGCGGCGAAGCGCTGGCGGCGGCGAGTGCATGGAAGCAACCGCCGCCGGGGGGTCACGCCGCTACGGCGGTGCCGTCCAGCATGGCGCGCAGCGGCTGCTTCAAGAGCTTGCCGCTGGCGGTGGTGGGAATGGTCTCGATCACGCGGATCTGCGCGGGCCGCTTGTACGGCGCCAGGCTCTCCCGCAGGTAGGCCTCCAGGGCGGCGGTGTCCAGCTTTGCGCCCGGCTGCGTTTCGATAAAGGCCACGACTTCTTCATTGCCATCGGCGGCAGCGCGCCCGACCACGGCGGACTGGCGCACACCGGGGAAGGCGTTGATGACGGACTCCACCTCGATCGGGTAGACGTTGAAACCCGAGCGGATGATCAGGTCCTTGGAGCGGCCAACGATAAACAGTGCGCCGTCTTCACCGAGGAAGCCGAGATCGCCCGTGTTGAGCCAGCCGCCCGGCAGCAGCGCCTCCGCGGTCTGCTCCGCGTTGCGGAAATAGCCGCGCATCACGCCGGGACCGCGCACGCGGATCTGGCCGCGTTCGCCCGCGGGCATCGGCTCGCCCTGTTCGCTGGTGATGTTGATCTCCACGCCTTCGACGATGTAGCCGGCGGAGCAATCGGCGCGTGGCGCGTCCATGCGGGTGATGAACAGCGAACCGGCGTATTCGGTGATGCCGTAGCCGTGATGCAGCGGCTGGCCGAACCATGCCTCGGTGTCGCGCTTCAGGGTCGGGTCCAGCGGCGCGCCGCCGGTATAGAGATAACGCAGGCGGGGAAACGCGGCGGCGCCGCTCTCCAGCGCCGACTCCCGCGCCACCGCCATGATGCGCGTGAACATGGTAGGCACGCCTTGCAGCATGGTGACGCCGGGGGACTCCAGCGCGGCGAACACGTCCGCCGCATCGAAGCGTGGCCGCATCACCAGGCTGGCGCCCGCGTACAGCGTGGCCATCAGCACGGTGGCGATGCCGAAGATATGCGACAGCGGCAGCGCGCCGTAGGCAATGTCGTTGGGACCGAGATGGCGCGAGGTGGCCGAGATCCGCGCGAAGATGGTCAGGCCGGCGTGCGGCACCATCACGCCCTTGGGCGCGCCGGTGGTGCCGGAGGTATAGATCAGCGTGGCCACGTCCCGCGCCTCGGCGGCGCTCACGCGCGGCGGCGCCTCCGAGGCACGCAGGTTGGCGAGGCCGGGATCGAGCGCCACGCAATCGGTGGGCTGTGCGCCGAGCCGCCTGGCATGCGCCTCGGCTACGTCGGAGACATGGTTGGTAAAGAACGTCAACAACGGCTGCGCATGCGCGCGGATGCCGTCGATCTCGCGCGGCGAGAGCCGTGCGTTGACCTGGATCGGCCACGCATGCAGCGCACTGCAGGCAAACAGCATCACCACCATCTCGGCGCAGTTCTCGCCCACCACCATCACGCGGTCGCCCTGCCCTACGCCCTGCGCGGCTAGCCAGTCGCGAGTGGCGGTGATGCGCTGCCACAGCGTGCCGTAGCTAATCACCCCGCTGGCCTCATGCAGGCAAGGCGCCTGGGGCGATTGCTCGGCCCAGTGCCGGGGGATGTCGTGGATGAACTCGGGGCGGAAAGAGGACATGATGCAAGCGATGATTAGGTTGGAACCGGACTGGCTGTTGCAACGGCTGGGAATGGCTGGGAATGGTTGGGAGTGGCGAACTCACTGATCCAGATGGATGTTCGCTGACTTGATCAGGCCGTCCCACTTCTGGTACTGGGTGCGCATATAGGTGCCGAACTGCGCCGGCGTCGAAGGAAAGGGCACCGTGCCCTGGCTGGCCAGCCGCGCCGCCAGCTCGGGCTGCGCGAGCGACGCCACGATCTCGGCGTTGAGGCGATCGACAATGGCGGCCGGGGTATTGGCCGGCGCCACTACGCCGAACCACGCGGTGAGTTCATAGCCGGGCACACCGGCAGCGGCCAGCGTCGGCACGCCGGGCAACTGCTCGGACGGCTTGGCGGTTGTCACCGCCAGCGCGCGCACGCGGCCATCCCGCACGTACGGCAAGGCGGTGGAGATGCTGTCGAACATCATGGTCAGGCGCCCGCCGATCAGGTCCGTCATGGCCGGGGCGCTGCCCTTGTACGGCACGTGGTCGATGCGCACGCCCGCCATGTGGGTGAAGAGCTCGCCGGCCAGGTGCGACGACGAGCCGTTGCCAAAGGAGCCGTAAGTCAGCTTGCCGGGCTCGCGCCGTGCAAGCGCCAGCAGCTCGGCCACGTTACGGGCCGGGACGGAGGGATGGACCACCAGCACGTTGGGCAGGTAGGCCACGGAGGCCACCGGCGCGAAATCCTTGAGCGGGTCGTAGCCCGGCTTGTCGTACAGGCTCTTGTTGACGGCCAGCGAGCCGAAGGTGCCGAACAGCAAGGTATAGCCATCGGCCGGCGCGCGCGCCACCGCCACGGCGGCAATGTTGCCGCCCGCGCCGGGCCGATTCTCGATCACTACCGACTGGCCGAGCCGCACGGAAAGTGCATGGCTGACTTCACGCGCGAGCAGGTCGGTGGCGCCGCCCGGCGGGAAAGGCACCACCAGCCGGACGGGCTTGTCGGGATAAGCGGCGAATGCGCTCGCCGTGGCCGCCAGCCAGCCGCATAGGGCAAGCCATCGGGTGCAACGTATGGTCCAGCGGTGCATCGCCTGTCTCCTCGGCGTGAATTGTCTTTGTGCTGCGACGGCACTGCGCCAGTGTGCGGCAGGCGTCAGCCGCATGCCATTTGGATTTGGCTAAGGCCGTGTTCTGCTTGGCATGTGCGCTAGCAGGCGGCTGGCTTGCGCAGTCCATCGGTTCGCAAGCGCGGAAGGACGGCTTTGCCATTGCGGAAGAACCGAATGCCCTGCCACCCATAAAATCCCCGCAACGACTCAAATCGGCGGCCGGTGGCGGCCCGCCTTCCCAACCGAGGGGACAAACAGATGGACCTGCGTTTCAGCGCGGCGGAGCAAGCGTTCCGCGAAGAAGTTCGGAGTTTCGTGCAGGCCAGCCTGCCCGCGGATATCCGCGACAAGGTGCTGGCTCACCAGCGCGTGGAGAAGGATGACTATGTGCGCTGGCACCGTATCCTGCACGCGCGGGGCTGGGGCGCGCCGACCTGGCCCAAGGAATGGGGCGGCACGGGCTGGAACGCGCTGCAGCGCCTGATCTTCGAGATCGAGGCATTCCGTGCGGGCGCGCCGCGCATGCTGCCCTTCGGCCTGACCATGATCGGCCCGGTGCTGATGAAGTACGCCAGCCAGGAGCACAAGGAACGTTTCCTGCCGCGCATCCCCACGGTGGAGGATTTCTGGTGCCAGGGCTACTCCGAGCCCGGCTCCGGCTCCGACCTGGCCTCGCTCAAGACGCGCGCCGTGCGCCAGGGCGACCGCTATATCGTCAACGGCCAGAAGACCTGGACGACGATGGCGCACTTCGCCGACTGGATCTTCTGCCTGGTGCGCACCGACAGCGAGTCCAAGCCGCAGGAAGGCATCTCGATGCTGCTGATCGACATGAAGACGCCGGGCGTGACCGTGCGCCCCATCGTCACGCTGGACGGCGGCCACGACGTCAACGAGGTGTGGTTCGAGGATGTGGAGGTGCCGGCGGGCAACCTGCTGGGGGAAGAAAACCGCGGCTGGACCTATGCCAAGTACCTGCTCGGCCACGAGCGCACCGGCATTGCCGGCATCGGCCACTGCAACCGCGAGCTGCGCCAGCTCAAGCACTACGCCGCGCAAGCCACCGACGGCGCGGGTCGCCCGCTGATCGACGACGTGCGCATGCGCGACAAGATCGCGCGCATCGAGATGGACATCATGGCGCTGGAAATGCTGCTGCTGCGCGTAGCCACGCAAGACGCCGGCCGCGGCCCCGGCCCGGAAGCCTCCATCGTCAAGATCCGTGGCTCCGAGATCCAGCAGGACCTCGCCATGCTGCAGATGGAAGTGGCCGGCCCCAATGCCTGGCCCTACTCCCCGCGCTGGCTCGAAGCCGGCGAAGCACCGCCCGCCGACGCACCGCTGCACGCCCCGGCCTGGGCCGCGTCCGCCGCGTCCACGTACTTCGACATGCGCAAGACATCGATCTACGGCGGCACTACCGAAGTACAGAAGAACATCATCTCCAAGATGATCCTCGGTTTCTGAGAGCACAGACGGAACAAGCACAGTCATGGACTTCAACTACAGCGAAGAACAGCAGATGCTGGCGGACAGCCTGCGCCGCTTCATCGATACCGAATACACCTTCGATAAACGCCGCAGGAGCGCCCGCGGCGGCGGCAGCCTCAACCGCGCCACCTGGGCGCAGCTAGCCGAAATGGGCGTGCTCGGCCTGACCGTGCCCGGCGAATACGGCGGCTTCGGCGAAAGCGCCGCCAGCCAGCTGGTGGTGCAGCGCGAACTGGGCCGTGGCCTGGTGCTGGAACCGGTCACGCCCACCGCGGTGATGGCCACTGCCGTGCTCAGCGCCTACGGCAGCGCCGCCCAGAAAAACGATTGGCTGCCCGCCATCGCCGCCGGCGAACGCGTGGTCACCCTCGCCTACCTCGAACCCACCACGCGCTACCGCCCCGAGACGGCGCGCGCCAGCGCCGAGCGCAAGGGCGACGGCTACGTCCTTAACGGCAACAAAAGCCTGGCCTGGCACGGCGAAGCCGCCGACGCCTTCCTGCTCACCGCGCGCGTCTGCGGCAGCAACGAGCTAGCCCTGTTCCTGGTACCCGGCAACGCCGCCGGCCTCACCGTTCGCGGCTATCCCACCATGGACAGCCTGCGCGCCGCCGACCTCGCCCTGCAGAACGTCACCGTGGACGCCTGCGCCATGATCGGCAACGCAGCCGACGGCCTGCCCGCCCTGCTCCACGGCATCGACCACGGCATTGCCGCGCTATGCGCCGAAGCCGCCGGCGCCATGGAAAAACTGATCGAGATCACCGCCGAGTACCTGCGCACGCGGCAGCAGTTCGGCAAGCCGCTAGCCGTGTTCCAGGCGCTGCAGCACCGCATGGCCGACATGCTCGTACAAAAGGAACTAGCGTTGTCGATGGCCTACGTGGCAGCGCAAGCCCTGGACGAAACCGACCCCGCCCAACGCCGCCGCATGCTCAGCGCCGCCAAGGTCACGGTCGCCAAGGCCGGCCGCCTCGTCGGCCAGCAAGCCGTGCAGCTGCACGGCGGCATGGGCATGACAGACGAACTGGAGGTTGGGGATTACTTCAAGCGGCTGACGATGATCGACCCGTTGCTGGGCGACAGCGATTTCCATGTGCAGCGGTATGGCGAGGTGATGGCGGCGTAAGCCCGGGCCGGGCATACGAGCGCAGCGCGACACTGCGAGCGCCCGCCCTCTCCCCAGCGGGAGAGTCAGAACATCGATTCGGTGTAGCCGTGTCTCCCGCCAGTCAGGCGGGAGACACCCACACGCGATGCGAAGCGAGCCGTGTAGGTGTTCAGAGGCCGTATGGGGCGCCTCGGGATTCGGCGAAAAGAGCGGAAAAGAGGGACCCATGTCTGAGTATCG
>NZ_JBXAOE010000033.1:0-110607 GCF_058802485.1 Cupriavidus sp. GW822-FHT02D05 | reverse complement strand
TCCGGCGCGCCTTCTTTGCCTACTTTCTTGGCAAGACAAGAAAGTAGGTCGCCGCCCCGCAGGGGTGGTGAAACCGCAGTTGCTTTTGACGTTAGGCAGTCGCAGTTAAGCAGTTGCAGTTACCCTTGACGTCAAGCCAGCTGAAGCCAATTTTGCTGCTGCAGTCGCCATTTCAAACCCCGCCAAACCTCCCCTATCACTGCCCCCAAACCCTTTTAGTGTATCCTTCAACCGATATCCACCCCGCGCTCGTCGCGCCATGAACGACCCTTATCCCAGTTCGAAGTCAGCCGACCGTCCCCGATCCCTGCTCGAACGGCTCTCGGATTTCATCTCTCCGGAGCCAGACTCCCGTGCCGAATTGCTCGAGGTGCTCCAGGATGCGCATGCGCGCAACCTGATCGACGCCGACTCGCTTTCCATGATCGAAGGCGTGTTCCAGGTATCCGAACTCACCGCGCGCGACATCATGGTCCCCCGCGGCCAGATGGACACCGTCAATATCGCCGATGCGCCGGAGAGCTTCATTCCCTTCATGCGGCAGACAGCGCACTCGCGCTTTCCGGTCTATGAAGGCAGCCGCGACAACATCATCGGCATCCTGCTCGCCAAGGACCTCTTGCGGTATTACACCGATGAAGAGTTCGACCTGCGCGAGACCTTGCGCCCGGCGGTGTTCATTCCCGAGTCCAAGCGCCTCAATATCCTGTTGCGCGACTTCCGCATCAACCGCAACCACATCGCCATGGTGGTGGACGAGTACGGCGGCGTCGCCGGCCTGGTCACCATTGAGGACGTGCTGGAGCAGATCGTGGGCGACATCGAGGATGAGTTCGACCTCGACGAAGACCATGACAATATCGTGCAGCTGCCCGATGGCAGCTGGCGCGTGCATGGACTGACCGAAATCGAGCAGTTCAACGAAACCTTCGGCACGCAATTCTCGGATCACGACGTCGATACCGTGGGCGGCTTGCTGAGCAACCACCTGGGTCACGTGCCGCATCGTGGCGAAGTGGTGGTGTTGCCGCCGATGCGCTTTGAAGTCCTGCGTGCCGACGCCCGCCAGGCGCACCTGATGCTGGTGCGCCGCGAGGCCCCGCCCGACGTGGACGGCGCATGAAGCGCGTTGTCCAGGCATGGTCCGGCGCCGCTAGCGCCGGACGCGACGACGCGCGCGGCGTGAGCCTGCCCCGCCTGCTGCTGGCCGCCGTGCTGGGCGTGGCCCATACCCAGGCCTACGCGCCGCACACCTGGTGGTGGCTGCAACTGCTGTCGCTGGCGGGGCTGGTGGCACTGGTCGCCGATGCGCCGCGCACCCGTGGCGCGGCCGCCACCGGCTACGCCTTCGGCCTCGGCTGGTTCCTCTCCGGCATCTGGTGGCTCTATATCAGCATGCACGTCTATGGCGAGATGCCGGCGTGGATGGCGATGCTTGCCGTGCTGCTGTTCGGCGCCTTCCTCTCGCTCTATCCGGCACTGGCCGCCGCCACGTGGCACTGGCTGGCTGCCCGCCGTACGCGGACAACCTCATTGGCACTGCTTGCGCCACTCGCCTTTGGGGCGGCCTGGGGGCTGTCGGAATGGCTGCGCGGCGTGGTCTTCACCGGCTTTCCGTGGCTGTCGAGCGGCTACGCCCATACCGATGGCCCACTGGCCGGCTTTGCGCCGCTGGTGGGCGTCTATGGCATCGGCGCGCTGGCCGCGACCGTGGCCGCCTTGCTGGTGGCCGCCGCGCGTGGCTTTGGCCGTGGTCGCAATGAGCACGCCAACCCGCATGGCATGCGTGCCGGCGCGATCGCCCTGGCGGCCGCCGTGGCGCTGCCGCTGGCCGGCGCCGCGCTGGTGCCGATCGCCTGGACCACGCCTGCCGGCAAGCCCATTTCGGTGCGGCTGCTGCAGGGCAACGTAGCGCAGGACATCAAGTTCGAGCCGGTCGGCGTGCAGCGCTCGCTCGAGCTTTATCGTGACCTGATCACCGCCGCTCCGGCCGATCTGGTCGTGACGCCGGAGACGGCGTTCCCGGTGATCTTGCAGGACCTGCCTGTGGACATCGCCATCGCGGTGCGCGATTTCACCGTGGCCAGCGGTACCACCGTGCTGTTCGGCGCCGCCGGCGCGGATTCGCCGGTCGATTTCACCAACAGCGTCTTTGGCCTGGGCCCGTTGACCGAACGGCTGTACCGCTACAACAAGCACCACCTGGTGCCGTTCGGCGAGTTCATTCCCTTCGGCTTCCATTGGTTCGTGGACATGATGAAGATGCCGCTGGGGGATTTCCGCCGCGGCGGGCTGGACCAGGCGCCGCTGCCCGTGCGCGGCATCCTGGTGGCGCCCAATATCTGCTACGAGGATCTGTTCGGCGAGGAAATCGCCGAGACCCTGCGCAGCCAGAAGGTGCCGGCCAATATCCTGGCCAACGTGACCAACCTGGCGTGGTTCGGCGACACCATCGCGCTGGACCAGCATCTGCAGATCTCGCGCATGCGCGCGCTGGAAACGCGCCGGCCGATGTTGCGCTCGACCAATACCGGCATGACGGCCGTGGTGACGCCGGACGGCGTGGTGGCGGGACAGCTGCCGACCTTCACCGTCGGCACGCTCACCGCCAATGTGCAGGGCACGCAGGGTTTCACCCCCTACGTGCGTTGGGGCAATGTACCGGCGCTGGCGGCATGCCTGCTGGTGCTGGCACTGGCGGCCTGGCGCCGCCGCCGGCAGGGCTGACGGCGGGCGGGCGGGCCTGCGCCGGGCCAGTCGTCAGGCAGACGCCCCCGCTGCTACCGATAGCAAGGCGGCGGCAATCATCACTGCAATGGCGACGAGATAAGGCTTGCGAGAAAGTAGCGACATGACCGGTGTCCCCGTAACTGGATTGATTCAAACGGTTGCGGCTGTTATGCACAGCTCTGCCTAATACTGTATACAAAAACACTAACGGCCAGTATCCGGCAGGCCTTTAGCACCCTTCGGTGTTTACCCGATTCGTTGCAAAACGCCGACACCACATGCCAGCCCCGCGGGCGGGATTGGACGCCCTGACGTATGCAAGGGCCGTGCCGATGGCTGGCGGCGGCAAAAAAACCGATAGAATTCAGGGTTTGGCACGATCTTCGTGAGGCGCCGCGGCAACTTTGCCGCCACGCCGTCCGCCCTTGCTTGCTGGCCTGCGTGCAGGCCCTTACTAGTCTTCGCCTATGCTGACCTTCCAACAAATGATCCTCACCCTGCAGGCCTACTGGGACCGGCAGGGTTGTGCACTCTTGCAACCTATCGATCTGGAGGTCGGCGCCGGCACCTCGCACGTGCACACCTTCCTGCGCGCGATCGGCCCGGAACCGTGGCGAGCCGCCTATGTGCAGCCGTCGCGCCGC
Organism: Cupriavidus sp. GW822-FHT02D05; assembly: GCF_058802485.1. Lineage (NCBI taxonomy): Bacteria > Pseudomonadati > Pseudomonadota > Betaproteobacteria > Burkholderiales > Burkholderiaceae > Cupriavidus > Cupriavidus sp. GW822-FHT02D05. The sequence continues at coordinate 107,233 of NZ_JBXAOE010000033.1, read as the reverse complement.
CCCAAGGACGGGCGCTATGGCGAGAACCCCAACCGCCTGCAGCACTACTACCAGTACCAGGTGGTGCTCAAGCCGGCCCCCGAGAACATCCTGGAGCTGTACCTCGGCTCGCTGGAAGCGCTGGGCCTGGACCTCAAGCAAAACGACATCCGCTTCGTCGAGGACGACTGGGAGAACCCCACCCTCGGCGCCTGGGGCCTGGGCTGGGAAGTCTGGCTCAACGGCATGGAAGTCACTCAATTCACCTACTTCCAGCAGGTTGGCGGCATCGACTGCAAGCCCATCACCGGCGAGATCACCTACGGCATCGAGCGCCTGGCGATGTACCTGCAGAAGGTCGAGAACATCTATGACCTGGTGTGGACCGAGTGGGAAGAAAACGGCAAGACGCGCCGCCTGACCTATGGCGACGTCTATCACCAGAACGAAGTGGAGCAATCCACCTACAACTTCGAGCAGAGCAACACCGAGATCCTGTTCCGCCACTTCGCCGAGTACGAGTCCGAGGCCAAGCGCCTGATGGGTGCCGCCGAAGCCACGCAGCAGGACGCACCGGCCGAAGTCACCAAGCGCCTGGCGCTGCCGGCCTACGAGCAACTGCTCAAGGCCGCTCACACATTCAACCTGCTGGATGCGCGCGGCGCGATCTCGGTCACCGAGCGCGCGGCCTACATCGGCCGCATCCGCAACCTGTCGCGGCTGGTGGCCCAGGCCTACTACGACTCGCGCGAGTCGCTCGGCTTCCCGATGTGCGAGCGCGAGGCCACCGCATGACCCGCACAGCGCGCAGCGCGCTATGCCGAGGCGCTGCCCTGGCACTGCTGGCCTTGGGAGCGCATGGCGCCGCCCAGGCCACCGCGCCGATGCCGAGCCCGCAAGTGCTGTACCTGCCGGCCGACCTGTCCAATGTATGCGAGGCCAATCCGCAGGCCCTGCAGCAGGCGATCGACCGGCACTGGCATGGCGCTTTCGGCCCGAACAACTCGCTGGACCAATGGACCCAGCTGGTGCGCACGTTCTCGTGCGATCTCTCGGGCTCCAAGGACCTGGGCTGGCACCGCGTGCCGCTGCGCGCCTATGAAAGCGCAATCCGCTACCCGCTCTCGTGGATTGAGACCGAGACGGTCAACGGGCGGGTGCGCAGGCAGATCAGGACATACTACTCGGCCGCGCAGCTGCCACCCAGGATCGACTTCTGGGTGAGCGGCCGCATCGACGAGATCCGCTACGACAAGCGGCTGCGCCGCCTCGATGCCCGCTTCTTCGCGCCTCGTCCCGCCCCCGGCGGCCGTGGCAGCAGCGCAAGCAACGGCACCAATGGCACCAGCGCAGACACGCAGTGCGTAGCAACCACGCTGCAATTCCGCCAGCAAAACGGCCTGTGGCTGTTGTCCGGCGTAGAACCTACTATTGCACCGCGCTGCTAAAGCGCAGCGCGTGCCACAACTTGTTGGAAACGATTCATGTCGCAACTCCTGACCGATTCGAACGATACGCTGCTGATCGAACTGCTCACCGAAGAGCTGCCGCCCAAGGCGCTGGCACGCTTGGGCGACGCCTTCGCGCAGGGCCTCTTCGCCGGCCTCTCCGAGCGTGGCTTGGTAGGTGACGGCGCCGCCGTGACCGCGTTCGCCACGCCGCGCCGGCTGGCTGCGCTGGTCACCAAAGTGCGCCGTAACGCGCCCGACCGCGAGCAGCGCGAGAAAGTGCTGCCACTGACCGTGGCGCTGGACGCCACCGGCCAGCCCACCGCCCCGCTGGCCAAGAAACTGGTCGCCCTGGCTAAATCGGTAGGCGTCGAGGCGATCGACTGGCAAACCCTGGAGCGCGCCTCCGACGGCAAGGCCGACGCCTTCTTCTACCGCTACACCGCGCGCGGCGCCGAACTGGGCGCCGGGCTGCAGGCAGCGCTGGACGACACCATCGCCAAGCTGCCCATCCCCAAGGTGATGAGCTACCAGCGCCCGGACGGCAGCACGGTGCATTTCGTGCGCCCCGCGCACAGTTTGATCGCACTACTTGGCACCGAGGTGGTGCCGCTCAGCGTGCTGGGGCTGCAGGCGGGCCGCACCACGCGCGGCCACCGCTTCCTCTCCAGCGGCGAGATCGAGATCGCGCATGCAGGCGAATACGCCGCCGTGCTGGCGTCGCAAGGCCACGTGCTGGCCAGCTACGCGGATCGCCGCGAACGCATCCGCACCGCACTGCTGGAGCAGGCGGGCGCCGACCAGGTCGTGATGCCCGATGCGCTGCTCGATGAAGTCAACTCGCTGGTGGAATGGCCGGTGGTCTATCCTTGCCACTTCGAGGAGGCCTTCCTCGAAGTGCCGCAGGAATGCCTGATCCTGACCATGCAGACCAACCAGAAGTACTTCGCGCTGACCGATGCCGCCGGCCACCTGCGCAACCGCTTCCTGGTGGTTTCCAACCTGGCCACCGATACGCCGGAGTCCATCATCAGCGGCAATGAGCGCGTGGTGCGCCCGCGCCTGGCGGACGCCAAATTCTTCTTCGACCAGGATCGCAAGAAGACCCTCGCCTCGCGCGTGCCGCAACTGGCCAACGTGGTCTATCACAACAAGATCGGCACGCAGCTCGACCGCGTGCAGCGCCTGCAGCAGATCGCCGGCCACATCGCCGACGCATTGGCCGCAGCCGGCATTGCCGTGGAAAAGGCGGCCGCCATGCGTGGCGCCGAACTCGCCAAGGCCGACCTGCTGACCGACATGGTGGGCGAATTCCCGGAACTGCAAGGCACCATGGGCACGTACTACGCGCGCCACGACGACGAAGCGCAGAGCGTGGCGCTGGCCTGCTCAGAGCACTACCGCCCGCGCTTTGCCGGCGACGCCCTGCCGGGCAGCCCGGTGAGCCTGGCCGTGGCGCTGGCCGACAAGCTGGAAACGCTGGTGGGCATCTGGGGCATCGGCCTGTCGCCCACCGGCGAGAAGGACCCGTTCGCGCTGCGCCGCCACGCGCTGGGCATCCTGCGCATGCTGGTCGAAACCCCGCTGCCGCTGTCGATCGACGCGCTGCTGGAACTCACCCAGCAAGCCTTCGCCGGCATTGCCGCGGTCAAGCCCGCGCAAGCCGCGATTGCCGATTTCCTGTACGACCGCCTGCGCGGCTACCTGAAGGACAAGGGCTACACCACCCATGAGGTCGAAGCGGTGGTGAGCCTGCGCCCGCAGCGCCTGGACGATATCCTGGCCCGCCTGGAAGCGGTGCGCACCTTTGCCGCCCTGCCCCAGGCCGAAGCGCTGGCCGCGGCCAACAAGCGCATCACCAACATCCTGCGCAAGAACACCGACCCCGTAGGCACGGTGCAGCCGGCCCTGCTCCAGGAAGCCGCCGAAAGCGCGCTGCACAAGGCGGTGGAAAGCGTGCGTCCGCAAGTGGATGCCGCCTTCGCCAACGGCGACTTCGCCACCGCGCTGCGCGACCTGGCACAACTGCGCGAAGCGGTCGACCAGTTCTTCAACGATGTCATGGTGATGGCCGAAGACCCGCAACTGCGCGCCAACCGGCTCGCGCTGCTGGCCTCGCTGCACGTGCTGGCCAATCGCGTGGCCGACATCTCCAAGCTGGCCGCGTAAGCGGGCCGGCACCACAACGGGAAGCCATCATGCCGCAGACACCGCCCAAGCTTGTCGTGCTCGATCGCGATGGGGTCGTCAACCTCGACAGCGACCAGTTCATCAAGACGCCGGACGAATGGATCCCCATCGATGGCAGCCTGGAAGCGATCGCAGCGCTCAACCAGGCCGGCTATCGCGTGGTGATCGTCAGCAACCAGTCCGGCATCGGACGCGGCCTGTTCGAGATGAGCGCGCTCAACGCCATGCACGAGAAGATGCACAAGGCGCTGGCCAACCTTGGCGGGCGCGTCGACGCGGTCTTCTTCTGCCCGCATACGGCGGCGGACGGCTGCGATTGCCGCAAACCCAAGTCCGGCATGCTTGAGCAGCTGGCGGAGCGCTTCGGCGTCGAGCTCAAGGGCGTGCCGCTGGTGGGCGACTCCCTGCGCGACCTCGAAGCCGGGCTGGCGGTAGGCTGCGCCCCGCACCTGGTACTGACCGGCAAAGGCCCCAAGACCGAGAAAAAGGGCGGCCTGCCGACCGGCACGCTGATCCACGACGACCTGCGCGCCTTTGCGCGCTGGCTGCTCACCGGCGATGGCGCCCCGCGCCAGGCCGGCTCCTGAACCCAACTCCCGTACCGATGATTTTTCTCCGCTCCTTGCTGTTCGCGTTGTTCCTCCTGGTACTGACGCCGCCCTATGCCTGCGCGTGCTTCATCGTCTTTCCGTTCATGAACGCCGACCGCCGCTACCGCTTCGTGCGCGGCTGGCCGCGGCTGGTGACCGGTGCGGCCGCGCTGATCTGCGGCATCCGCTACCGCTATGAAGGCCGTGAGCATTTCGATGCCATGCTCGACAAGCCGGTGGTGGTGCTGTCCAAGCACCAGTCGGCGTGGGAAACCGTGGCCTACCTGGCCACCATGCCCAAGCCGATGTGCTTCGTGTTCAAGCGCGAACTACTGATGGTGCCCTTCTTCGGCTGGGCGCTGGGCATGCTCAAGATGGTGCACATCAACCGCAAGGAAGGCACCCGTGCCTTCGCCTCGGCTGTGCGCCAGGGCCGCGAGCGGCTGGCCGAAGGCGCCTGGATCATCATGTTCCCGGAAGGCACGCGCACCCCGTCGGGCCTGGAGAAAACGCGCTACAAGAGCGGCGGCGCCCGCCTTGCGGTGGAGACCGGCGCATGGGTGATCCCGATGGCGGTCAACTCCGGCCGCCTGTGGCCGCGCAACTCGTTCCTCAAGTACCCGGGCCTGATCACGGTCTCCGTCGGCGCGCCGATCTCGTCGGCCAACAAGACGGCCGACCAGGTCAATCAAGAGGTTGAGGCGTGGATCGAACAAGATATGCGTAGAATCGACGCCGAGAGCTACCGGAGCAGAACGCCCGCATGAAATTGCTGCGCCCGACCCCCGACTCCCCCGGTTCCCAGATGGAGCTGCCGCTGTCCGACGCCCTCACAGGCGAAGACAGGGCGCCCGGCATGGTGCCAGGCGGGTTGGCGCCGGCGCAGCCCAACTCCCCGACGGCGCAGCCCTGGCCCCAGCCGCAGCCCAATGCACGACGGCTGCTGGTGGGCGAGCGCGCCGTGCACTACACGCTCAAGCGCTCGTCGCGCCGTACCATCGGCTTCACCGTGGACGACCGCGGCCTGTCCATCACGGCGCCGCGCTGGGTCACGCTGGCCGACATCGAGTCGGCCATTCTGGAAAAACAGCGCTGGATCTTCAACAAGCTGGGGGAATGGCAGCACCGCGAAGCCCGCCGCGTGCTGCCCACCGTGCAATGGCGCGACGGCGCCAGCCTGCCCTTCCTGGGCAAGCCCATCACGCTGCAGCTGGAGTCTCCGGCCGGCGTGCTGCTGTTCGATGCCCAGACCTGCATCCTTCATCTCGCGCTGCCCGTGCATGCCGACGAGCAGCAGATCAAGGATCGCGTGCAAGGCTGGCTGCAACACCAGGCGCGACGCCTGCTGGCACAGCGGCTCGATATCTACGCGGAAAAGCTCGGCGTGCGGCATAGCGCGTTTGCGCTGACCTCCGCCGCCACGCGCTGGGGCAGTTGCACCGCCGACGGCAAGATCCGCCTGAACTGGCGTTTGATGCATTTTCCGCTGTCGATGATCGACTACGTGGCCGCCCATGAGTTGGCGCATCTCAAGGAGATGAACCACAGCCCGAGGTTCTGGGATACGGTGGCATCGATCTTTCCGGAGTTCCGTGATGCCCGCGCGCAATTGCGGGCCCACCCGCCCGAGTTGCTGCCCACGTTCTAGGCTGGGCCTTTGATTTGAAACGGGGAAATGGCACACCTGGGCCAAGGCAAACCGATTGCTTCCATCCCGTTTAGAATAATCGACCTATCCCAAAACAAGATCAGGCCTCTCCCAAAATGCGACTCCTCCACACCATGCTCCGCGTCGGCGACCTGCAACGCTCGATCGACTTCTACACCCGCATCCTCGGCATGCAGCTGCTGCGCGAGAGCGACAACACCGAATACAAGTACCGCCTCGCCTTCGTCGGCTACGGCCCGGAATCCGAAACCGCCGTGCTAGAGCTGACCTATAACTACGGCGTGGAAAAGTACGAGATGGGCACCGCCTACGGCCATATCGCGCTGGAAACCGATAACGCGGCAGCCACCTGCGAGCGCATCCGCGCCGCCGGCGGCAACGTCGTGCGCGAGGCCGGCCCGGTCAAGGGCGGCACCACGGTGATCGCTTTCGTCGAAGATCCGGACGGCTACAAGATCGAGCTGATCGAGCGCAATTCCACGCGCGACGCCAGCCGTCCTTGAGGTGAGCGCGTCGCTGCCAAGCCGGCGCCCGCTCGACGGCACAGCCGTCACGTTGATGGTGGTCCTGTGCGTGGCCTGGGGACTGCAGCAAGTGGTCATCAAGGCGACGGCGCCACTGATGGGCGCCGTGCTCCAGGCTGGCGTGCGCTCGGCGGTGGCAGCCGTGCTGGTGTTCGGCTTTGCCGCCTGGCGCCGCACGCCGCTGTGGCAACACGACGGCACGCTGGGCGCCGGGCTGCTGGCTGGCCTGCTGTTCGGCGCCGAGTTCTTCTGCATCTTCGTCGGGCTCGGCCACACCACGGCTTCGCGCATGGCGGTGTTCCTCTACACCGCGCCCATCTTTACCGCACTCGGCCTGCATCTGAGCGTCGCCGGCGAACGCCTGCGGCGCGGGCAATGGCTGGGCGTCGGGCTAGCCTTCTGCGGCATGGCCCTGGCCTTTGCCGATGGCATCGCCACACCGGCCGTGCATGGCGGCAGCACGTTACGGGGCGATGCGCTGGGGATCCTGGCCGGCTTCCTCTGGGCCGCTACCACGGTGGTGGTGCGCGCCAGCCGGCTGGCTTCGGCAGCGCCCAGCAAGACGCTGCTCTATCAACTCGCAGTGTCCGCGGTGATGCTACTGTCCATGGCGCTTGCAGCCGGGCAGCATCTGCATGCGCGCGTCGACGGCATGGTGGTCGCCAGCCTGTTCTATCAGTCGGTGCTGATTGCATTCGCCAGCTACCTGACGTGGTTCTGGCTACTGCGCCAGTACCTGGCTTCGCGCTTGTCGGTGTTTTCGTTTTTGACGCCGCTGTTCGGGGTGGCGTTTGGCGTGGTGCTGATGCATGACGCCGTGGGCATGCGGTTTGCGATTGCCGCGGTGCTGGTGTTGGGGGGGATTGGGTTGGTGAATCGGCGGGAGTAAAGGGGCTGGGTGTAGTGGCTGCAACTGCAACTGCAACTGCACCTGCAAAATCAGCTTCAGATTCAAGGGCTTAACTGCAAATTCAACGACAGTTTCACCACCCCTGCGGGGCGGCGACCTACTTTCTTGTCTTGCCAAGAAAGTAGGCAAAGAAGGCGCGCCGGATGGGGCGACACCCCCTCGGGATTTCATGAAAAGAGCGGCCGGGACCCAAACTCGCATCGCCTTAAGGCGATACTCAGACATGGGTCCCTCTTCTCCGCTCTTTTCATGAAATCCCGAGGCGCCCCATACGGCCTAGGTGAACCTTTACGGCTCGCTTCGCATCGCCATGGGTGTTTCCCGCCCCCAGGCGGGAAACACGGCAGAACCAGTGGCCGTTGGGATCAAACACCATTCGGTGTAGCCGTGATTTCCGCCCCCAGGCGGAAATCACCTCCCCGCGATGCGAAGCGAGCCGTCTGGGTTTTCATCTCCCGTTATGGGGCGCCTCGTCGGCAGGCAAAAAGAGCGGAAAAGAGGGGGCCATGTCTGAGCATCGCCCTAAGGCGATGTGAGTTTGGCCCCCGGCCGCTCTTTTTGCCTGCCGACGAGGGGGGGGGCGCCCCATCCGGGTCGCTTCTTTGCCTACTTTCTTGGCGAGACAAGAAAGTAGGTCGCCTCCCCCCAGGGGAGGTGAAACGGCAGTTGAAGTTGACCTTGACGTTAAGCCGTTGCAGTTGCAGTTGCAGTTGCCATTAACCTACAACCCCCAACAATTCAACCTCAAAACCTAAAAGTCCCCAACGCCTCGCGCACTTCATCCAACGTAGCCTGCGTCACCAACCGTGCCTGCTCCGTCCCCTGCTTCAAAATGTCAAACACAGAGGCCGGATCCTTGGCCAGCTCCTCGCGCCGCTCACGAATCGGCGCCAGCAGCCCTTGCAGCACACCATCGAGCCTGCGCTTGAGGACCATGTCACCCAAGCCGCCGCGCCGATAGTGCTCCTTCAACTCGGCCACTTCATCGACCGCCTCGTCGAACGCGTCGAGGTAGGTGAACACTACATTGCCCTCCACCTGGCCCGGATCGGACACCTTGAGGTGGTTGGCGTCGGTGTACATGCGCATGACCGCTTCCTTGACCTGCTCGGGCGAGGCCGCCAGCGAGATGGCGTTGCCTTGCGACTTGCTCATCTTGGCCTTGCCGTCGACGCCGGGCAGCCGGCCAAAGCGCGGGATCAGCGCGGCGGCTTCCGGCAGCACTTCGCGGCCAACCTGGTGGTTGATTCGGCGCGCGATCTCGTTGGTCTGCTCGATCAGGGGGGCCTGGTCCTCGCCGACCGGCACCACGGTGGCCTTGAAGCCGGTGATGTCGGCAGCTTGCGAAGCCGGGTAGCACAGGAAGCCCGCCGGGATATCGCGGCCGAAGCCGCGCGCCTGGATCTCTTCCTTGATGGTCGGGTTGCGTTCGAGCCGGGCGACCGTGACGAAGTTCAGGTACATCAGGGTCAGCTCGGCCAGCGCGGGCAGGTGCGACTGCACCGTGATGGTGGTCTTGGCCGGGTCGATGCCGACCGCGAGGTAGTCGAGCGCCACTTCCAGCACGTTGCGCCTCACCTTGTCCGGATCGTGCGCGTTGTCGGTCATGGCCTGGGTGTCGGCCAGCAGCAGATATTGCTTGTGGGTATCCTGCAGCGCCACGCGGCTCTTGAGCGAGCCAACGTAGTGGCCCAGGTGAAGCTGGCCGGTGGGACGGTCGCCGGTGAGAATGACCTTGCGCTGGGGCGCCTGCGTTTCGCTAGTCATGGCATTTCCTTGGGTAAGAGAAGCGCCGCGGTGCCGGTCAGCGCAGGCAGAGTGCTGCCAACCGGGCTGCGGCGGCTGGAGTCGGGATCAGGGGATGACGACGTGCCGCTGCGTTCAGCAGCGCCGCCAATGGGAACGAGAGCCGGTCGCGCGCATCATGTAGCCGGGGTTTCAAGCTGGCGCGCCAGGCCGACGTACTCGGCCACGGGGACTTCCTCGGCGCGCCGCGCCAGGTCGAAGCCAAGGGCTTCAAAATCGACCTGGTCGCGCAGCATCGACAGTGTATTGCGCAGGACCTTGCGCCGCTGCGAGAACGCCGCGGCCACCACGTCGCCCAGCACCGTCAGGTTGCACGCGGGATACGGCGAGCGCAACTGGCCATCGGGCTGGCGCGGCCAGGGGATCATGCGCACCACGGCGGAGTCAACCTTGGGCGGCGGGTTGAACGAGGCCGGCGGCACGTCGAGCACATGCTCCATGTGATAGCGCACCTGCAGCATGATCGACAGCCGCCCGAAGGCTTTGCTGCCTGGCTCGGCCACCATGCGCTCGACCACTTCCTTTTGCAGCATGAAGTGCTGGTCGCGCACCTGGTCGGCAAACTCGGCCAGGTGGAACAGCAGCGGGCTGGAGATGTTGTAGGGCAGGTTGCCGACGATGCGCAGCGGCTTGCCGGCTTCGCACAGCTTGCCGAAATCGAAGACCAGCGCGTCGCCGGCGTGGATCACCAGCCGTTCGCCGTAGCGGCGGCGCAGGCGCTCCACCAGGTCGCGGTCAAGCTCGACCACCTGCATCTGCGGCAAGCGCTCCAGCAGCGGCTGGGTCAGCGCGCCGAGGCCGGGGCCGATTTCGACCAGGGTATCGCCGTGCTGCGGGTCGATGGCACTGACGATGCCGTGGATGATGCCGTCATCGACCAGGAAGTTCTGTCCGAATCGTTTGCGGGCCACATGGCCCTGGTGTACGTTGGAACGCATAGTTAGGTCTCGCTCGGGCGTCAGCGTGTTGCCACCAGCGGCGCGGCGCGCGGCCGGCCGTTGGCGTGGCCGGCCATGACGATGGCGTTGCGGATCGCCTCGATCATGCTGCCGTGCTCGGCCTGGCCACTTGCGGCCAGGTCGAGCGCAGTGCCATGGTCGACCGAGGTGCGGATAAAAGGCAGCCCCAGCGTGATGTTCACGCCGTGGCCAAATGTGCCGTACTTGAGCGGGGCCAGGCCCTGGTCGTGGTACATCGCCAGCACGCAGTCAGCCCCATCTAGATGGCGGGGCTGGAACAGCGTGTCGGCCGGGTACGGGCCGCGGGCATCGATGCCCGCGTCCACGGCATGGGCCAGCGCGGGAATGATCACATCGATCTCCTCGCGGCCCATATGGCCGCTTTCGCCGGCATGCGGGTTCAGGCCGGTCACCAGGATACGCGGCCGGGCGATGCCGAAATGCCGGCGCAGGTCGTGGTCGACGATGGCCAGCGTTTCTTCCAGCATGGACACGGTCAGCGCGTCGGGCACCGCGCGCAATGGCAGGTGGGTGGTGGCCAGCGCCACGCGCAGCATGGCGTTGCCATGCGCGGGCTGCGGGCCGGCCAGCATCATCACGACGCGCGGCACGCCGGCGCGCTCGGCCAGGTATTCGGTGTGCCCGGTGAAGGGCACGCCGGCATCGTTGATGGTGCTCTTCTGCACGGGCGCGGTCACCATGCCGGCAAAACGCCGCGTGCCACTGGTCCCGCCCATGCAGCCATCGATGGCTGCATCGAGCAAGGCGAGCACATAGCCGCCGTTGCGCGCATCCAGCCGGCCAGCATCGCAAGGCACGGCCAGAGGGATGTCGTCGCACACCACGCTGCCATCCGCAAGCCGGTGCGCCCAGGCTTGCGCGACACCCAGCGCGGCGGCGCGCGCCGCCAGCAGGCCCGCGTCGCCAAGCACGTGAAAACGCACCTGCGGATGCTCGCCGGCAAGTTGCAGCAAGGCGCCGACGGTAATGTCGGGGCCAATGCCGGCGGGTTCCCCGGTGGTGATGGCTAGCGCGAGCGGCTCGGACATGGTGGCGATGCGTTCTGGTTAGCGCTGGCGGTTGACGCGGTATTCCACGTAGGCGGCCTGGCGCAACTGGCGCTGCCAGTCTTCATACGCCGCGCGCACCTTCTGCTCGCGAATCTCCGCGCGGGCGAAGTCGCGCTGCTTCTCCGGCGTGATCTCGGTCTCGCGGCGATTGAGCACCTGGATCAGATGCACGCCGAACTGCGTGACGATGGGCTCGGACACCTCGCCCGGGCGCAGGCGGCTCATGGCCTGCTCGAACTCCGGCACCAGCTCGCCCGGCGATACCCAGCCGAGATCGCCGCCGTTCTGCGCCGACCCATCCTGGGAGAAGCGCTTGGCCGCGTCGGCAAAGTCGCCGCCGTGGGTGATCCGGTCGCGCAGCGTGGCCAGCTGGCGGCGTGCCTCGGCCTCCGGCATGTTGGGGCCGGTGCGGATCAGGATATGGCGCACCTGGGTCTGCGTGATGCGATCGCTGGCCGCCGGGTTCGACGCTGCCGGCGGCGCGGTGCGCTTGGCCACCAGCTTGAGCACATGGAAACCGTTGGCGCTCTCGATGACCTGGGGCGCCACGCCACCAGGCTGCAGGTCAAGCACGGCATTGGCAAACAGCGCCGGCAGCCGGCCGATTTCACGGAAGCCGAGCGAGCCTCCCTGAGCGGCCTCAGGGCCGTCGGAGCCCTGCGCCAGCTGGGCGAAATCCGCACCGCCCTGAGCCTGCTTGAGCAACCCTTCGGCCTTGGCGCGCAAGGCTGCCTTCTGCGCCTCGGAGGCATCTTCCGGCACGCGCACCAGGATCTGGGCCACGTTGTATTCGGTGGGGCCGGTGGCGGTGGCGGCCGCGCCCGGTGCGCCATTCGCCGCGAGATAGTTGTCGATCTCGCCGTCGTAGACCTGGATCTTGGAATCCACCTCGCGCTCGCGCAGGCGGATCACCTGGACCTGCTTGCGCAGCTCGTCACGGTACTTGGTCCAGGTCATGCCGCTGCGCTCGACCTGGCTGCGCAGGTCGGTCGCATTGATGTGGTTTTGCTGCGCGACCGACTCAATGGCGCGATCGACTTCCTGGTCGGTCACCTTGATGCCGGCATCCTGCGCCGCTTGCGTCTGGACCCGCTCCATCACCAGCCGCTCGAGCACTTCGCCCAGCAGGTCGGCGCGCGCCGGCACCGGGCGGTTGGCCTGGCGCAGCTGCGATTCGATCTCGTCGGCGCGGTCCAGCAATTCGCGCCGCGTGATCACGCTGTTGTTGACGATCGCCACCACCTCGTCCACCAGTTGCGAGCGCTGCGCGCTCGTGCCCGGCTGCGTCACGCCCAGGCGCGGCTGGCTGGGCGAGGCGGCAGCGCTGTCGCCGGCCTGGGGCATGAAGATGCCGGTGGCCTTCTGCCCGGGCGCCTTCAGCTGTGCCGAAGCCGGCAGTGCGAAGGCGGCCAGCAGTGCGGTCAGCAGCAGGCTTTGCCAGCCGGTCAGGCGGGAAGACATCGAGGAGAGCGCGTTGAATTCTTGACGTTTCATCATGGTCCGTCATTCATAGTGGTCGAGCTGGGATGGGATAACAGGCTTGGCGAGGACGGGCTCATAACCCGGCACGTTCAGCCGCAGCACATCCAGCGGATTGGAACCGATCTTGGACAACCCGCGGAACTCCACCTGGAAGAAGATGCGTCCGGTGTAGCCCTGCGTGGTATTGCGGAAGCGCTGGTAGACCACACGGCCAACCCAGCAATCCGCTGCGTATTCGAAGCCGGCCAGCGCGTCCACCAGTTGGCTTGCGCTCAGGTCGAACGCGACCCGGCCGATGCCGTAGGTGCGCTGTGTCAGCGGCCACTGGCTCGAAACCTCGAACTGGTCGATGGCGGTATTGTCCGTCACCGAAGTGGGGCGCCGGTAGCGATAGCCGATATTCAGCGTCTTGCGCTGCTCCGGCCGCCACGAGAAGGCGATGTTCGAGTAGATCACCCGATCGCTGTCCGGGTTGTACTGCATCCCGGCGTCGAGGTAGTAGCCCTTGAACATCTGGATGGTCGTTGCCGCCAGCAAGTCGGAATAGCCGGCCTTGCCGACCGGGTCTGTACCGCTGATCTGCACGCGCTGGCCGGTCAGGTCGAAACGCTGGGCAATCGTGCCACGGAAGCGCTCAATCCCGCTGCTTGCCTCGATCAGGCGCGTGGTCACGCCCGCCGTCACCTTATTGTTGTCAGCGATGCGGTCGTAGCCGGTAAACGGGTTCTCACTGAAGATCTGGCCGTAGCCAAAGTCGGACTGTACCGTATCGAACAGCGGAAACTGGCTCTGGTCGCGGAATGGCGTGTAGACGTAGAACAGGCGTGGCTCAAGCGTCTGCACGTAGTTGACGCCAAACAGCCGGCTCACGGTCGGCGCATCACGCTCGAAGGTCATGCCCGAGTCCAGGCTGAGCGTCGGCAGCGTGCGGTTCAGTGTGGTCGGTGTGCCGGTGGCGACCGAGCCAGGTTCCATCTGGTACTGGGTGGCGTTGAACGACACCTTGGGCGTGATGAACCAGCCTGGGCGCACAATCGGATAGCTGACCGAAGACTGGACGAAGAGCCGGTCACCTTCCGGTTGCTGCGTGCCATCCGTGGTCAGCGGGATACGGAAGCGAGTGAAATCGGTCTCGACTTGCACGTCGAAACCGCCCAGATCGTACCGCGTATACTTGCCATTAATCTGCGGCACGCGCTCGTAAGAGGGCTGGCTTGGCGTCAGGGTCTGGAACTTCTGCACGCGTGCGAGAAGGGAAAAATCCTGCCAGGCGTAGGAAACGCCCGCTTCCTGCGTGTATTGCCTCTGGGTCGCCTGCGTCACCGATCGCGTGAGGTCGTCCGGGTACTGGTTGTCCGATACCTTATTTACATTAACGTAAGCGGTAAGGCCACGGGCGAGCAACTGGGTATGCTGGACCGAATAAGCCCAGCGATTGGTCTTGGTCTTTTGATCGTCCGGAAGGAACTCGCCGCGCAGGCGGCCGCTATAGCCATCGCCGACGTAGCGAAAGTCGCTGCCTAGTTGCGGCCCGCGCGAACTCAGATAGCGCGGAAAGATCGTCAGGTCGCGGTTGGGCGCGATATTGAAGTAATACGGGACCGTGAGGTCCATGCCCGAGCGCGAGCTATAGCCGAACAGCGGCGGCAGCACGCCGCTGCGGCGCTCGCTGTTCAAGGGGAAGCTGAACACCGGCGCGGCCATGATCGGCACGTCGAAAAAGCGCAGCACGCCGCCATAGGCAGTGCCGACCTGGCGGTCGCTGTCGATATCGAGCTCGCGCGCGCTGAAATACCAGTCCGCGTTGTCGGGCGAACAGGTCGTGTAGGTGGCGCGCTTGATCGTGCTGAGATTTTTGTCGATGAAATCGATGCGCTCGGCCTTGCCGGAGCCACCGGTCTGCTGGAAATAGTAGTCCGGAGACAGCATGTAGCCTTCGTTGGCCTCGACCCGCAGCCGGGCTTCCGGCCCGACCGAGAGCGAGCCGTCGCGGGCGACGCGGGCATTGCCATGGACAAAAGCCTCGTCGCTGTCCTGGTCGTAGGTGAGCTTGTCGCCCTTGACCACGCCGCCATCGCGGCGCAGCTCGGCGTTGCCCTCGAGCTCCACGCCACGCTGGTTATAGCCGGTCATGCGATCGCCCGAGACAAAGGTGGGCGGGTTGTCGTCCGGCTCGGCCGTCTTGGTCTTGGCCGTGCCCGGCTCGGCCAGACGCGGCACCAGTTCGCCGGCTACCGGCGGGGCCTCGGGTGCCGCTTCGACGGTCGGCTCGGCCACCGGCAGGTCGGGAATGGCGGAGCTCACGGCCTGCGCGTGCGCACCCACCGACCAGCCGGCCATGGCCAACACGAGCGGGCGCAACGCGCTGCCGGGGAGTCGTGCCGGTGTCTTGCTAGCCTTCTGGTTCGGTGATCGTCGTTGTTCGGTCATGCGAGCGGGTCATGAGTCAGAGCGGCGGCGGCGGCCCAGCAACCGCCAGCCACCGCCGAAGCAGGCTGTCGGGCTGTAGGAGGCCCGCCTGGGAGCCGCCCCGGGGCCCGGGTCTGGTCGGGTATTATACGGGGCATCCTATTCTCCCTTTCCGGCATGGCAGCACATCCTCTCGACCCGCGTCTCGACCAGCTCAAAGTCTGGGTGTCCGGACTCGGTCCGGCCTGGTCCATTAACCCCGACTCCTGTACCCCCGCATCGGCTGACGCCAGCTTCCGGCGGTACTTCCGGGCCAGCACCAGCCACCCCGACCATCCGAGCGTGATCGTGATGGATGCGCCTCCCGCGCAGGAGGACTGCCGCCCCTTCATCCATGTCGCGGAACTGTTCGGCGCTGCCGGCGTGAGCGTGCCCAAGGTACTGGCGCAGAACCTCGAGCAAGGCTTCCTGCTGCTCAGCGACCTGGGCAACACCACGTATCTGTCGCGGCTGGACGCGGCCAGCGCGCGCGGCCTTTATGGCGATGCCGCCGCCGCGCTTGTGAAGATCCAGCTCGCGACCCGCCCCGGCACCTTGCCCGCCTACGACCGCGTGCTGCTGCAGCGCGAAGTCGACCTGTTCCCGCAGTGGTACGTGGCCCGGCACCTGGGCGTGACACTGACGCCCGACCAGGAATCCGGGCTGGCCGAAGTGATGCAGACGCTGCTGGCCAACAACCTGGCACAGCCGCAGGTGTATGTGCATCGCGACTATCACTCACGCAACCTGATGGTGCTTGAGGGCGAGGCCAATCCCGGCATCCTGGATTTCCAGGACGCGGTGATCGGCCCCATTACCTATGATGCGGTGTCGCTGTGGCGCGATGCCTATATTGAATGGGACGAGCAGGAGCAACTCGACTGGCTGATCCGCTACTGGGAGCGCGCGCGCAAGGCCGGGCTGCCGGTGGCGCCCGATTTTGGTGACTTCTACCGGGATTTCGAGTGGATGGGCCTGCAGCGCCACCTCAAGGTACTCGGCATCTTTGCCCGCCTGTACCATCGCGACGGCAAGGATGGCTACCTGGCCAACCTGCCGCTGGTGCTCAAGTACGCGCGCCAGGTGGCGGGCCGCTACATCGAGCTGCGCAGGCTGGTACGGCTGTTCGACGCCCTCGACGGCGTCGAACGCCCGGTCGGCTACACGTTCTGATGCCGGCGCAAGCCATGACGGACGCACAGCCATGACATCCGGCGGCGATCCCACGGCCACGCTCACCCGCGGCGGCGAGTGGTGGGCTGGCGTGCGGGCGCTGGCGCCGATGCTGCTTGGCGTGGCGCCGTTCGGCCTGATCTACGGCGTGCTGGCGGTCAACGCCGGCATGCCCGCGTGGCTGGCCTGCGCCATGAGCGCAATCGTGTTCGGCGGCGCCTCGCAGATGATCCTGACGCAACTGTGGGCGGCGGGCACGCCGGCGGTGCTGATCGCCGTGACGGTCGCCATGGTCAACCTGCGCCATGCGCTGTACTCGGCCACCATGGCCCCGGCGCTGGCGCACCTACCGGGCCGCTGGAAGGCACTCATCTCCTACTTGCTGACCGACGAGGCCTTCGCCGCCATGACGCGGCGCCTCAGTGACGACGACGAACACAAGCGCTACCGCCACTGGTTCTTCTTTGGCGCCGGCTTCGCGCTGTGGGCCAGCTGGCAGGTCTCGACGCTGGCGGGTGTGCTGGTGGGCGCCCAGGTCCCGCGCGACTGGCCGCTTGATTTCTTCCTGCCGCTCACCTTCATCGCCATCATCGTGCCCGGCATCAAGCACCGCTCGCACGCCGCGGCGGCGCTGGCGGCCACGGCGCTGGCGGTGGCCTGCTACGGCATGCCGCACAAGCTTGGCCTGATGGTCGCGGCGCTGGGCGGGATTGCCGCGGGCATGCTGCTGCTTGGCAAGGACCGCAGGCAGCGCAAGCCGGCCGCGACGGAGCCCGCCGCATGAGCCAGCTCACCCTGCTGCTGGTGTTTATCGGCGCCGGCCTCGCCACCTTCCTGATCCGCCTGTCCTTCATTGCCGTGGAAGGCCGGGTGCGGCTGCCGTCGTGGTTCCGCACCGCGCTGCAATTCGTGCCGGCCGCCATGCTGTCGGCGTTGATCGCGCCCGACCTGCTGATGCGTGATGGCCAAGTCGACATCGGCCCCGGCAATGCGCGCCTGGTAGCAGGGCTGGTGGCCATTGTCATCGCCGCCAGGACGCGCAGCATTGGCTGGACCATCGCTGGCGGCATGGGCGCCCTGATCGCGCTGACATACCTGCTGAACCACGCGCTGAAATAAGCGCCGGAGACCCTGCATTGAAAGCCATGATTTTTGCAGCCGGGCGCGGCGAACGCATGCGCCCGCTGACCGATGCCCATCCCAAGCCGCTGCTGCAGGTGGGCGGCAAGCCGCTGATCGTCTGGAAGATCGAGGCGCTGGCGCGCGCCGGCTTCAAGGACATCGTGATCAACCACGCCTGGCTCGGCGAGCAGATCGAGCAGGCGCTCGGTGATGGCAACCGCTTCGGCGTTCGCCTGGCGTACTCAGCCGAGCCCAGCGCGCTGGAAACCGCCGGCGGGATCGCCCAGGCGCTGCCGCTGTTGTCGGCCGCACCCGAGCGCGGCGAGATCTTCCTGGCGGTATCCGGCGACATCTTTACCGATTACAACTTCCGCGCCCTGCTGCCCCGCGCGCGCGCCATGGCCGGTGCCCCCGAGCCGCGCATGCACCTCGTGATGGTGCCCAATCCGCCGTTCCATCCGGGCGGCGATTTTGTGCTCGGTGCCGACGGCCTGTTGTCGCTCACGCCCACGGCGACAGCGCCGAGCCTGACCTTCGGCAATATCGGCCTGTACGACACCCGGCTGTTCACCGCCATCGAGCCCGGCCAGAAAGTTGCCATGACGCCCTACTATCGCGCCGCCGTGGCGGCCGGGCTGGCCAGCGGCGAGCGCTTCGACGGCGCCTGGGAGAACGTCGGCACGCCGGCCCAGCTGGCGGCCCTCGATGCCACGGTGCTAGCGCGGGCCGGCGCCGCTTGCGCACCCCTGCCCTGAGGTCCGGCCAGTCCAGGCCCGCGCCGGCAATCCGACGGCGTTAGAATCGTCCTATTCCCCATCCACGTGGCCCAACACATGTCCGCACCCGACTCCGCCCTCCTTCTCGCCTGTCGCGACCGGCGCGCCCGCGTGCTGCAGCAATTGCGCGCCGCCGGCGGCGGCGTGGCGATCCTGCCCACCGCGCCGGAAGCCATGCGCAACCGCGATAGCGACTATCCCTATCGCCATGACAGCTATTTCTATTACCTGACCGGCTTCACCGAGCCGGAGGCCGTGCTGGTCCTGGTGGCGCAGGCGGGCGGCGCCGAGCGCAGCATCCTGTTCTGCCGCCCCAAGCACGAGGAGCGCGAGATCTGGGATGGCTTCCGCTATGGCCCGGAAGGCGCGCAGGCGGCCTTCGGCTTCGACGAAGCACATTCGGTCGAGGAAATCGACGCCCTGCTGCCCTCGCTGCTGGCCGACCACGCTGTGGTGGCCTACCCGCTGGCCGCCAACACCCGCACCGATATGCAGGTGCGGCGCTGGCTCGAAACGGTGCGCATGCAGGGCCGTGCCGGCGTGACCGCGCCATCGACGGCGATCGACATCCGCACCATCCTCGACGAGATGCGCTTGTTCAAGGATGCCGGCGAGATCGCCACCATGCGCCGCGCCGCCGAGATCTCGGCCCAGGCCCATGTGCGCGCCATGCGTGCTTCGCGCGAGGGCCTGCGCGAATACCACCTGGAAGCCGAGCTGCTCTACGAATTCCGCCGCCACGGTGCGCAGAGCGTCGCCTACAACTCGATCGTCGCCACCGGCCCCAATGCCTGCGTGCTGCACTACCGCGCCGGCCCCGCCGAGCTGCGCGACGGCGACCTGTGCCTGATCGACGCCGGCTGCGAGCTCGATGGCTACGCGTCCGACATCACCCGCACCTTCCCCGTCTCCGGCCGCTTTTCGCCGGCCCAGCGCGAGCTGTACGACCTGGTGGTGGCGGCGCAGGAAGCGGCCATCGCCGAGACCCGCCCCGGCGTGCCCTACAACGTGCCGCACGACGCCGCCACGCGAGTGCTGGCGCAGGGCATGCTTGATACCGGCCTGCTCGACGCGAACCGTTGCGGCGGCCTGGACGAGGTACTCGCCAGCGGCAGCTACCGCCAGTTCTACATGCACCGCACCGGCCACTGGCTGGGCATGGACGTGCATGACGTGGGCGAGTACCGCGTGCCCGGCGCCGCGCCGGCCGAGGGCGAACGCGCCTGGCGTCCCCTCGCGCCCGGCATGGTGCTGACGGTGGAGCCCGGCATCTACGTGCGCCCGGCACCGGAAGTGCCGGAGCGCTTCTGGCATATCGGCATCCGCATCGAGGACGATGCGGTTGTCACCGGGGGCGGCTGCGAGCTGATGACGCGCGGCGTGCCGGTCAAGGCGGACGAAATCGAGGCGCTGATGCGCGACGCGGGAGGTACACGATGATCAGTTGGCTACGCAAGATACTTCCGAGCGGCGAGCGCCCACAGACCAGCCGCGCACGCGCCGTTGATCCCGCGCAACCGTTCGTGGTCAACCTCTATGATGACCGCCTGGTCGTGCATCGCCCCGATGGCCAGCGCGAAGAACTCGAATGGGACGTGATCGAACGCGTGGTGGTGCGGGTCTCGAACCGCGAGCCATGGGCCGGGAAGGCCTGGCTGATCCTGGTGGGAGACCCCAAGGCCGACGGCACGCCCCGGGGCTGCGTGGTACCGCTCGACGCGGCCAACCATGCGGCGCTGGTGGAACGCCTGCAGGCATTTCCCGGCTTCAACCAGCAGAAGCTGGACAACGCCCTGAGCGACGCGGCGGCGGGCAAGCACCGCACCGACGCCAACTGCTGGAAGCGCGGCGTACAGCCGGCGGAGTCCGGCGCCATGGGCAATGCGAGCAACGACAGCAACCTCGTCGCCCAGCCAGGCAGCGCGCATGAGCCCGGCAAGCACTGAAGCCTGCGCGGACACGGATATCGCCATCGTCGGCGCAGGGCCGGTAGGCCTCGCGCTGGCCTGCCTGTTGCTGCGCAAGAGCCCGTGGCGCCTGACCTTGATCGACGCCGCCACGCCGGCGCGCGCGTCCCGCGATCCGCGCGCCATCGCGCTGTCGTACGGCAGCCGCCAGCTGCTTGAGCAGATCGGCGCGTGGCCCCGCGCTGTCACCCCGATCGAGCATATCCATGTGTCGCAACGCGGGCGGTTCGGCCACGTCAAGCTCCACAGCCACGACTACGACGTACCTGCGCTGGGCTATGTGGTGCGCTACGGCGAATTGTGCGAGGCACTCGAGCGTGCGCTGGCCCAGGCCGTCCAGGCCAGCCCCGCCCCCGCTGGCGAACGCCTGCGACGGGTCTACGAGACGCGCATCGATCAGCTGGAGCAATCTGGTCCCGATACGGCTGCAGCCAGCCTGGTGCGCCTCTGCGGCCATGGGCATGACCAGCAGCCCGCCGCCTTCGGCGCGCGCCTGGTGGTGCAGGCCGAAGGCGGCCTGTTCCACCAGCAGTCCACCCGCGCGGAGCGTGGCGTGCAGGGGCAGAAATACCGGCGCGACTATGGGCAGACCGCCATCGTGGCCCACGTGGCCTGCTCGCGCCCGCAGCCCGGCTGGGCCTGGGAGCGCTTTACGGAGGAAGGCCCGCTGGCACTGCTGCCGCATGAAGAGCACGGCACACCCGGCTACGCCCTGGTCTGGTGCTGCCCGCCGGAACAAGCGGCGCGCCGGCTCGCGCTGCCCGAAGGGGAGTTCCTGGCTGAACTGGAACAAGCCTTCGGCCCGCGCATGGGCCGCTTCACCGGCATTGGCAAGCGCCATGCCTTCCCGCTTGGGCTGAACGCGGCGCCCGTCACCGTGCAGGGCCGCGTGGTAGCGGTCGGCAATGCGGCGCAGACGCTACATCCGGTAGCCGGCCAGGGTCTCAACCTCGGCCTGCGCGACGCCTTTGCCCTGGCGCTCGCGCTGCGCGCCGACTGCAGCCCGCAGGCCTTGCAGGCGTTTGCGGCGCAACAAAAGCTGGATCGGGCAGTCACCATCGGCGTGACCGACCTGCTGCCGCGCGTGTTTGGCGTTTCCTACCCGCTCGCTGCCCACGCGCGTGGGGCGTCCCTGGCGGCGCTCGCTTGCCTGGGACCGCTCAAGGACACGCTGGCGCACCAGATGATGTACGGCATGCGCCGCTAAAGGCTGCCAAGGGCCGCCGGCGGCCCTGTTGTCAACATTGTTTGCAATCCGGCCCGGTGCAATATTTGCTCAAATCTTGAGCAACCCGGGGCGTTTGGCGGTAAAATCCTGCCCTCACACATGCCCACTGAATGACGCCGAGCACTGTTTCGGCAGGGCATGCCATTTTCATTTTTGTCTAGTTGCGGGCCGCCTTGCGGCCCCTCGTCAGTCGCTACAGTCGCTACCAGTCTCTATCGTGCAAATCGGACCGCACCAACTCCGCAACAACCTGTTCGTCGCGCCCATGGCCGGTGTGACGGACCGGCCATTCCGCCAGCTGTGCAAACGGCTGGGGGCGGGCTATGCGGTGTCCGAAATGGTCGCCTCCAACGCACAGTTGTGGAAGAGCGAAAAGACCATGCGGCGCGCCAACCACACGGGCGAAGTCGAGCCCATCGCGGTGCAGATCGCCGGCGCCGAGCCGGCCATGATGGCGCAGGCCGCGCGCCACAACGTGGAGCGCGGCGCGCAGATCATCGACATCAACATGGGCTGCCCGGCCAAGAAGGTGTGCAATGTGGCCGCCGGCTCGGCGCTGCTGCAAAACGAGCCGCTGGTGGTGCGCATCGTCCAGGCGGTGGTCGCCGCCGTGGCCGAGGTCGATCCGCGCGTGCCCGTCACGCTCAAGATCCGTACCGGCTGGGACCGCCAGAACCGCAATGCGCTTCGCATCGCGCGCATGGTGGAAGACGCCGGCATCAGCATGCTCACCGTGCACGGGCGCACGCGCGCCGACCTGTACAAGGGCGAAGCCGAGTACGAGACCATTGCCGCGGTCAAGGCAGCGCTCTCCATCCCCGTGGTCGCCAATGGCGACGTCACCACGCCGCAAAAAGCCAAGCATGTGCTGGCCGTGACCGGCGCCGACGCCATCATGATCGGCCGCGCGGCGCAGGGCCGGCCCTGGCTGTTCCGCGAGATCGAGCACTACCTGGCCACCGGTGAGCTGCTGCCGTCACCGGAAGTGGCCGAGATCCGCGCCATCATGAACGCGCACCTGGAAGACCACTACGACTTCTACGGCGAGTTCACCGGCGTGCGCACCGCGCGCAAGCACATTGCCTGGTACACGCGCGGCCTGGCCGGCGCCAACCTGTTCCGCCACCGCATGAACACGCTGGACAGCACCACGGCCCAGCTCGCCGCGGTCAACGAATTCTTCGATGAGCAGGCGCTGCTGTCCGAGCGCCTGGTCTATGTGGAAGACGGCGCGGACGGCACGGATGACGCCGACGACGAGAAATGCAACAAGTCGAACAACAACAATAACGGGGAGTTGCTTGCCGCATGAGCCGCAACGCTATCGACCAGTGCATCCGGGACAGCCTGGGTGCCTACTTTCGCGACCTGGACGGTGAAGAGCCGTCGAATATGTACAACATGGTGCTCGAAGCCGTGGAACGGCCGCTGCTGGAAGCAGTGATGGCGCGCGCCGAGCGCAACCAGTCGCTCGCGGCCGCCTACCTGGGCATCAATCGCAATACGCTGCGCAAGAAGTTGCAGCAGCACGGTTTACTTTGAAGCGTCTCCCCATAGCCATGATCAAGCAAGCCCTCCTCTCCGTATCCGACAAGACCGGCATCGTCGAATTTGCCCGCGAGCTCAACTCGCTCGGCGTCGCGCTGCTCTCCACCGGCGGCACCGCCAAGCTGCTGGCCGATGCCGGCCTGCCCGTCACCGAGGTGGCCGACTACACCGGTTTCCCCGAAATGCTCGACGGCCGCGTCAAGACCCTGCACCCGAAGGTGCACGGCGGCATCCTGGCCCGCCGCGACCTGCCCGAGCACATGGCGGCTCTCGCCGAGCACAACATCCCCACCATCGACCTGCTGGTCGTGAACCTGTACCCGTTCCAGCAAACCGTGGCCAAGGATGACTGCTCCCTGCCGGACGCCATCGAGAACATCGACATCGGCGGCCCCACCATGCTGCGCTCGGCCGCCAAGAACCACCGCGACGTCACCGTCATCGTGGACCCGGCCGACTACGCGCCGGTGCTGGAAGAAATGCGCGCCAACGCCAACAGCGTCGGCTACGACACCAACTTCCGCCTGGCCACCAAGGTGTTCGCCCACACCGCGCAGTACGACGGCGCCATCACCAACTACCTGACCAGCCTCGGCGCGGACAAGGCGCACCAGACCCGCAGCGCCTACCCGCAGACGCTGAACCTGGCCTTCGAGAAGGTGCAGGAAATGCGCTATGGCGAGAACCCGCACCAGTCAGCCGCCTTCTACCGCGACCTGAAAGCCTCCGACGGCGCGCTGGCCAACTACACGCAGTTGCAAGGCAAGGAACTGTCGTACAACAACATCGCCGACGCCGATGCGGCATGGGAATGCGTCAAGACCTTCGGCGCTGCCACCGGCGCGGCCTGCGTGATCATCAAGCACGCCAACCCGTGCGGCGTGGCAATCGGCGCCAATGCGCTGGAAGCCTACGAAAAAGCCCTCAAGACCGACTCGACCTCGGCCTTCGGCGGCATCATCGCCTTCAACGTCGAGCTGGACGAAGCCGCCGCCCAAGCCGTGGCCAAGCAGTTCGTCGAAGTGCTGATCGCCCCGTCGTTCAGCGCCGGCGCGCGCGCCGTGTTTGCTGCCAAGCAGAACGTGCGCCTGCTGGAAATCCCGCTGGGCAACGGCCTCAACCCGTATGACTTCAAGCGCGTCGGCGGCGGCCTGCTGGTGCAAGGCCCCGACGCCAGGAACGTGCAGCGGGACGAACTGCGCGTGGTGACCAAGCGCCAGCCCACGCCCAAGGAAATGGACGACCTGATGTTCGCCTGGCGCGTGGCCAAGTTCGTCAAGTCGAACGCCATCGTGTTCTGTGGCGGCGGCATGACGCTAGGCGTCGGCGCCGGCCAGATGAGCCGCGTGGACTCGGCCCGCATCGCCAGCATCAAGGCGCAGAACGCCGGCCTCACGCTGGCGGGCTCGGCCGTGGCATCGGACGCCTTCTTCCCGTTCCGCGACGGCCTGGACGTAGTGGTGGACGCAGGTGCCACCTGCGTCATCCAGCCGGGCGGCTCGATGCGCGACGACGAAGTGATCGCCGCGGCCGACGAGCGCAATATCGCAATGGTGTTGACCGGCGTGCGCCACTTCCGCCATTGAGGTCCGGGCCTGGTCCGTGCGGTTGCAGCGGGCTTGGCAAACGAACTCATCGCGGCATCGCGAGCGCCCGCCCTCTCCCCCGGCCCCTCTCCCGCAGGCGGGAGAGGGGAGCCAACCAGCGGACAAGGTGAAGGATTCGGTGTAGCCGTGATTCCCGCCCGAGGGGCGGAAATCACCCAAGCGCGATGCGAAGCGAGCCGTGAAGGTGTGCCAAGGCCGTATGGGGCGCCTTCTTTGCCTACTTTCTTGGCAAGACAAGAAAGTAGGTCTCCGCCCCGCAGGGGTGGTGAAACTGCAGTTGCAATTGCAGTTGCTTTTGACTTCAGGCCGTTGCAATCGAAGTAGCAGTAGCAGTAACAGTCGCCCCTCCCCTCCCAACGTTACAATCCCCCATCACCCATTAAAAGCCGAGCCCGACCCCCATGCGTATCCTCGGCATCGACCCCGGCCTCCGTACCACCGGCTTCGGCGTGCTGGAAAAGCACGGCAACAAGCTAACCTACATCGCCTCCGGCACCATCAAGAGCGACGGCGACAGCGGCCTGCCGGCAAGGCTGAAAACCCTCTTCGACGGCATCAGCGAAGTCACCCGCACCTACGCGCCCGATTGCGCCGCAATCGAGAAGGTATTCGTCAACGTCAACCCGCAATCCACGCTGTTGCTGGGCCAAGCCCGCGGCGCGGCGATCTGCGGGCTGGTCACGCATGGCCTGCCGGTGTTCGAGTACACGGCACTTCAGTTGAAGGTGGCGGTGGTCGGCTACGGCCGCGCCAACAAGGAGCAGGTGCAGGAAATGGTGATGCGCCTGTTGAGCCTGACGGGACGCCCCAGTTCCGACGCGGCGGACGCCCTGGGCATGGCAATCTGCCATGCCAATGGCAGCAACACGCTCACCGCCCTGACCGGGCTGGCCCCGGACCTGGTGCGCAAGGGCATGCGGGTACGGCGTGGGCGCCTGATCGGCTGAGCGAGCCCAGGCGGCCAGGCAGCCGCTGGCACCTTCAAGTCTCTTACAATCGAGCGATCGCCCGTCAAAGGATGCCGCATGCTCCGCTCGCCTCGCGCGTTCCGCGCCTTGAATCCGCCTCGCTCCGCTCGCCTGCCGGCGCTGTTGTCCGCGCTGGCCGCCGCGGTTCTCGCCGGCTGCGCCGCGCCGCCGCCCGTGGCCACTGTCCCGGCAGCCCCAGCCCCGGCCGTGCCCAAGGCGCTGGTGATCGGGCATCGCGGCGCTAGCGCGCTGCGCCCTGAACACACGCTGGCGTCCTACCAACGCGCCATCGACGACGGTGCCGACGTGGTGGAACCAGACCTGGTGATGACGCGCGACGGCGTACTGGTGGCCCGGCACGAGAACGAGATCGGCACCACGACCAACGTGGCGGAGCTGCCCCAGTTCGCCAGCCGCAAGCGCATCAAGGTAATCGACGGCGAACGCCTGGATGGCTGGTTCACCGAAGACTTCACGCTGGCCGAGCTCAAGACGCTGCGCGCGCGCGAGCGTATTGCGCAGGTGCGCAAGGCCAATACCCAGTACAACGACAAGTTCGAGATTCCCACCTTCGACGAAATCATCGATCTGGTGGCCAAGGCATCGCAACGCAGCGGCCGCGTGATCGGCCTGTACCCGGAAACCAAGCACCCGAGCTATTTCCGCGGCATTGGCCTGCCGCTGGAGGAGAAGCTGGTGGCCACGCTGCAAGCCCATGCGTACACGCGCAGCGCGCCGGTGTTCGTGCAGTCCTTCGAGACCGGCAACTTGCGCGAGATGCGCCAGCGCCTGGCCCAGGGCATGCCGAATGTGAAGCTGATCCAATTGATGGGCGGCGCGAAGAACCGGCCTGCCGACTGGCGCCTGGCTGGCGACACCCGCACCTACGCCGACATGATGACGCCGATCGGCTTGCGCGAAGTGGCCAGCTACGCCAACGGCATCGGCCCGGAGAAGTCCAGCGTGGTGCCCCGCGACGCCAACGGCAACCTCGGCACGCCGACCGCGCTGGTGCGCAACGCGCATGCGGCAGGCTTGCTGGTTCATCCCTATACTTTCCGTCCCGAGAACACCTTCCTGCCGCGCAACCTGCGCACCGGCGGCGACGATGCCACGCGCAGCCCCAGCGGCATGGTGCGCGAGGTGCAAGCCTTCCTCGCCGCCGGCATCGACGGCTTTTTCACCGACGATCCCGCGCTGGGACGCCAGGCGGTGGACACGCTGGGCCAATAGCAGATAGCAGATAGCCAATAGCTAATGCAGCCCGGCCGCGCCGGTACGCCGCACGCTGGGCTACACTGGCGGCCTTCGCGATGGCGGGCCTTTCCCCGCGCTGGCCGCCGCACTCCCTTCCCATCCCGGCGCGCGCGCCGTAATTCGCTGCAGACACTACACCATGATCGGACGCATCGCCGGCACCCTCATCGAGAAGAATCCCCCGCACCTGCTGGTCGATTGCCACGGCGTCGGCTACGAGATTGACGTGCCGATGAGCACCTTCTACAACCTGCCCGCCGTCGGCCATCCCGTCACCCTGCTGACCCAGCAGATCGTGCGCGAGGACGCGCACCTGCTGTACGGCTTTGGCAGCGCCACCGAGCGCAACACCTTCCGCGAGCTGATCAAGATCACCGGCATCGGCGCGCGCATGGCGCTGGCGGTGCTATCCGGCATGTCGGTCAGCGAACTAGCGCAGGCCATCACGCTGCAGGAAGCCGGACGGCTGACGCGCGTGCCGGGCATCGGCAAGAAGACCGCCGAGCGCCTGCTGCTCGAACTCAAAGGCAAGCTGGGCGCCGAGCTTGGGGCAGCGCCCGGCAGCACGCCGGTGCACGACAACGCCGTCGACATCCTCAACGCGCTGCTTGCGCTCGGCTACTCGGAGAAAGAGGCGGCGCTGGCGATCAAGCAGGTGCCCGCAGGCACCGGCGTGTCCGACGGCATCAAGATGGCGCTGAAATCGCTATCCAAGGGTTGACCCGGCCGGGCCAAGGAGGCTCCCGGCGTTGAGCCTGCGCGGCGCGCGCAGGATTCGCGCGGCCGGCGCCATGCCCGGAAGGGCTACAATCCAACCAATTTGCCCGCATCCGTAACATGATCGAAACCGACAAGCTAGCCACCGAGCGGGGCGCCGATCGCGTGATCGCCCCCACCGCCGTCTCCCCCAACGAGGAGGCCTTCGAGCGGGCGCTGCGTCCCAAGCTGCTCGACGAATATGTCGGCCAGGAAAAAGTGCGCGGCCAGCTCGACATCTTCATGCACGCCGCGCGCAACCGGCGCGAAGCGCTCGATCACGTGCTGCTGTTCGGGCCGCCGGGGCTGGGCAAGACCACGCTGGCGCACATCATCGCTCGCGAAATGGGCGTCAACCTGCGCCAGACCTCCGGCCCGGTGCTGGAACGCCCGGGCGACCTGGCGGCGCTGCTGACCAACCTGGAAGCCAACGACGTCCTGTTCATCGACGAAATCCACAGGCTGTCCCCGGTCGTCGAGGAAATCCTGTACCCGGCGCTCGAGGATTACCAGATCGACATCATGATCGGCGAAGGCCCTGCTGCACGCTCGGTCAAGCTGGACCTGCAACCTTTCACGCTGGTCGGCGCCACTACCCGCGCGGGCATGCTGACCAACCCGCTGCGCGACCGCTTCGGCATCGTGGCGCGGCTGGAGTTCTACACCGCCGAGGAGCTGTCGCGCATCGTCACGCGCTCCGCCCAGCTGCTGGGTGCCCGCATCGACCCGCTGGGCGCGCTGGAAATCGCACGCCGCGCGCGCGGCACGCCACGGATCGCCAACCGGCTGCTGCGCCGCGTGCGCGACTTCGCGGAAGTCAAAGGAGATGGAAACATCACTCGCACCATCGCGGACGCCGCCCTCGCCATGCTCGACGTGGACGCGGTCGGCTTCGACCTGATGGACCGCAAGCTGCTGGAAGCGATCCTGCTCAAGTTCAGCGGCGGCCCGGTGGGCGTGGATAACCTGGCCGCTGCCATCGGCGAGGAGCGCGACACCATCGAGGACGTGCTCGAGCCCTTCCTGATCCAGCAGGGCTACCTGCAGCGCACGCCGCGGGGCCGCATGGCCACGGCCGCCGCCTACCGGCACTTCGGGCTGGCGGCGCCCGGCGAGAGCGATTCGGCCCCGGCCTGAGCGGCATCGAAACCCGCACATCGAAACCCGCATTAAGTAGTTTCGAGGCCCGCAGACAATTCTTTTGTCGTGCATTGCTGGCTGCTTCCTCCTTGTCCACAATGACTTAGCCCCGACCGCCAAGGCAAGGCGACAACTGACGGCAGATGCCCGACGGCCGGCTAACTGATCCCAGACAGGAGAGAGCACATGAATCGACGCCACTTTGTCAGCCGGCTGGCGGGCTCGGGCCTGGTCGTGGCCACCGCGTTCGCGGCTGGCTGCACCACCACCGGCACCAATGCGCCAACCGACGCGGCGGCCAAGAAGAAAGAGATCGACGCGGGTGCCGACGGGGCGCTCAACCGGCTGTTCGCGACGGTCGACAGCTCGCGCGAGCTGGCCTCACGCGCCCAGGGCATCCTCGTGTTCCCGCGAGTGCTGTCGGCAGGGCTGGTGGTCGGCGGCGAATACGGCGAGGGCGTGCTGCGCTCCAAGGGCGCCTCGGTGAGCTATTACCGCACCACCTCGGCCTCGGTCGGCGCGACCGCCGGCGGCCAGTCCAAATCGGTGGTGCTGATGTTCATGACGCCCGATGCCTACAACAAGTTCGTCAACAGCAGCGGCTGGACGGTCGGTGCGGATGCCGGCGTGGCGCTAGCCAAGGTCGGTGCCAACGGCAAACTCGATACGATCACCGGGCAGCAGCCTGTGATCGGCTTCGTGCAGACCAATGCCGGGCTGATGTTCGATGTGTCGCTGGACGGCTCCAAGATCAGCAAGCTGAACATCTAGCCGCAGCCCGCGCAGGCAGCCCTGGCCCGGGGCGACCCGGCCAGGGCACGCGCTCGTCTACAGTGTGGCGGGGCAAGGTGGCGGCGCGGCTGGCATAATCGCCCAAAAATCGCCCCTGGAACACCCCGATGACCATGTCAAGCGCCACGCCCGCCCACAGCGGGCGCGTCTATCGTTACTACGATCTCGTGATGGTGGCTTTCGTCACGGTCCTGCTGTGCTCCAACCTGATCGGCGCGGCCAAGGCGGCCCAGGTCACGCTGCCGGTGATCGGTCCGGTGACCTTCGGCGCGGGCGTGCTGTTCTTCCCGATTTCGTACATTTTTGGGGACGTGCTGACCGAGGTCTACGGCTACGGGCGCGATCGCCGCGTGGTCTGGGCCGGATTCGCGGCGCTGGCGTTCGCCACCTTCATGAGCCTGGTGGTGCTGAAGATGCCGGTGGCGCCCTTCATGAGCGATTACCAAAAGAGCCTGGAAGACGTCTTCGGCAATACCTGGCGCATCGCGCTGGGCTCGCTGATCGCGTTCTGCTGCGGCAGCTTCACCAACAGCTATGTGCTGGCCAAGATGAAGCTGTGGACCAACGGCCGCTGGCTGTGGACCCGCACCATCGGCTCCACGCTGGCCGGCGAGCTGGTCGATTCCTCGCTGTTCTACGTGATCGCCTTCTACGGCATCTGGCCGCTGGAGAAAGTGATCCAGGTCGCCATTGCCCAGTACTTCCTCAAGACCACGTGGGAAGTGGTGATGACGCCGGTCACCTACAAGGTGGTGAACTTCCTCAAGCGCGCCGAGCGCGAAGACTACTACGACCGCAATACCGATTTCACGCCCTTCCGCCTGCGGGTGTAAGACGCGCCTGGCGCAGCCAGCGCGGCTCAGGGCACCCTGCGGTCGACTTCGTCGAGGGTGAGCGCTTCCAGGTGGCCCACGTCCGCCCATTGCATGACCGTGAGCCGCACGCTGTCGCAGCGCAGCCGGTTGATGCTGGCATTGAGCAATTCGTGCCGGCGCGGCGCCTCCAGCGTCATGTCATTGGCTTCGCGGTACAGGCAGTCCAGCACGCCGCCGTGGGCCACCAGGGCAATGCGCTCGCCGGGATGGCGGCGCCCGAGCGCCAGCGCGGCTTCCACCGCGCGCTCATGAAACGCCAGCAAGGACTCGCCGCCATCGGGCGCGTAGTCGGGAACCCGCGCTTGCCACCTGGCGAAATCCTCGGGCAGCTGCTCGGCCACTTCCGCGTAGGTCATGCCTTCGAGCGAGCCGTAGCAGCGCTCGCGCAAGCGGGGATCGGGCTGCACCGCCAGGCCGAGCGCCTCGGCCAGCGGCGCCGCCGTCTGCATCGCGCGCGACAGGTCGCTGGCGTAGACCGCATCGATCGGCTCGACCGCCAGCGCCTGGGCCAGGGCATCCGCCTGCGCCACGCCGGTGGCGTTGAGCGGAATGTCGAGCTGGCCTTGCAGGCGCCGCTCGCGGTTCCATGCTGTCTCGCCGTGGCGGATCAGGATCAGGTGGGTGAAGGCCAGCGAATGCGGCCCGGGCAATTGCGACATGCCGTTTCCTTTAGGCGATCTTGGCGGCGCTACGCTGTGCTGTCATGGCGCCCCCGGGCGCGCAGCGCTTGCGCGCCGCGCGGCCCGTGCTTACTTCGCCGGCTGGCCGGCGAGATTCGGGTTGAGGGTATAGGTGCCGGTGTAGGCAGCCTGCGCCAGCACATGGCTCTGGATGGCCTCGCGCACCTGGGCGCCGGTGAAGGTGCCCTCTAGCGGCAGGCGGTCCAGGTCGAGCGCATAGACGGTGAACACGTAGTGGTGCACCAGGCTGTCGTTCCACGGCGGGCAAGGGCCGTCGTAACCGTAGTAGTCGCCCTTCATGTCCGGGTCGCCGGCGAACCAGCCGGTGTAGTCGTTCAGGCCGTGGCGCAGCCCACCTGCCGCGGCCGTGCCGCCGGTGGCCTCGGGGCCCGGCTTGCCACGCGCGATCACGCCATCGCTGTGGGTGCCCGCGGAGATGGTGCGCAGCCCCATCGGAATATCCACCAGCACCCAGTGAAAGAAGTCCACGCGCGGCAGCGAAGCGGGCACTTCGCGGCCTTCCTGGTTGACGTCGTCACCACGGCTGGGCACATCCGGATCGTGGCAGATCAGCACGAAGGAACGCGTCTCGGCCGGGGCCTCGTCCCAGTGCAGGTCGGGATTGCGGTTGCTCGACAGCGTCACGTGGGTGGCGGGGTCGATCGCACCGAAAGCGAACTCGATCGGAATCGGCCCGTTGTCGCTGAATGCCTTGCTCCAGAGCTTCATGTTTCTCTCCTTGCTGGGTTGCGCCGCGCACTGCGCGGCATGCGGGATCAGGCCAAGGCCGGTCCCGGCGGTGACGTGCGGCGGCGGTAGCTGAGCTGCAGCAGGCCGTCGTCGAAGGCGCGGTGCGCCGCCAGTTGCCAGTCCACGCTGCCATCCGGCGAAGCGATCATGCCGTCGAGGCTGGTGGCGATGTAGAGGGTGACTGTCTGGGTCATGTCCTGGGTCATGTCCGGTCAGGCCGTCGCCGCATCAGCGGCTGGCCTGGGCTGGCTGGGAGTGGGCGGACGGCGCGGCCGGCGGCACGCGCAGCCAGAAGGTGACCGGACCGTCGTTGACCAGGCTGACTTGCATCATGGCGCCGAACTCGCCGGTCTGCACCTCGCCGTGCGCGGCGCGCGCACGCGCCACGAAATGGTTGTACAGGCGTTCGCCATCGGCGGGCGCCGCGGCCGGGGTGAAACTGGGCCGCGTGCCACTGTTGGTATCGGCGGCCAGCGTGAACTGCGACACCACCAGCAGGCCACCGCGCGTGCCACGGCCATCGATGTCCTGCACGGGCAGGTTCATCTTGCCGGCCTCATCGGAGAACACACGGTAGGCCAGCAGCTTGGCGAGCAGGCGTTCGGCCTGCGCTTCGGCGTCGCCGCGCTCGGCGCAGACCAGCGCCAGCAGCCCGGCGCCGATCTCCCCGGTGGTGCGGCCATCGACAGTGACGCGGGCCTGGGCGACCCGCTGGATCAACGCAATCATGAGCCGTTCCTGCCCGGCCTCAAGCCAGCGTCACGCGTGCGAAGCGGCGCTTGCCCACCTGCACGACGTAGCTGCCGGCCTCGACCTTCAGCCCCTTGTCGCTGATGATGGTACCGTCGATCTTGACGCCGCCCTGTTCGATATTGCGGTTGGCTTCCGACGTGGACGGCACCAGATTGGCCTGCTTGAGCAACTGGCCGATGCCCAGCGGTGCGCCGGAAAGGCTGACCTCGGGGATTTCGTCGGGCACGCCGCCGCGCGCGCGGTGGTTGAAATCCTCGAGCGCGCGGTCCGCGTCGGCCGCGCTGTGGAAGCGCGTGACGATCTCCTGGCCAAGCATCACCTTGCAGTCGCGCGGATTGCGGCCCAGCGAGATCTCCTGCTTCATCAGGTCGATCTCGCTCATGGGGCGGAACGACAGCAGCTCGTAGTACTTCCACATCAAGTCATCCGAGATGCTCATCAGCTTGCCGAACATCTCGCTCGGGGCTTCGGTCACGCCGATGTAGTTGCCCTTGGACTTGGACATCTTCTCCACGCCATCCAGGCCCACCAGCAGCGGCATGGTCAGGATGCACTGCTGCTCCTGGCCGTATTCCTTCTGCAGCTCCCGGCCCACCAGCAGGTTGAACTTCTGGTCGGTGCCGCCCAGTTCCAGGTCGGCCTTGAGCGCGACGGAGTCGTAGCCCTGCATGAGCGGGTAAAGGAACTCATGCACCGAAATCGGAATCCCAGTGCGGAAGCGTTTGGTGAAGTCGTCGCGCTCCATCATCCGCGCCACGGTGTACTTGGCCGCCAGCTGGATCATGCCGCGCGCGCCCAGCGGATCGCACCACTCGCTGTTGTAGCGGATCTCGGTCTTGGCCGGATCCAGTACCAGGCTCGCCTGGCTGTAGTAGGTCTGGGCGTTGGCCTCGATCTGCTCGCGCGTGAGCGGAGGACGGGTGGCGTTGCGCCCGGACGGATCGCCGATGGTGGAGGTGAAATCGCCGATCAGGAAGATGACCTGGTGGCCCAGGTCTTGCAACTGACGCATCTTGTTGAGCACCACCGTGTGGCCGATATGGATATCGGGCGCGGTCGGGTCCAGCCCCAGCTTGATGCGCAGCGGCACACCGGTGGCCTCGCTGCGCGCGAGCTTGGCCAGCCATTCGGATTCGACCAGCAGTTCGTCGCAACCGCGCTTGGACACCTCCAGGGCGTGCATCACGGTGGGCGTGAGGGGGTAGGAAGTGGCAGCGCCGGAGGAAACTTCAGTCATGACGTAAGTCTTTGAAAAACATGAGAATTCAGACCGCGGCACAAAACGGCTTGCGGCCGGTTTTGGTATAATCCGCGCTTCTTGTGCAAACGGGATTGTTCCCGTGGGCCAACCGCCATTCTAGGCGGCAAACCAATATGGCAGGCGCCGCACCTCCGGGGAGGAAGGCAGACGAGGCAAAAAATCGTCGCGGCAACGCAGCCCGAAACAAAGAGTGAATTTTACGTGATGTGGTCCAGACTCCGCGAAGTTTTCGCGCGGGAGCTGGTGGTTCTGGTCGATCCTACCAATGCCCTGCACGCCCGTCGGCGCAAGCAGTTGACAGCGGCGGTGGGTACGGTGTTCACGCTGGGCATGGCAGCCGCCATGGGCGTGGCCCCCCGTAGCGCCTTCGACGACCCCCAGGCTCCGCGTGTCCGGGAGGCGATACGCCTGCCCGATCTACGCACGCAACTCGAACAGCTTACCGAAACCGACGCCACCTTTGTGCGCGAAGAGCGCATGCAGCGCGGCGACACCATTGCCAGCCTGCTCAAGCGGCTCGGTGTGGACGACCCCGATGCGCAGGCCTTTATCCGCCGCAACACCACCGCGCGCGGCCTGTTCGACCTCAATCCCGGCCAGACGGTGCAGGCCGAGGTTGACGAGAACAACCTGCTGGTGTCGCTGCAAGCCAATCTCGGTGGTGACGCAAACGCCTCCCGCGAACTGGTGATCGAACGCGCGGGCGACCCTGCCGATCCGGTCTACAAGGCCCGCGTGCAGTCGGTGAAGAACGAGCTGCACTATGAGATGCTGTCCGGCGCCATTGCCTCGGGTGGCTTCTTCAAGGCCATGGACGCGGCCAATGTGCCCGACGAGATCGTCCAGCAGATGCTATCGATCTTCTCCGGCGTGATCGATTTCCACCATGACATCACCAGCGGAGACCGCTTCCGCATCGTCTACGAAGCGGGCTTCCGCGACGGTGCGTTCGTGCGCAACGGGCGCGTGATGGCGGTCGAGCTGATCAACCACAACCAGTTGCACCAGGCGCTCTGGTACGCACCGGAAGGCAGCAAGCAGGGCGCATACTACACCTTTGACGGGCGCAGCATGAAGCGGCCGTTCCTGCGCTCGCCGGTGGAGTTCTCGCGCGTGTCGTCGGGCTTTGGCGGGCGCGACCATCCGCTGCACCACCACTGGGCACAGCACAAGGGCGTGGACTTTGCCGCACCTACGGGCACCAAGGTGATGGCCACCGGCGACGGCGAAGTCGAGTTTGTCGGTCAGCAGAACGGCTACGGCAACATCGTCATCCTCAAGCACCATAGCGGCTACTCCACCTACTACGCGCACCTGTCCGGCTTTGCCACGATGAAGCGCGGGCAGCATGTGTCGCAAGGCGAGGTCATTGGCTACGTCGGCCAGACCGGCTGGGCCACCGGCCCGCACCTGCACTACGAGTTCCGCGTCAACGATGTGCCGCTGAACCCGCTGGCCATCGCCGCGCTCGACACGCCCGCTCTGTCCGGCCCGGCGCGCCAGCAGTTCCTGAGCTATACCAGCGAGATGCTCAGCCGCATCAACGCGCTGCGTACCTACAACGTGGCTTCGGCCAGCAATTGATCCATCGAGCCTGCCCAGCATGCCAACTTCGTCCCCAGACTGCTTTATCGGCATCATGTCCGGCACCAGCATGGACGGCGCGGACGGCGTGCTGGTCGATTTCTCGGGGCCACGGCCCACGGTGCTGGCGGCGGCCTTCCAGTCCTTCCCGGCCGAACTGCGCGACGCGTTCAGCGCGCTGCAGCAGCCCGGCGATGATGAAATCCACCGCGAGGCGCTGGCCGCCAATGGGCTGGCGCGCGTCTATGCGGCTTGCGTGGCAACCCTGCTGCGCAATGCCGGGCTGGCGCCGGAGGCCATCGCGGCAATCGGTGCGCACGGCCAGACCGTGCGCCATCGGCCCGGCTTGTACGACGGCATCGGCTATACCCGCCAGAGCCAGCAACCCGCGCTGCTGGCAGAGTTGACGGGCATCGACGTGGTGGCGGATTTCCGCAGCCGCGACGTGGCGGCCGGCGGCCAGGGCGCACCCTTGGTACCGGCGGTGCACCAGGCGCTGTTCGGCGACGCCGCCCAGACACGGGTGGCCTGCAATATCGGCGGAATCTCCAATATCAGCGTGCTGCCCGCCGCCAGCGAAGGCGGCGCGGCGCGGCCGGTCACCGGCTTCGACTGCGGCCCGGGCAACGTGCTGCTCGACTACTGGATCGACCGGCATCACGGCCTGGCCTACGACGCCGACGGCGCCTGGGGCGCCAGCGGCAAGGTCGACCAGGCGCTGCTGGCGCGCCTGCTGGCCGAGCCTTATTTCAGCGTGGCCCCGCCCAAGAGCACGGGCCGCGACCTGTTCCATCCTGCTTGGCTGGAAAATCATCTTTCCCAGCACGGCACGGCACTCGATCCCGCCGACGTGCAGGCCACGCTGGCCGCGCTGAGCGCCGAAGCCATCGCCCGCGATGTCAAGCAGCACGCGCCCGACGCGGCGCGGCTGATTGTGTGCGGCGGCGGCGCCCGCAACCGCCTGGTGATGGCGTTGCTGGCGCAGGCGCTGCCCGCTGTCACGGTGCAAAGCTCGGACGAACTGGGCGTTCCGGTATCACAGGTGGAGGGCATCGCTTTTGCGTGGCTGGCGCGGCAGATGCTGCACGGGGCGCCGGGCAATGTGCCTACCGTCACTGGCGCGGCCGGCCCGCGTGTCTTGGGCGCGCTCTACCCTCGATAGCCACACCTCGCCACCCTCACGCCGGCTCGGCGTGGCCTGCCTCGCAAACCCACTGGATAAACGCTTGCGCGACGGGCGAAGGCCGCATGGCTGGCGAACGCGCCAGCACCACGCGCTGCGGCGCCACGGCCTCGCGCAGCGGCAAGCAAACGATGGGCTGCCCGTCATAGCTGTGGTCGCCCGCGGGGCGCGTGCATGACAGCGCCACGCCATAGCCGTGCGCCACCAGGCCGCGCTGCATCTCGAAGGTCTGCGTGTACTGGTGCAGTTGCGGGCGCAAGCCGTGCGCCCAGAACAGCGAGAGGAAGTACTCACGTGTTTGCGCAATATCCTCCAGGATCAGCCGTTCGCCAGCAAGGTCTTTCAGACTTACGCTTTGCTGGGCGGCCAGCGCATGGCCGGGGTGCAGCAGCGCGTAAGGCGCAAGCCGGGCAAGTATCCAGCGCGCAATGCGCTGGTCGAAGCCGAGATCGTAGGTCAGCGCCAGTTCCGCCTTGCCGGCAGCGAGCGTGCGATGCACCGTGGCCAGGTCGGCCTCGAACAGCGTCACGGCAACATGCGGATGCAGCCGCCGGAAGCCGGCCAGCAGCCGCGGTGCGTAGTAAGCGCCAAGATCCTGGAAGCACGTCAGCGACAGTTGCCCGCTAAGGCCGCGCGCCTGTGCCTGGTCCACGCCATCGGTTGCCAGGCCGGCGGCCAGCGCCAGGATGTCGCGGGCGCGGCCCAGCAGGCGCTGGCCAGCCGGCGTCAGCTCCAGACCGCGGCTGACCTGGCGGCGAAACAGGGTCTCGCCTAGCGTTTCCTCAAGCTGCGCCACGGCCTGCGACACGGAAGGCTGCGATACGTGGCGCGCACGGGCAGCCGCGCTGATGCTGCCGTGCTCGGCGGCCGCGACAAAATACTCGAGCTGGCGGAAGGAGAATCCAATCATGATTTCCTATACTACAGCATAGGAAATATATTCTTTTCCTATTGCCATGCTGCCCCGATACTCGTCCCAAGCCAGCCATCCACGGGACCCTCATGCACATCACCGCAACCGAAATCGAGACCTACCAGCGCGACGGCGCCCTGGTGTTGCGCGGCGCCTTCACTGATTGGGTGACGCCGCTGCGCGAAGGATTCGAGCAGAATCTCGCGAAGCCGGGCCCTTTTGCCATCGAGAACGTCGGCAGCGGTGAGCGCGGCCGCTTTTTCGAGGATTACTGCAACTGGGAGCGCATCCAGCCGTTCGCCGACTTCATCCGGCGCTCACCGGCCGCAGCCATCGCCGGCCACATCATGCAGGCCGAGGCCGTCCAGGTGTTCCACGAGCACATCCTGGTCAAGGAACCGGGCACGGCAAAGCCCACACCGTGGCACCAGGACCTGCCCTACTACTGCGTGGATGGCCTGCAGACCGCGAGCTACTGGATCCCACTGGACCCTGTCACCACCGCCAATACCTTGCGCGTGGTGCTGGGCTCGCACCGCTGGCCCAAACTGGTCAGGCCCAAGCGCTGGGCCAGCAATGAGAATTTCTATGCTGGCAGCGACCGCTTCATGGAGATGCCGGACGTGGACGACGGCAGCCACACAATCCTGATACCGGAGCTGGAGCCGGGCGATGCCGTGGTGTTCGACTTCCGCACGGTACATGGTGCCGCGGGCAATACCGGCACGGGACGCCGCCGCGCCTTCTCGGCACGCTTCCTGGGCGACGACGTGCGCTACCTGGAGCGGCCTGGCCGCACCTCGCCGCCCTTCCCCGGAATCGGCCTGGCCAGCGGCGAGCGGATGCGCGAGGACTGGTTCCCGGTGGTCTGGCGCCGGGACGCATAAATAAAAAAGCGCACCAAAGTGCGCTTTTTTATTGCCGCGAGAACCTGTCGGAAGCCGCGGCGCCCTTGCGAGCCTTATACCGAGAACGAAGAGCCGCAACCGCAGGTGGTGCTTGCGTTGGGGTTCTTGATCACGAACTGTGCGCCGTTGATGTCTTCCTTGTAATCGATCTCGGCGCCCACCAGATACTGGTAGCTCATCGAATCGATCAACAGCGTGACGCCATTCTTGTCCAGCGTGGTGTCGTCCTCGTTCACCTCTTCGTCGAAGGTGAAGCCATACTGGAAGCCGGAACAGCCGCCGCCCTGCACGAACACGCGCAGTTTCAGATCGGCATTGCCCTCTTCCTCGATCAACTGCTTGACCTTGTCGGCAGCGCTGTCAGTAAAGACGAACGGGGCCGGCATGTCCTCGGTAACGGGTGCCTCTGCGACTGCGTTCATGGGGTTCTCCTATGTAGATACGCCTGTATTTTAAGCGCTCCGGGAAGATCGTGCCGAAACCCCGTGAATTCAAGGGGTTCTGTTGATGCAACCAGGCCACGGGTGCCGTATCAGGCGGATTCTTGCGTGCCGGATGCCAGAACCAGGTTGGGCAGCGCCTTGGGTTGCGCATTGCCGAGCGGCACGAGACGGCCCTCCACCAATGCCCCCTGGTGCATTTCCAGCGCGGCGTAGTGCACCTCGCCCTGCACGCGGGCGTGCGGTTGCAGCTCCAGCAGCTCGGTCGCGTGCACAGGCCCGGTGACCGTGCCGTTGAGAATCAGGTGCCCGACCCGGACTTCGCCCTCGACCACACCTTTTTCGCTGATGACCAGCATGCTCGCCTGGTCGGCAGCCGCCGTCACGTTGCCGCGTACCCGGCCATCCAGGCGCAGGCCACCCGAAAACGTCAGGTCGCCCTGGATCACGCTGTGCTGGCCAATCAGGGTATCGATCGACAAGCCCTTCTTTTTGGAAAACAACATAGGTCCCTTTTTTCGTTGCTGGCCCAGCGCACCCTCACGGCATGGCCGTCTGGGTCGCGCGCAACTGACCGTTTTGCAAAATTCGTACCGTGACCGCCCGCACTGTGGCGCCGGCAGGCAGCGCAAAGGCACTTTCGATCCGCTGGTAGTGCGTGACCTGCAGGCCAGGCAACGAACCGGCGCCATTTTCCGGCAGGCTCAGGGTGACCGGCTTGCCATCCCGCAACAGCGAAACGACCAACTGTAACTCACCGCGGAACTCCGGCAAGGATGAAAAAGCCTTGGATCCACCCTGCATTATCAGCAATCGATAGTGCATCTTCAGTGGGTCGGCTTCATCAAGACCCACGCGAAAACTCCGCACATGGATGCCGGACGTATTGCCGCTGGCCGGGAGCAGGCCCTCGAAAAATGCCAGGTCTTCCTTGAGTTGAGCGACCTCGCCTTCCGCCGTCTTCAACTGCCCGGCCAGCGCCTCCTGGGCGCTGCGGGCCATCTGCAACTGCGCCTCGGCGGTGTTGGCCACCGCCTGCAAGCGCTCGTGCTGAGCCGTCATCGCCGCCACCTGCTCGCGCAGCGCCTTGTTTTCCGCCGTCATATCCGGCGCACCCGTCAGCCGCCGGCCAGCGTCGTACGCCCAACGCGCGGCGACCACCACCACCACGAGCACGACGACGAGCGCCGCGGCGGCGCCCAGCACGCGCAGCGGCCACGGCAGATGCGAACGCACCGCCAGGCTCCCGGATAGTGAGCCCCGGCGCGGGCGCAGCACGCGATACTTCATGCGCCGCGGGCTCGCGGCACCGTCAGGCGGGCGCGGTGCAGGTCGGCAGGCCATCGCATCCAATGCATCATGGTCGGGTTCTCCGGACGGCAAGAGCAGGGATTGTATCCGGGGAGATGCAAAGTATTTGTAAAACGTGGTGATAGCCTGCCGTTGCGCGGCATTGCACGCGCCTTCACCGGCGCTAGCGGCGAAAAAAAAAACCGCACGGCGAACCGTGCGGTTTTTTCTGAACGGCCAGATCCGGTTGAACCGGACCCGCCGAACACACATTAACGCTTCGAGAATTGCTTCCGACGACGCGCCTTGTGGAAACCGACCTTCTTACGTTCCACTTCACGCGCATCGCGCGTGACGAAACCGGCCTTGGACAGCGACGGCTTCAGGGTGGCATCGTAGTCGATCAGTGCACGGGTGATGCCGTGGCGCACTGCGCCGGCTTGACCCGTTTCACCGCCGCCAGTGACGTTGACCTTGATGTCGAAGGTCTGTGCGTTGGCAGTCAGTTCGAGCGGCTGGCGCACGATCATCAGCGAGGTTTCGCGAGCGAAATACTCATTGATGGGCTTGCCATTGACGATGATATCGCCCTTGCCCGACTTGATGAAGACCCGAGCCACTGCGCTCTTGCGGCGGCCAGTACCGTAATTCCAATTTCCGATCATGGATGGCCCCCTTAGATTTCCAGCGCTTTAGGCTGCTGCGC
This sequence comes from Cupriavidus sp. GW822-FHT02D05, assembly GCF_058802485.1. NCBI lineage: Bacteria > Pseudomonadati > Pseudomonadota > Betaproteobacteria > Burkholderiales > Burkholderiaceae > Cupriavidus > Cupriavidus sp. GW822-FHT02D05. Next base: position 66,481 of record NZ_JBXAOE010000033.1, on the reverse strand, counting down.
TTCATGCGGATGCTCGGCTTCGGCGTAAACCTTCAGCTTCTTGATCATCGCATAGCCCAGCGGGCCCTTCGGCAACATGCCCTTCACAGCTTTTTCCAGGGCACGGCCCGGGAAACGTTGCTGCATCTTACCGAACGTCGTTTCGTAAATGCCGCCCGGGTAACCCGAGTGACGATAGTACTTCTTGTCGGTTTCTTTGGTACCCGTGACACGCAGCTTGCCTGCGTTGACGATGATGATGTAATCACCCGTGTCGACGTGCGGAGTAAATTCCGGCTTGTGCTTGCCGCGCAGTCGGCGTGCCACTTCGCTGGCAACACGGCCGAGGACTTTGTCCGTCGCGTCAATCACGTACCAGTCGCGCTTAACCTCTGCAGGCTTTGCGGAAAAGGTCTTCATGATTTTTCCTGAGACTTGTAGAACCTGCCCGAAACATTGACTTTACGTCGTCGGCCGACCCTTAGGATCTGACCTTCCTGCTTGTATGTGCAGGCTCTCCCTGAATTCCTTCCCGCGGGCATGACGGAAAAGCCTACGAGTATACTGCGGACTGAGGCCGGAGCACAAGGAAAGTTAGGGAAGAACGCCAAGATGGTGCCGCTCCGTGCGCTGCTCGCCATCCGGAATGGCAGCAAACAGCATAAAAGCAAGCCATGAAGCACTTCACAGCAGGATGTGCATCCGGCCTGGCTGGCGCAGAATAAAAAAAACCCAAGCTATTGAGCTTGGGTTTGAATCCACCAAAGGAGGAGGGTGGAGGAGACACCGGGAGATCGACGGGGCTGGATCGTGGTGCGGGCCGGCGAATGTGGCTGAAACCATCCGATTCGCTTTCGCACTCTGCGCCGTGTTGTGCGCCGTCGTTCAATGATTCAAATTATACATGAGCGCTCTCCCAGCGCAAGGAAATTTGCAGTGCGAAATGTTGTTCCGCATTGTGAAAAACCATCAAGAGGCACAGGGAGATTTTTTATATAATAAAATCAACAACTTAATGATTGATCGTGTTGTCACAGCACTGTCATCTTAGAAGAAAGCTTCAGTTTTCGGGAAAATTGTCGAGTTACGGCGCTTCTAGCTAAGTGGCCTATACTCAAAAAGCAAGCTTTGAAATCGCGTGTTCATGATCGAATACGCACTCACTAGAACGCAGGATCGAACAAAATGGAATGCAAAGTAACTTGGATGGGCACCGACGGCATGAGTTTCGTGGCCGAGACGGGCAGCGGCCATATCGTGGCGATGGACGGTGCGCCCGAGGGCGGCGGCCACAACCTTGCCCCGCGTCCGATGGAAATGGTTCTGCTGGGCACCGGCGGCTGCACCGCCTATGACGTGGTGCTGATCCTGAAGAAGAGCCGGCAGGATGTGCGCGGCTGCAGCGTGAAGCTGCAAGCGGAGCGCGCCAGCGAAGACCCGAAGGTGTTCACCAAGATCAACTTCCATTTCACGGTGAGCGGGCGCAACCTGAACCCCGGCGCGGTCGAGCGTGCCATCCACCTGTCGCACGACAAGTATTGCTCGGCCTCCATCATGCTGGCCAAGACGGCGGAAATCACGCACACGATGGAAATTGTAGAGGTGTAGGCGCCTGGCGCCTGCCCAGCCCCGGGGGAGCCGGCGGTGGCGCCCCCAATTGGGATGGGTGCGCGCCACGCTAAAGAATCAGAAGCAAAGCAGGCCGATAAGCCGGATTCTGTGCGCGCCGGCTTCCTTGCGGTTGCCGGCACGTGACAATCATTCCTCTAGGCCGGTCGTTACCGACCGGCTCAAGCTCCCTACCCGCAGGCTCAGCGGGCCGCCTCAATGCCTGCCTATTTGGGATTGCTCCAGGTGGAGGTTACCGCGTTTCACCCTTCCCATCGGGCGAACCCGATGGCAAGACTCGTCTCTGTGGCCCTATTCCGCACGTTGCCGTGGATGGCTATTAGCCAACACCCTGCCCTATGGAGTCCGGACTTTCCTCCCCTTGCACCACGAGGGTGCAAGCAGCGATTGTCTGGCCTGCTTTGCGGCCCGCAGTCTAACACCGTTTGGCCACGAACCGGCCACCCTCATGCGGCCTGCGCGCGGCGCCCGCGACGGAACACCGTGGTATCCGCGTAGTAGGCCGGATCGCGATTGGCTTCGCACCAGCCGGGAATGCCCAGCACCGGCAACGGCGCAAAGCGGCCGCTGTGCAGCTCGGCCGCTTCCAACGAGGCGCACACGGAATCGTCGAGCGAGCCGGGGAGCGCGGCGCCTGCAGCCGGCGGGACGGCCAGCGGCCATGCATGCGCGGTCAGGGCCTTATAGGGCCGCACCAGCTTCTCCAGCAAGGCGTGGCCGAAGGGCACCACGCTGCAGCGGGCGGTGCTGTCACGGCTGCCGGCATGCTCGCTACCGTCCCAGACATCCCGCCGCGCCACGAACAGGTGCTCCCAGCCGAAACCGCGCAAAACAGACTCCAGGCCACTGTCGGCACTCAGGAACAGAATGGCGTTCTCGTCGAACAAGGTCGCGGCATCGCGCAGGCTGCCACGGCGGCCCTGCACGCCCGCCACCGCGATAGCGTGGGCCTGCAGCCGGTTCAGCACGCGTTTGGAACGGGGAAAATGCAGCCAGATGAGCGCATTGAAGAAATCGTGCAGGTTGTCGCGCGTCGGCACGGCGCCGGTGGCGTAAATATGTGCCTCGTAGGCCGTGCCGGCGGGCAATTCGGCTTGCGCAACGAAACGCAGCGGCACACCGCGGGCGTTGCGCAGCGCGCGCTGCGTGGCCACTTCGCTGAGGACGGCGCGCAGGTCGGCGCCGCCTCGCAACGCGCTGCCCAGCGCCGAGCCGATGGTGGCGAACGGCCGGAACCACGGCTGTGCCCAGTCGATCTGCGCCACCGCCGCAGCCAGCGCCAGCCGGACCTGGCTTTCTGCTTGCACTTGCACTTCGCCAGTGCGGCTTAGCGGGCCTTCCAATGCAGCGTCTCGCCGCCGCGCAGCGGCACCAGCGTGGTGTCGCCATAGGGCAGTTCGGCCGGCAGTTCCCACGCCTCGCGGACCAGGGTGAGCGTGCCGCTATTTCGCGGCAGGCTGTAGAACGCCGGGCCGTTGAAGCTGGCGAAGGCTTCCAGCTTGTCCAGGGCACCGGCGGCTTCGAAGGCCTCGGCGTAGAGCTCCATGGCGTGCAGCCCGGTATAGCAGCCGGCGCAGCCGCAGGCATGTTCCTTCAGCCCGCGCGCGTGCGGCGCGCTGTCTGTGCCGAGGAAGAAGCGCTCGCTGCCGGACACGGCCGCGGCCACCAGGGCTTCGCGGTGGGTCTCGCGTTTGAGCACCGGCAGGCAGTAATAGTGCGGGCGGATGCCGCCGGTGAAGATGGCGTTGCGGTTGTACAGCAGGTGATGCGCAGTGATGGTGGCGGCGACGGGGCCTTCCGCGTCGCGCACGTACTCGGCCGCATCCTTGGTGGTGATGTGCTCGAACACCACCTTGAGCGCCGGGAAATCGCGGCGCAGCGGCGTCATGACCTTGTCGATGAAGACGGCTTCGCGGTCGAAGATGTCGATCGCCGGATCGGTCACTTCGCCGTGCACCAGCAGCGGCAGGCCCACGCGCTGCATGGCTTCCAGCGCTGCCGCGCAGTGACGCAGGTCGGTCACGCCGGCATCGCTGTTGGTGGTGGCACCGGCCGGATACAGCTTCACCCCGTGCACGAAGCCGCTGGCCTTGGCAGCGACGATCTCCTCGGCGGTAGTCTTGTCGGTCAGGTACAGCGTCATCAGCGGCTCGAACGCCATGCCCGCCGGCAGCGCGGCCAGGATGCGGTCGCGGTAGGCCGCGGCCTGCGCAACCGTGGTCACGGGCGGCTTCAGGTTGGGCATGATGATGGCGCGGGCGAACTGGCGGGCGGTATCCGGCAGGACGGCGGCGAGGGCCGTACCGTCGCGCAGGTGCAGGTGCCAGTCGTCCGGGCGGGTAATGGTGAGAGTCTGGGTCATGGCTTTCGGGGGCCGGCCGGCAGTCGCGGCTGGCGCTTATCAGGGATTACAGAATCAGGATGGCGCGGTAGTCATTCACATTGGTCCGCGTGGGGCCCGTCACCACGAGGTCGCCGGCGGCTTCGAAGAAACCCCAGGCATCATGCGCATCGAGCCGGGCGCGCGCCGGTGCACCGGCAGCCTGCGCACGCGCGAGCGTGGACGGGTCCAGCAACGCGCCGGCATTATCCTCGGAGCCGTCGATGCCGTCGGTGTCCGCCGCGATGGCGTACACATTATCAACGCCATCCAGCTCCAGGGCGAGCGACAGCAGGAATTCCGAGCACCGGCCGCCACGGGGCTTTCCAGCCGCCCCGCCACCGCCCTGCGGCAACGTGACGGTGCACTCACCACCGGAAATCAGCACCACGGGCACCGCGAATGGCGCATTGTACGCGCGTATCTCGCGCACCAGCGCCGCGTAGACCCGGGCAACTTCCTGCGCCTCGCCAGTCACCGTGTCGCCCAGCACCACCGGCTGGATGCCGCGCGCGCGGAAGTGATCCGCTGCCGCCATCAGGCTGCCGTGGGCGGTAGCAATCACACGATTCTCAACCCGCGCGAACAGCGGATCGCCAGGCTTGGGCGTTTCCGCCACTTCGCCGCGCGCACCGCGCTCCAGGTAAGCCTGCACCACGGGCGGGACCACCGCACCGTAGCGGCGCAGGACCGCCAGGGCATCGGCGTAGGTACTGGCGTCGGGCACGGTGGGGCCGGAGGCGATGGCGCTGGGGTCATCCCCGGCCACGTCCGACACGATCAGCGTGGTCACCGGCGCGCGGCAAGCCTGGGCGAGGTGCCCACCCTGGATGCGCGACAGGTGCTTGCGCACGATATTCATGTCCGTGATGGGAGCGCCGCAGCGCAGCAGCTCCTGCGTGGTGGCCTTGAGGTCCGCCATGCCGATGCCCTCGGCCGGCAGCGACAGCAGGCTGGAGCCGCCGCCGGACACCAGCACGATCAGCCTGTCATCCGGCCCGAGCTCGCCCGCCCGCGCCAGGATCTCGGCCGCGGCGCGCTCGCCGGCCTCGTCCGGCACCGGGTGGCCGGCCTCTATCACGCGCACGTGTTCGGTCGGCAGGCCGTGGGCGTAGCGCGTCACCACCAGCCCGTCGAGCTGCACCGCGCTGTTCTGGCTGGCATATGCCCGCTCCACGGCCAGCGCCATCGAGGCCGCAGCCTTGCCGGCGCCTACCACCAGGGTACGCCCGCCAGCCTGGGGCGACGGCAGGTGGTCCGCCACGATGCGCAGCGGATCCGCTGCCGCCACCGCGGCATGGAAGCTATCGAGCAGCAGGGCACGCGCGTCGGCCGCGGCGACCGGCAAAGGTTGGGCGGTCGTGCTCACAGCGCTTGCGCGATGGCCTGGCCCAGGTCGGCCGTGCCAGCCTTGCCGCCAATGTCGCGGGTCAGCGGGGCATGCTCCGGCCCGGCCGACAGCACCTTCTCGATGGCGCCCAGCACGGCCGCGCCGGCTTCCGGCTGGCCCAGATGCTCCAGCATCATGGCGCCACACCAGATCTGGCCGATCGGGTTGGCCACACCGCGCCCTGCGATGTCCGGCGCAGAGCCATGCACCGGCTCGAACAGGCTGGGGAAGGTGCGGTCGGGGTTGATATTGCCCGAGGGCGCGATGCCGATGGTGCCGGTACAGGCCGGCCCCAGGTCGGACAGGATGTCGCCGAACAGGTTGCTGGCGACCACCACGTCGAACCAGTCCGGATGCTGGACGAAGTGCGCGGTGAGGATGTCGATGTGGTACTTGTCAACCTTCACGCCGGGGTAGTGGGTAGCCATGGCCTCCACCCGCTCGTCCCAGTACGGCATGGTGATGGAGATGCCGTTGGACTTGGTAGCCGAGGTCAGATGCCTGGCCGGACGCTTTTGCGCCAGCTCGAAGGCGAACTTGAGGATGCGGTCCACGCCCGTGCGCGTCATCACCGTTTCCTGGATCACCACCTCGCGCTCGGTGCCGGGGAACATGCGCCCGCCGATGCTGGAGTACTCGCCCTCGGTGTTCTCGCGCACTACGTAGAAATCGATGTCGCCCGGCTTGCGCGCATTGCCGTCGCGGTCCACCAGCGGGCTGCGGATACCGGGCATCAGCCGCACCGGGCGCAGGTTGACGTATTGGTCAAAGGAGCGCCGGAACTGCAGCAGCGAGCCCCACAGCGAGACATGGTCGGGCACGGCGTCCGGCCAGCCCACCGCGCCGAAGTAGATGGCGTCGTACTTGACCAGGGTGTCGAACCAGTCGTCCGGCAGCATCTTGCCGTGGCGGGCATAGTAGTCGCAGCTGGAGAAGTCGAAGTGATCGAACTGCATGTCGATGCCGAACCGGCGCGCGGCGGCGTCCATTACGCGCAGGCCCTCAGGCATCACTTCAGTGCCGATGCCATCGCCGGGAATGACTGCGATCTTGTATTTGCTCATGTCTCGAGGGCCCGCTGAATGGTATTGAAATCGGGGAAAAACGCGCTGCGCTTGGCAGATAACCCGGGCAGGCCGGATAATGGAACATTCTATTGCAATCCGGCAGCCTGCTGCCGGTCCGGTGCCCGCCATGTGCCAGCTGCTCGGCATGAACTGCGCCACGCCGACCGACGTGACGTTCTCCTTTACCGGCTTCGCCGCCCGCGGCGGCGTCACGGATCACCATGCCGATGGCTTTGGCGTAGCGTTCTTCGAGGACAAGGCCTGCCGCCTGTTCATCGACAACCAGTCCGCCGGCACCTCGCCCGTGGCTGAGCTGGTCAAGCGCTACCCGATCAAGTCCAAGAACGTCATCTCCCATATCCGCAAGGCGACCCAGGGCACGGTGCGGCTGGAAAACTGCCACCCCTTCATGCGCGAACTGTGGGGGCGGCACTGGATCTTCGCCCACAACGGCGACCTGAAGGACTTCTCGCCTTTCCTGTCGGGGGTCTACCAGCCGGTCGGCGACACCGATAGTGAACTCGCCTTCTGCACGCTGATGCAGGGGCTGCGCAAGCGCTTCCCCGGCTCGCAGCCGCCGCTCAACGAGCTGTGCCACGCGCTGGCGGACATCACGCGCGAGATCACGCAGCACGGCGTGTTCAACTACCTGCTGTCCAATGGCCAGGCCTTGTTCTCCCACTGCTCCACGCGCCTGTACTACATCGTGCGCCAGTGGCCCTTCTCCACCGCCCACCTGATCGATGCCGATCTGTCGATCGACTTCGCCCAGGTCACCACGCCCGACGACCGCGTGGCGGTGATCGCCACCGCGCCACTGACCGACAACGAAACCTGGACCGCCTTCGCGCCCGGCGAGCTGATGATGTTCGAGGAAGGCCGCTCGGTGATGACGCTGACCGTGCCGATCCCGCCGGAAGTCCAGGCCAAGAACGCGGCCAACAGCGACTGCACCTGAACCATTGCGGGCAAGCCATGCAAAAAGGGACGCCGAGGCGTCCCTTTTTGCATCCTGCCTGCCACCCATCAGCGCGGCGAGGCGGCCACCCGCATCAGTGATGCAGGATCTTCGACAGGAACTGCCTGGCCCGCTCGGAGCGCGCTTCGATATTGCCGAAGAACTCTTCCTTGGCGCAGTCCTCGACGATCTTACCCTGGTCCATGAAGATCACGCGGTTGGCGACCTTGCGCGCGAAACCCATTTCGTGGGTCACGCACATCATGGTCATGCCTTCCTGCGCCAGCTGCACCATCACATCCAGCACTTCGTTGACCATCTCCGGGTCCAGCGCGGAGGTCGGCTCGTCGAACAACATGCAGATCGGATCCATCGACAGCGCGCGGGCAATTGCCACGCGCTGCTGCTGGCCGCCCGACAGCTGGCCCGGGAACTTGGCCGCCTGGGCTTTGAGGCCCACGCGATCCAGGTACTTCAGGCCCTTCGCCGTTGCCTCTTCCTTCGAGCGGCCAAGCACCTTCATCTGCGCGATGGTCAGGTTCTCGGTGATCGACAGGTGGGGGAACAGCTCAAAGTTCTGGAACACCATGCCCACGCGCGAACGCAGCTTGGGCAGGTTGGTCTTGGGTGAGCCCACCGAGGTGCCGTCCACCGTGATGTCGCCCTTCTGGAAGGGTTCCAGCGCGTTGACGGTCTTGATCAGCGTCGACTTGCCCGAACCCGAGGGGCCGCACACCACCACAACTTCGCCCTTGGCGACCTTGGTGGTGCAATCGGTCAGCACCTGGAAGGCGCCATACCACTTGGAGACGTTATTGATTTCAATCATACGGCCACCTTTTTCTGGTAACGCTTGACCAGCAGCGATGCGGAGAAACAGATAATGAAATACACCAGCCCGGCGAACAGCAGCATCTCCACGATGCGGCCGTCACGCTCGCCGATGCCGTAGGCCTGGCCAAAGAAGTCCGCCAGCGCACTCACGTAGACCAGCGACGTATCCTGGAACAGGATGATGCCTTGCGTGAGCAGCAGCGGCACCATGTTGCGGAAGGCCTGCGGCAGGATCACCAGACGCATCGACTGCCCGTAGGTCATGCCCATGGCCTGCGCGGCGAACATCTGCCCGCGCGACACGCTCTGGATACCCGCGCGGATGATCTCGGAATAGTACGCCGCCTCGAACAAGGCAAAGGCAATCAGCGCCGAGGTCATGCGCAGGTCGGATGCCTGCGACAGGTTGAACGCCTTTTGCAGCAGCTGCGGGATGATCAGGAAGAACCACAACAGCACCATCACCAGCGGAATCGACCGGAAGATGGTGACGTAGCCCTGCGCGAACCAGTTCAGCGCCTTGACGGAGGACAGCCGCATCATCGCCAGGATGGTGCCCCAGACGATGCCGACCACCACCGCAGTGACGGTGATCTTGAGCGAGACCAGCATCCCCTCGCCCAGCACGTCCAGCGTGGTCGCGTTGATCGAGCTGAAATCGAATGTATATGCCATGACGTGTCCTCTTACTTGCCGCCGATGAAGCCGGGCACGCGGGTGCGGCCTTCTACCCAGCGCATGAGCAGCATGACCACGATATTGATCAACGCGTACATGATGGTCACCGCGATGAAGGACTCATACGGGCGCGCCGTGTAGTCCACCAGTTGGCGCCCCTGCGCCGCCAGCTCCAGCAGCCCGATGGTCGACGCCACAGCGGAGTTCTTGAAGATGTTCAGGAACTCCGAGGTCAGCGGCGGCACGATGACGCGGAACGACATCGGCAATAGCACGTAACGGTAAGTCTGGGCCAGCGTGAAACCCATCGCCAGGCCGGCGTTGCGCTGGCCCGGCGGCAGTGAGTTGATCCCCGAGCGCACCTGCTCGCAGACCCGGGCTGCGGTAAACGTGCCCAGGCAAAGCATGGCTGCAATGAACTGCTGCGCGAACGGGTTCATCTGCTTGATCGCCTCGCCACCGGGCAACAGCTCGGGCATGACGAAATACCAGATAAACAACTGCACCAGCAGCGGGATATTACGGAAGATCTCTACGTAGGTGGCGGCCAGGCCGGACAGCCACTTGTTGGGCACCGTGCGCAGTACGCCGAGTACGGAGCCGATGACGAGGGCGATGATCCACGACGAGAGCCCGAGTGCAATGGTGACCTTCAGGCCGGAAATCATCCAGTCCAGGTAGGTCTCGTTCTGGGCCGCTTGTTCGAGGAATACACCCCAATGCCAGCTGTAGTTCATGATGTGTCCTCAAAAAGAAACGGAAGGACATGCCTTCCGTTTCACACAACCGGAATCCCAGTATCAGTCGAGCGCCTTGTCGTTCGGCGTCTTGAACAGTGCCTTCATGTCTTCCGACAGCGGGAAGTCCAGGTTCAGGCCCTTGGGCGGGACCGGCTGCTGGAACCACTTGGTGTACAGCGTGTTGATCGAGCCATCCTTCATCATGCCCGTGATCACGGTGTCCGACAGCTTCTTGAACTGCGCATCGTCCTTGCGGATCATGCAGCCATAGGACTCGCGCGATTGCGGCTTGCCCACCACGATCCAGTCGGCCGGGTTCTTGGCCTTGGCGCGTTCGCCATACAGCAGTGCATCGTCCATCATGAAGGCAACGGCGCGGCCCGATTCCAGCGTCAGGAACGACTGGCCATGGTCCTTGGTGCTGATGATGTTCATGCCCAGCTTCTGGTCATCGTTCATCTTGCGCAGCAGGCGTTCCGAGGTGGTGCCGGCGGTCGTCACCACGTTCTTGCCCTTGAGGTCGGCCCAGTCCTTGATGCCGCCATCCTTCTTCACCATGATGCGGGTGCCGATGATGAAGATGCTGGTGGTAAACGATGCCTGCTTCTGGCGCTCGAGGTTGTTGGTGGTCGAGCCGCACTCGATGTCGATGGTGCCGTTCTGCAGCAGGGTGATGCGGTTCTGCGAGGTGATCGGGATTTCCTTGACCTGCAGGTTCGGCAGCTTCAGCTGGTCCTTGATCGCTTCCACGATCTTGACATTGATGTCGTAGGAATAACCGACCTGGCGCACGCCGCCGAGGTTGTAGTTGAACGGAATCGACGACTCACGAACGCCAAGCGTAATCACACCGGTGTCTTTGATCTTCTGCAGCGTGCCCGTCAGTTGCTCGGCAGCTTGCGCGGTACCGCACAGCACGCCAGCAGCAATCATCAGGGAAGCCAACTTGGCAACATTCATAACATCTCCTTGACCATGAAGAGAAAGGCGGGACTCTAACAAAAAACCACCCGCCGACGAAATAGTATTGCGCAGGCAAGCACTCAAGACAACGGGTTTTTCCCCTAACAGCGCCATCTAAGGCATGGTTTGCAAGGCAAACGAGGCATGCCTCCACTGCCGTAAAGCCGTTGCGCTAACGCGTCGGGCCGGCCTTGCGGCAACGCCTCGCCAGCCCGGGAGCCCCCTGGCGTGCGCTGGGCGGCGAGCGCATACGACAACGCGGCTGCCGGGAAGCCCGGCAGCCGCGTTACCAATCCTGGATAGGCTTGTTGCGCCGCAGCATCGCCAGGTAGCGACGCTGCGGCGCCAAGCCGCGTCAGGCATCAGGGATAGAGACCGCGCATTTCGCGCGCCTGAAGAATCCGCGTGCACGCCACGATGAAAGCGGCCGTGCGCAAGGTAACCTTGTTGTCCTGAGCGACCTGCCAGATCGCCCGGAATGCCTCTTGCATGATTCGTACCAGGCGCTGGTTGATTTCCTCTTCGGTCCAGAAGAAGCTGGAAAAGTCCTGTACCCATTCGAAATAGGAGACCGTAACGCCGCCGGCATTGGCGATGACGTCGGGCGCCACCAGGATATTGCGCTCGCGCAGGATGTCGTCGGCCTCGGGCGTGGTCGGGCCGTTCGCACCTTCGATGACCATGCGTGCCTTGATGTGGGGCGCGTTCTGGGCTGTGATCTGGCCTTCCAGCGCGGCCGGGATCAGGATTTCGCAATCCACCTGCCAGAATTGCTCGGCGGAGATGGTCTCGCCCTGGAAACCTTCGATGGTGCCGCTGTGCGAGGCATATTCCATCATGGCGGGCACGTCCAGGCCAGCCGGGTTGTACAGCGCGGTGCGGTGGTCCTGCACCGCCACCACCTTGGCGCCTGCCTCATGGAACAGCTTGGCGGCCACGGCGCCGACATTGCCGAAGCCCTGCACGGCAATGCGTGCGCCCTTGATCTCAAGGCCGAGGTTGCGCGCCGCCTCGGAACCCACCACGAACACGCCGCGGCCGGTTGCCTCGCGGCGACCCAGCGAGCCGCCCAGCGAGATCGGCTTGCCGGTCACCACGCCGGTGGCGGTGCTGCCGGAATTCATCGAGTAGGTGTCCATCATCCATGCCATCACCTGTTCATTGGTGTTGACGTCGGGCGCCGGGATGTCCTTGTTGGGCCCGATGATGAAGTTGATTTCGCTGGTATAGCGGCGCGTGACGCGCTCCAGCTCCGAGCGCGAGAGCGTGCGCGGATCGACGCGGATACCGCCCTTGGCGCCGCCGTACGGCACATTGACCGCGGCGTTCTTGACCGACATCCAGGCCGACAGGGCCATCACTTCCGACAGGGTCACATCCTGGTGGAAGCGCACGCCGCCCTTGCCCGGGCCGCGCGACATGTTGTGCTGCACGCGATAGCCTTCGAAGTGGGCAATGGTGCCGTTATCCATCTCGATCGGCACGTCCACCACCAGCGCGCGCTTGGGGCGCTTCAGGGTCTCGACCCAGCGGGCCAGCGAGCCCAGGTAAGGCGTGACACGATCGACCTGCTGCAGGTAGATGCCCCAGGGCCCGAGCGCATCGGCGTTCAGGTACGAAGGCAAGGTGTGGTTCTTGACGGCAGGATTGGACGGCGCTGCGGAAGACATCGTTTGGTTCCGGTGTGAAGGTGCCGCCAGCTTAGGGGAGGCGGCCCCGCCGAAGCCAATGCCGTTTGATTATCCCGTTATGCATGCTTTGCATAACCTTTGACCAAGGCCCCATGCTGCCCTGTGCCAGCCTTACCTGCTCTGTGGCGGTGTGCCCGGCGCACCCGCTGCACGCCTTCAGGGTTTCGGCTGTGCGGGCAAGGCCTGCGCTGCCAGCGAAGACCACACGCGCTCCACCAGCTGGCGCTTGTTGCGAACCTGCGCGCTGCGCCGCTCGTTGACGTGTTCACCCGGCTTCTCCCGGTAAAGCCGGATTTCCATGTCGATCGACAACGGCGCGCCGCGCGCGGCCTCCGCGCGCACCAGCCGGTGCTGGAGCAGTTCCTCGCGCACCGCGCTCTCCGGCAGAAAGGCCATGCCATGCCCGGACAGCGCCATCACCTTGAGCGCCTCGGCCATATCGGTCTCGTAGCATTTGTCGAGCTTGAGCGCGTCGGTGGTCTCAGACAGCAGCATGTCGACCATGCGGCCAAGGAAGGCATTGGGTGTATAGCTGAGGAAGGGCACCGGTTTCTTGTCCGTGCCCGGCAGCCGGTACAGAGGCTTGCCGGTGGCGTCCGGCACGCTGTATGGCGACAGCCGCTCGGTGCCCAGCACCATCATGTCGTAGTGCGCGGGATCGAGCTGGATGGCCTGGCGCGCATGGTGGTAGACCATCACTAAATCGCAGCCGCCATCGACCAGCGCCAGCACGGCGTCATGCACGTTGAGTGCACGCAGCCGGCACGGCAGCGTGCCGATCTCGCGCTCCACCGCCTTGAGCCATTCGGGGAAGAACGTCAGCGACAGCGTGTGCGGCACCGCGAATTCCAGCACCTGGGCATTGGCCGAACGCTGCCCCCGCATCAGCGCGCGGGTCTCGCTGACCTGCGCCAGCATGGCCAGGGCCTGTTCGTAGAACACCTTGCCCGCCGGCGTCAGGCTGGTGGGATAGCTGGAGCGGTCGATCAGCTCCGTGCCCACCCAGGACTCCAGCGACTGGATCCGGCGCGAGAACGCGGGCTGCGTCACATGACGCTGCTCGGCCGAGCGCGAGAAGCTGTGCGTCTCGGCCAGGCTGACGAAGTCTTCAAGCCACTTGATTTCCATGAGGCGGCATTATCCACCGGCTGCCCGCCGTTTCGCCACCGCCAGGAACAATATTCTATTTATTTGATTTTTATTAGAATGTGATTACACTCACTCCCAGATTTGCACGACAAGACGCACGTGCTTGCTACGGGACGGACGCTATGATGGTCGCAAACCAACAAGGAGCCCTTCATGGCCACCCAACAAGCCGCCGTTACCGATATTGCCAGCCACGCACGCAGCGCTGGCGTGCTTGGCACCCTCGACACGGCCGACGGCCAGCCGGATCTCTTTGCCCCGCTGTCCGACGGCATGTCGTCCGCCTTTGCCGCCAGTGCGCGCATGGTGGCGCAAGGCATCGAAGCCAGCCTGCCGGACGCCGCCACGCTGCTGGCGCTGCTGCCGGAATCGCTGCGCGAAGGCTCGGCTGAGGGCTATGTGCGCCACCTGGTGCACGCCGATCCGCTGGCGCGCTTCTCCGCCATGCTGATCGTCTGGCGGCCGGGACAGCACAGCCCGGTGCACGGACACCAGACCTGGTGCGCCTACCGGGTGCTGCGCGGCACGCTGCATGAGCGCCACTACCGCTGGGACGCGCAAGCGCGGCAGGCGCATCCGTGCGGCGAGATCACGCGCACGGTGGGCGATACCTTCAGCGTGCCGGCTGGGCTGCGCCATATCCATGCGCTCGGCAACGACAGCGACGCGGTGGCCGTGTCGCTGCATATTTATGGGGTGGACCAGGAACACATCTGCAGCGGTGTGAACCTGCTGGTGGACGCGGCCTGAGTCTTGCGGGCGGCCAGGCACCCGAACGACGCTGCGCGCCAACAGGATTTGCCATGGACCGATACGACCGCCAGATACTTGCCGCTCTCCAGGAAGACGCCACCGTGCCGGTGGCCGAGCTGGGCGAGCGGGTGGGCCTCACCTCCACGCCGTGCTGGCGGCGCGTGCAGAAGCTCGAGGAAAGCGGCGTGATACGCAAGCGGGTGGCGCTGCTGGACCCTGCGCTGCTGAATGTGGGCGTGACGGTATTCGTCTCGGTCCGCACCAGCCAGCACAGCGTCAAATGGCTCAAGACCTTTCATGACCTGGTCGCCTCGATCCCCGAGGTGACTGAGTTCTATCGGATGGCCGGGGATACCGATTACCTGCTGCGCGTGGTGGTGCCGGATATCGCGGCCTATGACCGGGTCTACAAGAAGCTGATTCAGGGGGCTGAGCTGGCGGATGTTAGTTCTAGTTTTGCTATGGAGCAGATCAAGTACACGACGGCTTTGCCTTTGGATTATGCGTGATTGGGGTTGGTTGCTGTTTCATTGAGCGGCGATGGTTTTTGCACCCACGGTGCCGTACGACATCGCCCTAGCGTGGTTGGTTTTCTTTGAACGGCGATGGCGTTTGCACCCAAGGGCCATACGACATCCCCCTGCGGGGGCTGCCGGTCACTCTTCTTTGCGTCGGCAAAGAAGACTAACGAGAAGAAAGCCGACCCTGCCGGGCGCAGAGCAATCAGGCTTATGTGGGGCGGTGGTTGCGTCGTACGGCCCGGAGTGTTGGCTGGCCTTTGCCTTACCGGCTTGAAGGACATCATAACCGCATGACCCAATGGTCACGTGGTGGTGCCCCTGATCGCTTTGCTCGGTGAGCGTTCGACCATCTGCCGTTACCGGCGCGGACCATCACGACACATCGCCCATCAATGGTTTCGTGGTGGGGCGGGCGCGGTGGTCAGAGCCTTGGGCATATCAAGCCGGTGCCACCGCGCCCACGACGGAACCGGTGCGCTTGCAACTTCGTGGCCGGCCACTGCGCGAGCGACAGACGGCTTGAAGCAAGTGATGTCTGCTATCGGGGGCCGCACCACGAATCCCGGAGGCTGGCAGATTCGTGGCCGGTCAAGCCGGTACCGGCAGATGCCCGCCAACACTCCGGGCCGTACGACGCAACCACCGGGGCCGAACAGCCTTATTGCTCTGCTCCCGGCAGGGTCGGCTTTCTTCTCGTTAGTCTTCTTTGCCGACGCAAAGAAGAGTGACCGGCAGCCCCCGCAGGGGGATGTCGTATGGCCCTTGGGCCCAAAAACCGTCACCGCTCAAAGAAACAGCCAAAGACGCAAGCCCCCCTTCATCCCCCCCGCCCCCCCTCCCCCCCTTCACCCCCGATGCGCCCACCCCGTCATCCGCCTCTCCACCACAGCAAAAAACTCATACATCACCATCGCCATCACAGCAATCACCACCAGCCCGGCAAACGCCAGCGGCATCTTCATCGCCGATCCGGCGGACACCAGCAAATAGCCGATGCCTTCATTGGCAGCACTCATCTCGGACACGGTAGTGCCGACGAAAGCCAGCGTGATCGCCACCTTGAGCGAAGCAAAGAAGTAAGGCATCGACCGCGGCAGCCCGACCTTGAGCAACACATCGGTGCGCTTTGCACCAAGTACGCGCAGCACATCCTCCAGTTCCGGCTCCAAGGTGGCCAGCCCCGTGGCGATATTGACCATGATCGGGAAGAACGAGATCAGGAAGGCGGTCAGGATCGCCGGGCCGGCACCCAGGCCGAACCACACCACCAGGATCGGCACGAAGGCTGCCTTCGGCAACGCATTGAACGCCGTCATCAGCGGATACCCGGCGGCGTACGCCAGCTTGGACGAGCCCATCAGCAAACCCAGCACCACGCCCACGATGATGGCGAGGCCAAAGCCGACCATGGTGGTCCAGAAGGTACGCCAGGCGTGGCCGGCAATCACATCCCAGTATTCGAACAGCGACGTGACGATCGCGCTGGGGCTGGGAAGGATGAAGTCCGACACATTGAACATAAGGCACGCGCCCTGCCACAGCAGCAGGAACGTGCCCAGCAACAGCCATGGCGCCACGCGCTGCACGCGGCGTTGCTGAGCCGCGTTCATCGAGGAAGAAAAAGTGCTCATGGTCAGTGCTGCCGTACGTGGCCGATCTTCTCGCGCAGCGAATGCACGAGGTCGGCAAAGGGTTCGGTATAGGTCAGGTCGAGGTCGCGCGGACGCGGCAGGTCGATCTCCTTGCGCGTGAGGATGCGCCCCGGGCGCTGGCTCATCACGTAGACCGTGTCGGCCAGGAACACGGCCTCGCGCAGGTCGTGGGTGACCAGGATCACGTTGAAGCGCTGGGCCTGCCACAGGTCGCGCAGCACGCACCACAGCTCCTCGCGGGTAAAGGCGTCGAGCGCGCCGAAGGGCTCGTCGAGCAGCAGCATGCGCGGCTCGTGGATCAGTGCGCGGCAGATCGAGGCACGCTGCTGCATGCCGCCGGAGAGCTGCCACGGGTACTTGTCCTCGTAGCCGGCCAGGCCCACGGTGCGCAGCAGCTCGCGTGCGCGCGCCGTGTACTCATCCCGCTTCTGGCGCAGCGTGGAGCGGTAGGGCTCGACGATCTCCAGCGGCAGCATGACGTTCTGCAACGTGGTGCGCCAGGGCAGCAGCGTCGGCGCCTGGAAGGCCATGCCAACCATCTTGAGCGGGCCGGCGACCTTCTCGCCGGCGATCTTGACCACGCCGCGCGTGGCCGGCTTTAGCCCGGTCGCCAGCTTCATGAAGGTGGACTTGCCGCAGCCGGAAGGTCCGACGATGGCGATGAACTCGCCCGGCTCGACCTGCAGCGAGATGTCCTCGATGGCGAACTCACCCTGGCGGGCAAGCTCGTCGTTATAGGCGAGCCAGACCCGGTTGAACTCGACGAAGGGTTGCGCCGCCGGCTCGCCCGGCAGGTCAGGAGGCAGTGCGGCCCCCGTGCGCAGGAAGGTAGTGCCCACCGTCATCGCAGCACATCCAGTTCGGCTGCGGACGGCAGGTAGGCATCGGTCCACAGGTTGTCGGGGTTGATGCGGCCCTTGGTGCCGAAGGCGTCAGCCACTTGCGAAGCCATCAGCGACAAGCGCGGCTTGTTGACGCGGCCAAAGCCCTCGGCGCGCGCGTCGGGCGACTTGACCACGCTGTCCAGCGCCATCTTCAGGCGCTTGGTCTCGAGCTTCTCGTCGATGATGCCGTCACGCGCCTTGACCGCCTTGATGCCCTCTTCCGGCTTGGCGATCACGTCCTTGGCCGATTTGGCGAAGGCGCGCAGGAAGGCCTTGACGGCCTCCGGGTTCTTCTTGAGGAAGTCCTCCGAGGCGATCACGGCGTTGCCGTACAGCTTCACGCCGTATTGCGGGTACGGCAGCACCACGATGTCCTCGTCCTTCACGCCACGCGCATTCAGGTTGAGGATGGAGGTGAACGAGAAGCCCGTGATGGCGTCGAGGTCGCCGCGCGTGAGCATGGTCTCGCGCAGGGTCGGGTCCATCGCCTGCCAGTTGAAGCTCGATGCCTGCAGGCCGTTGGCCTTGGCGAAGATCGGGAAGGCGCGGCGGCCGGCGTCGAATACCGGTGCGCCGAGCTTCTTGCCGGCCAGGTCGTGCGGGGTCTTGATGCCGGACTTCTTCAGCGCGAGCACGGCGGCTGGGGTGTTGTTGTAGACCATCATCACGGCCACCGGCTTGTTCTTGGCATCCGGGTTGTTGCCGTAGAACTCCATCACCGAGGCCAGGTCGGCAAAGCCCATGTCGTAGGTGCCGGAGGCCACGCGGTTGACCACGTTGCCCGATCCGTTGCCGGCGTCGATCGACACGTCGAGCTTCTCGGCCTTGTAGTAGCCCTTCTGCTCGCCCAGCAGGAACAGCGCCGACGGGCCTTCGAAGCGCCAGTCGAGCTGGAAACGGACCTTGGTCTGGGCGTGCGCCTCGCCGGCAAATTGTGTCGACAGCACCAGGGCGGTGCCCAGCGCCATGCCAAGCTGCAGCCAGCGGCGGCGCGCGGTGGATGCGGCAGCGCCGGACGCGGTGTGGGCGGGCTGGGCGCCGGCGTGAGCGGCAGTGGCCTCGAACGGGGTGGCGGCACGGAATAGCGGCATTGAACTCTCTCCAGTTAGTCGTCTTCCTGGATAGTTCGTCTGCAAGGCGCATGCCATGCAAACACGCACCACGATGGGGCTGATACGCCACCTATTGTCGAACCAAATTCGTGCAACCGGATGTTTCGGGACGATTTGCCGCAATAGATTGTCAACAATCCATTGCGGCCCTGGCGATTGCCGTGTCAGGCGTCCTGGGTTGCGTCGCCGGCTTCGATGGCCAGCGCGGCATCCTCCACGGGGGCCTCGCTCTGTGCCGCGCTGCGCGCCTGGATGTGCCACATCTCGGCGTAGCGGCCGTCGAGCCGCATCAGTTCGGCATGGGTGCCGCGCTCGATGATGCGGCCGCGGTCCATCACCAGGATCTGGTCGGCATGCACCACCGTAGAGAGCCGGTGCGCGATCAGCAGCGTGGTGCGGTTCTGCGCCAGGCGCATCAGCTCGGCCTGGATGGCCTGCTCGGTACGGGAATCCAGCGCCGAGGTGGCTTCATCGAAGACCAGGATCGGCGGGTTCTTCAGCAGCGTGCGGGCAATGGCGACGCGTTGCTTCTCCCCGCCCGACAGCTTGAGGCCGCGCTCGCCCACCGGCGTGTCGTAGCCCTGCGGCAGCTCGCGGATAAAGCCGTCGATCTGAGCCGCGCGCGCGGCCTCGATGACTTCGTCGCGGCTGGCGTCGGGGCGGCCGTAGGCGATGTTGTAGTAGATGCTGTCGTTGAACAGCACGGTGTCCTGCGGCACGATGCCGATGGCGCGGCGCAGGCTGTCCTGCGTGATCGTA
The DNA here is from genome assembly GCF_058802485.1 of Cupriavidus sp. GW822-FHT02D05. NCBI lineage: Bacteria > Pseudomonadati > Pseudomonadota > Betaproteobacteria > Burkholderiales > Burkholderiaceae > Cupriavidus > Cupriavidus sp. GW822-FHT02D05. The sequence goes on along the minus strand of NZ_JBXAOE010000033.1, from coordinate 47,342 downwards.
CGGATATCCTGGCCGTCGATCTCGATGCCGCCGCTGCTCACGTCATAGAAGCGGAACAACAGCCGCGCCAGCGTGGACTTGCCCGAGCCGCTGTGGCCTACCACCGCGGTAGTAGTGCCGGCGGCGATGGCGAAGTCCACCTCGTCCAGGATCACGCGATTGCTCTCGTAGCCAAAGCCGACATGGTTGAAACGCACCGCCGCGCCCTGCACGCGCAAGGCCGCTGCGTCCGGCGCATCGGCCACTTCGCGGTTGGTGCCCAGCAGCACGAACATGCGGTCCATGTCGGTGGTGGCCTGCTTGATCTCGCGGTAGATCACGCCGAGGAAGTTCAGCGGAATGTACAGCTGGATCATCAGCGTATTGACCAGCACCAGGTCGCCCAGCGTGAGCTTGCCCGCCGCCACGCCCACCGTGGCGCGCCACAGGATCAGGATCAGGCCGGTGGCGATGATGGCCTGCTGGCCGAAGTTGAGGAACGACAGCGAATTTTGCGAGCGGATCGCCGCAGTGCGGTACTTGCGCAGGTTCTCGTCATAGCGGCCGGCCTCGTACTCCTCGTTGCCGAAGTACTTGACGGTCTCGAAGTTGAGCAGGGAATCGATCGCCTTCTGGTTGGCGCGCGAATCCAGCTCGTTCATCTTGCGCCGGAAGTGCGTGCGCCACTCGGTCACCACGATGGTGAACACGATGTAGCTCACCAGCGCGCAGCCCGTGATGGCAGCGAACCAGATGTCGTAGTGCAGGATGAAGAAGCCCATCACCAGCCCCATCTCGACCAGGGTCGGCAGGATGCTGTAGAGCGAGTAGGAGATCAGCGACTGGATGCCGCGCGTGCCGCGCTCGATGTCGCGGCTCATGCCGCCGGTCTGGCGGTCCAGGTGAAAGCGCAGCGACAGCGCGTGCAGGTGGCGAAACACCTGCAGCGCGATCTCGCGCACCGCGCTCTGCGTGACCTTGGAGAACAGGATCTCGCGCAACTCGGTAAACAGCGTGCCGGACAAGCGCAGTATCCCGTAGGCGACGATCAGCCCCACCGGCACCACCAGCAGCGCGCTCGCGCTGCCGGCGGGAACATTCATGTTGTCCACCAGCTTCTTCATCAGGACCGGCACGCCCAGGTTGGCCACCTTGGCCGCCACCAGGCACACCAGCGCCAGGATCACTCGCCACTTGTAATGCCAGACGTAGGGCAACAGGTTGCGCACGGTCTGCCAATCGCTGCGGGGAACGTTGGATTTGCCGAAGAGGGAGGAAGGCTGGGCGGGGGACGGCTCGGCCGACGTAGAGTAGCGTCGCATACGTTAGAATTCGGGCGAATATGCGATTGTGGCAGAGATCGACATAATTAGCCGGCGCCACGCCGCTTATCCCCGTCACGGAACCGCCTCGACGCCCGGACCGCACGCCGGCAAGGTCACTCCGGCATGCGCACCGGCGCGCCAGCACCCCACCGCAGCCCTTGCTACCCCGCCCCAACCCTATCCAGCCTCATCAAGCAGCCATCATGAATCAACCCAACGTCCTCCCCTGCCTGCCCCCTGGCAAGAATCCCGCACTGCGCGTGGTCCCCATGCCGGCGGATGCCAATGTGCATGGCGACGTCTTCGGAGGCTGGATCATGGCCCAGGTGGACATCGCCGGCTCGATTCCGGCGGTAGAGCGTGCCCAAGGCCGCGTGGCCACCGTGGCGGTGAACTCCTTCCTGTTCAAGCATCCGGTCTTTGTCGGCGACCTGGTGAGTTTCTACGCCGATATCGAGAAGACGGGCCGCACCTCGATCACCGTATCGGTGGAGGTCTATGCGCAACGCATGCGCCACAGCAACGAGATCGTCAAGGTGACCGAAGCCACCCTGACCTATGTGGCGACGGACGATACAAGGCAACCGCGGGTGTTGCCAGCGATATAAGCAGCCGCCTGAAGCCGGCTCCCCTGTCAGGCATTCCTGGCGGGGCACCGGCGCGAGGAAAATCGGAAATTTCCGCAAGCACATGCAGCCGTTTCTGATTGCTCCACCTCGCCCCACAACCTTAAATGCTAATGATTATCATTTTCATTTAAGGAGAATTGCATGCGTTCGTACATCAGGTCTGCCGCGCTGCCGCCACGGCGCCCTCTCGCTTCCGTCGTCCTGGCCGCGGCCTGCGCCACACCAGTCCTGGCAGACGATCTGCAACGGCAAGGCAAACCCATCGAACTGGCGCCAGTCACGGTTACGGGAACGCAAGCACCCAGCTCCAAGGTTGAAGCCTCCGGCTCGGCCAAATACGCGGCACCGCTGCTCGATACGCCCCAGACCATCACGGTGGTACCACAGCATGTGCTGGAGGAGCAGAACGCCTTGAGCTTGCGGCAGGCGCTTTCCAACGTTTCGGGCATCACCTTCAACGCCGGCGAGGGCGGCGGCGGCTCCGGCGACAGCATCAATATCCGCGGCTTCAGCGCCAACGCGAACATGCAGATCGACGGCTTGCGCGACAGCGGGCAGAACAACCGCTCCGACCTCTTCAATCTCGAAGCGGTCGAGGTGATCAAGGGACCGAATTCGGTCTTCGGCGGCGCCGGCACCACCGGTGGCAGCATCAACATGATCAGCAAGCAACCCAAGGCGGACAGGTTCACGCACGTCGGCGGCGGGCTCGGCACGGCCAGCTTCCACCGCCTGACCCTGGATACCAACCAGCCGCTGCCGTGGGACGGGCACGCAGCGGTCGTCCGCCTGAACCTGATGGCGCACGGCAACGACGTGCCGGGGCGCGACGCTCTTGAACGCCGCCGCTGGGGCATCGCGCCGTCGATCACCTTCGGCATGCAATCGCCGACGCGCCTGACGCTGAGCTATTTCCACCAGCGCGACGACAACCTGCCCGACTACGGCGTGCCAGCGTTGAACGGCCAGCGGCTCGCCGGCGTCAGCCGGCACGGCTACTTCGGTTGGCGCAACGTGGACCGGGAGAACATCACCACCGACGCGGCCACCGTCAAGTTCGAACACGAGTTCAACGACAACCTCAAGCTACAGAACCTGACCCGCTATTCGCACCTGCACCGCGACACCGTGATCTCGGCCTCGCACGTGAACCAAAGGGGGCTACCGCTAGGCCGCTACCTGCCGGCGGGACCGCAGGGCTATGGCCGCGACTCGGCCACCGAGCTGTGGATCAACCAGACCAACCTGACCAGCCGCTTCGACACCTTGGGGTTGGGGCACATCCTGGTCAGTGGCTTCGAGATCTCACGCGAGACCTACGACCGGACCACCTATTCCTACAATCTCTCCAAATACTATCCCGCCAACGGTTTCGATCTCTCCAGCCCGCCAGGCTACTGGAGCGCGCCCACCGACCGGCGCGACAGCGCGCGCAACAAGACATGGCTTGACGTCAAGGCGCTGTACGCGCTTGACACCATCGCCCTGGGCAAGCACTGGGACCTGAACCTCGGCCTGCGCTACGACTGGATAGATGGCAGCGCCGAGAGCACGCCGCTGGGCAAGGCGACCGACCGCGCGGACAGCACTACCAACCAGCTCAGCAGCCGGGCGGGCCTGGTGTTCAAGCCCACGGACAATGGCAGGATCTATTTCGCCTACGGCACCTCCTTCAACCCGTCTGCCGAGTTCCTGGTCAGCACCGGCTCGGGCGTGAACAAAGCCACGGGGGGACTGGCGCCCGAGAAAAACAAGACCTATGAGCTCGGCAGCAAATGGGAGTTCATGGCGCGGCGCCTGGGGCTGAACGCGGCGCTGTTCCAGGTCGACAAGGACAACACGCGCGAACGCCTCTCCGATGGCAGCTATGCGCTGGCCGGCGAGCAGCGCGTGCGCGGCGTCGAGCTGGGCGCGGCTGGCAAGGTGACGCCGAACTGGGACGTTTTCGCCAACTACACTTACCTGAACAGCAAGACACTCAAGTCACTGTCGCTGCCCGAGCGCGAAGGCAAGGCGCTGGCCAACACTCCGGCGCACTCCTTCAGCCTGTGGACCACCTACCAGCTGCCCGCGGGCTGGACGCTGGGCTACGGCGCGCGCTTCATCGGCAGGCGCAACGTGACGTCGGTGGGGGACGGCACGCTTGGTGCCTACCTGGTGCACAACGCCATGCTCGGCTATGCGCCAAGCAAGAACCTCAAGTTCCAGCTCAACGTCGACAACCTGTTCAACAAGGCCTATGTGGAGCGGGTGCGCCAGACGCTGGGCAGCGCATCGCGCTCGTCCGCGATCGAGTACGGCGATGGCCGCTCCGCGGTGCTGTCGGCCGTCTACTCCTTCTAACGCCACGCGCCGGGGTCAGCCAAATGATGATTCACATACCCGGCGTGCTGACGCCGGAACAGGTGCGGGAAAGCGTAAGCCTGCTGACGCAGGCCGACTGGGCCGACGGCAAGGCGACCGCGGGATTCCAGTCCTCGCTCGCCAAGGACAACCTGCAATTGCCGCACGACTCCCCGCAGGGCAAGCACATCGCCGCGATGATCGAGCAGGCCTTGCGGCGCCATCCGCTGTTCTTCTCGGCGGCGCTGCCGGCCAGGATCTACCCCAAGCTGTTCAACGCCTATGCGGGCGGGCAATCGTTCGGCACCCATGTCGACAATGCCATCCGCTACCTTCCCGACGGCTCGGACAGCATCCGCACGGATATCTCGGCCACGCTCTTCCTGTGCGAGCCCGACGACTACGACGGCGGCGAACTGATCATCGAGGACACCTATGGGACGCACGAGGTCAAGCTACCCGCCGGCGACATGATCCTGTATCCGGCTTCCAGCCTGCACCGTGTCAGCCCGGTGACCCGGGGCACGCGGCTTTGCGCGTTCTTCTGGATCCAGAGCCTGCTGCGGGACGCCCGCCAGCGCGCCCTCCTGTTCGACCTGGATACCGCTATCCAGGAAATCGGGCATGCGCTTGGCCATGGACACGCCACCGTGGTGCGCCTCACCGGCGTCTACCACAACCTGCTGCGCGAATGGGCGACGCCCTGACCTTGGCCTCGCCTCGATGTCGCGCAAATGGCGGCAGCGGCGGGGGCGGCCCATCCGCCGTATCGGCCAGGGATGCCCGCAGGCTCAGCTGAAGCGCGAGAAGTCCGGGCGGCGCTTCTCGAAGAACGCCTTGAACGCCTCCTTGGCTTCCGGCGCCTGCAGCATGCGCCGGAACACTTCTCCCTCCTCCGCCATCCTGGCCTGCACGGCCGCCTTATCGCCGCCCTTCATCAGGCGCTTGGTTTCCCTGAGCGACGAAGCCGGCAGCGCTGCCAGCTTGCGCGCCTGCTGCAGCACGAACTCATTGAGCTCCGCCACCGGCAGCACGCGCGTGGCCAGGCCGATCTGTAGCGCTTCCTGCGCGCTGAAGGCCTCACCCAACATCAGTTTCTCGGCAGCGCGCTGGTGACCCAGCAGGCGCGGCAACAGCATGCTCGATGCCGCCTCCGGGCACAGGCCCAGTTGCACGAACGGCAGCGACAGCTTGGCCGTCTCGGAAACGTAGACCAGGTCGCAATGCAGCAGCATGGTGGTGCCCACGCCCACCGCCGGGCCGCTCACCGCCGCCACCAGCGGCTTGCTGGCCTGGCTGATCTGCTGCAGGAACTGGAATACCGGTGCCGGCTGGTCACCCTCGCCCGCGGTGGGCGGACGCTGCATGAAGTCTTCCAGGTCATTGCCCGCGGTAAATACTTCCGGCTTGCCGCGGATCACGATCACGCGCACGGCGGGATCGGCATCGGCGGCGCGCAGCGCATCGGCCATGGCCTGGTACATCGCCGCCGTGATGGCGTTCTTCTTGTCGAGGCGATCGAACTCGAGGGTCAGGATGCCTTGCTCGATGGTGGTCAGGATGCTCATGAAATCGTGTTCTCCTCACTGCTTGGTTGACTTGTCCGCCATGCCGAAACACGTTCACTCGAACGCCGGCGGATTCTCGCAAAGATAGCTCATCCCGAACGCCTTTGCGCCGACGTTGAGCGCCACCGTCAGGCTCATCGGCGCCAGCATCAGCTCCACGTCATGCTGCTGCGCGGTGCGCGCGAGCGACTGATAGGCTGGCAACACTTGAATCGCCCCGGGTGGCCCGGCATAGCTCAGCGCTACCGCCGGGCTCAGCAAGCGGCCGCTGCGGATGCACTGCTGCGCATGCGCCATCACGCGGCGCATGCCTTCGTCCGCGCCGCGCGCCTTGGCCACCGGCTCGGTCTGGCCGCGATGCATATGCACGACGGGGCGGATATTGAACGCGCTGCCGAGCATGTAGCGGCCCCAGGTGATGCTGTTCTCGCCCTTGTGCCTGGCCCGCGTGTACATGTAGAGCAACTCGTCGGGCACCAGGAACATATGCGCGGCATCGCGCAGGCGTGTCTCCACGGCCTGCACCACCGTTTGCGCGCTGGCGCCGCCGCCCAGCAGGCGCGCCGCCTCGCGCACGATCAGCGCCTGGCCCGGGCCGATCGCGCCGGTATCGATCACCGTCAGCTCGAACAAACCCGTGCGCCCCGCATCCTTGCGTGCCTTGAAGCTCTTGGCCACGGTGCCAACCACGGCGCCCGAGGCGTGCGCATACAGTTTGCTGCGGCTGCTGGCGATGGTGAGCAGCAGCGCGCGGTCGCATGAGGTCACCACATGCTTGAGCAGGTGGTCTTCGATCTCGCGCTCTAGCAAGGGGATGGATTCGGCGTAGTGGTCCTGCTTGCCGACCAGATACTGCTCGTAAAGCGACGGCAAGGCCGGCTCGTCGCGCACGTCGGCCACAAAGCGGTCGCCCGCGCGAATGCGGAACGGCACCGTGCGCACGCCAAGTTCGGCCATCAGCGCGCGCGGCATGTCACACGCGGCGTCGGCCAGGATGAGTGTCTCCTGCATCTTGTTGTTTCCTCCCGGTCAGGTGAGCCGCGTCGAGGCGGCAGCTGTCTCCTTGTTATGGCACTGCTTTCTTCACCTGATAGAGAGTCGGGGAGATGGATCACGCTGCGCACGCTGCCGTGCGCGATCCATCTCCCCAGTGGCGCGTTCAAACGCGCTCGAAGATACCTGCCGCGCCCATGCCCGTGCCGACACACATGGTGACCATGCCGTACTTCAGGTTGTGACGGCGCAGCGCGTGCACCACGGTGGCCGAACGGATCGCGCCGGTGGCGCCCAGCGGGTGGCCCAGTGCAATCGCGCCGCCCATCTGGTTGACCTTGGCCGGGTCCAACTGCAGGTCGCGCATCACCGCCAGCGACTGCGCGGCGAAGGCTTCGTTCAGCTCGATCCAGTCCATCTGGTCCTGCGTGAGGCCGGCTGCCTTGAGCGCCGCGGGAATCGCTTCCTTGGGGCCGATGCCCATGATCTCGGGCGGCACGCCGCGCACCGCGAACGACACGAAGCGCGCCAGCGGCACCAGGTTGAACTGCTTGAGGATCTTTTCCGAAACCAGGATCAGCGCGCCAGCGCCATCCGAAGTCTGCGAGCTGTTGCCGGCGGTGACGCTACCCTTGTTGGCAAACACCGGGCGCAGCTTGCCCAGGCCTTCGACCGAGGTCTCCGGACGAGGGCCTTCGTCCAGCGAGATGGTGCGTGTCTTCACGTCGACCTGGCCGCTGGCCAGGTTGGGGAATTTCTCGACGATCTCGATCGGGGTGATTTCGTCCTTGAAGTCGCCGGCCTGCTGGGCACGGATCGCCTTCTGGTGCGAAGCGAGCGAGAAAGCATCCTGGTCTTCGCGGCTGACCTGCCATTTCTGCGCGACCTTCTCGGCGGTCAGGCCCATGCCGTAGGCGATGCCGATGTTCTCGTCGCGCTCGAAGATCGCCGGCGACATCGACGGCGAATTGCCCATCATCGGCACCATGCTCATCGATTCCACGCCGGCGGCGATCATCACGTCGGACTCGCCCACGCGGATGCGGTCGGCGGCCATCGCCACGGCCGACAGGCCGGAGGCGCAGAAGCGGTTGACGGTGATGCCGCCCACGGTGTTCGGCAGGCCCGACAGCAGCGCACCGATGCGCGCGACGTTCAGGCCCTGCTGCGCCTCGGGGATGGCGCAGCCAACGATGGCGTCTTCGATCAGCCTGGGATCGAGGTTAGGCACCTGCGCCACGGCCGCGCGCAGGATGGTGGCCAGCAGGTCGTCCGGGCGGGTGTTCTTGAACGCGCCCTTGGGAGCCTTGCCGATCGGCGTGCGGGTCGCGGCAACGATGTATGCGTCTTGCAGTTGTTTCATGATGTCGGTTCCTCGCTTGCCTTAGTTGCGCACCGGCTTGCCGGTCTGCAGCATGCCCATGATGCGTTCCTGGGTCTTGCCCGTGCCGAGCAGGTCGACAAAGGCCTTGCGTTCCAGCGCCAGCAGCCATTCCTCGCTGACCAGCGAGCCGGCTTCCACGTCGCCGCCGCACACCGCCTCGGCAATGCGGCTGGCAATCAGGAAGTCGTGCGCGGAGATGAAGCCGCCGTCGCGCATATTGGCCAGCGACGCCTTGATGGTGGCAATGCCGGAGCGGCCCGCCACCGGCACCAGCGTGCCCGGTACCGGGGCGCGGTAGCCAGCGTTGGACAGCGCGCGCACTTCGTTCTGCGCCACGTAGAGCAGCTCGTGCACGTTGAACACGATGGTGTCCGACGGCTGCAGGTAGCCCATCTTCTGCGCGTCCAGCGCCGAGGAGGAGACCTTGGCCATGGCCGCTGCCTGGAAGCGGTTGGTGAGGAACTGCAGGTAGTTGGTGCTACCGGCGGCTTGCGCAGCACGTGCGGCAGCCAGCGCAGCCTCCTTCAGGCCGCCACCGGCCGGCACCAGGCCCACGCCCACTTCCACCAGGCCGATATAGGTTTCCAGCGCGGCCACGCGCTTGGCCGAATGCAGCATCAGCTCGCAGCCGCCGCCCAGCGCGATGCCGGACGCCGCCGACACCACCGGCACGGCGGAATACTTCACCCGCATCATGCCGTCCTGGAATTTCTTGACGAAGGGCTCGATGCCCTTGGCGCCGCCCATCATGAAGGCCGGCATCGCGGCTTCCAGGTTGGCGCCCGCGGAGAACGGGCCGCCCGGCGCGCCCAGTTGCAGCGACGTCGGCTGCCACACCACCAGGCCCTTGTACTCGGCTTCGGCCAAGTCGATGGCGCGCGTCAGGCCATCGATCACGTCCGGGCCGATGGTGTTCATCTTGCTCTTGAACGAAACCACCAGCACATCGTCCTGGCCCTCGCTCACCCAGATGCGTACCGCATCGTTTTCTTCCACGGTGCGGCCAGCCTTGCGCGGATCCGTTGCGGCGGTGCCCTTGACCGCGGCGCGGAACACCTGGCGCTCGTACACCGGCAACGCATTGCGCTGCACGAAGGCTTGCGCGGCGGGCGACCACGAACCCCGCGCGCCATGCACGCCCTGGTTGTCAGCGACGGGGCCTTCGAACACCCACGACGGCAGCGCCGCGCTGGACAAGCCCTTGCCCGCGTCGATGTCTTCCTTCACCCACTCGGCTACCTGCTTCCAGCCGGCCGATTGCCAGTCCTCGAAGGGGCCGGAGTTCCAGCCGAAGCCCCAGCGGATCGCCAGGTCGATATCGGCGGCGGAGCCGGCGATCTGCTCCAGGTAGACGCCGATGTAGTGGAACACGTCGCGGAACACGGCCCACAAGAACTGCGCCTGCGGGTTGCTGGATTCGCGCAGCAGCTTGATGCGCTCGGCCGGTTCCTTCTTCAGCATGCGCACCACGATCTCGTCGGCCTTCTTGCCCGAGTCGACATATTGGCCCGTCTTGGGGTCCAGCACCTTGATGGTCTTGCCTTCCTTCTTGTAGAAGCCAGCGCCGGTCTTCTGGCCCAATGCGCCCGCATCCACCAGCCCCTTGAGCACGGCGGGCGTCCTGTACACCGGCGCAAACGGATCGTCCAGCAGGGTGTCCTGCATGGTCTTGATCACGTGGGCCATGGTGTCCAGGCCCACCACGTCGGCAGTGCGGAAGGTGGCGGACTTGGCGCGGCCCAGCTTGGCGCCGGTCAGGTCGTCGACCACGTCGAAGGGGATGCCGTACTTCTCAGCCTCGGCGAACACCGCCAGGATCGAGAAGATGCCAACGCGGTTGGCAATGAAGTTCGGTGTGTCCTTGGCGCGCACCACGCCCTTGCCGAGCGTGGAGGTCAGGAAGGTTTCCAGGCGGTCCAGGATCGCGGGCTGCGTGGTCGCGGTCGGGATCAGCTCCACCAGGTGCATGTAGCGCGGCGGGTTGAAGAAGTGCACGCCGCAGAAGCGCGACTTCAGATCCGCGTCGAAACCATCGGACAGCGCGGTGATCGACAGGCCCGAGGTATTGGTAGCGAAGATGGTGTGCGATGCCAGGTGTGGCGCGACCTTCTTGTACAGGTCGTGCTTCCAGTCCATGCGCTCGGCGATGGCCTCGATCACCACGTCGCACTCCTTGAGCAGCGCGAGGTCGTCCTCGTAGTTGGCGGGCTGGATCAGGCCGGCTTCGTCCTTGATGCCGAGCGGCGCCGGCGAGAGTTTCTTCAGGTTCTCGATGGCGCGCAGCGAGATGCCGTTCTTGGGGCCTTCCTTGGCCGGAAGGTCGAACAGCACCACGGGCACGCGGGCATTGACGAGATGGGCGGCGATCTGCGCCCCCATGACGCCGGCACCCAGCACGGCGACCCTCTTGACGATGAAATTGGACATGCGCGCTCCTAGGAAAGTGAGCGTTGAGATGAGGTGGGCTGGCTGCGCGTGGCGCCGGCGTTGATGCTGGTGGTGACGCTGGTGGTGACGCTGGTGGTGACGCTGGTGTTGCCGCTGGTGTGCTCCCCTCTCCCGCTTGCGGGAGGGGTCGGGGGAGAGGGTGGGCGGTCGATCAAGCGGTATCGCTCGTTGAACCGCCGGCCCTCTCCCCCGTCCCCTCTTCCATTTCATGGGAGAGGGGAGCACACCATTGGCATCGACACCGTCAGAGCCAGTAGCCTGCGCCCGCGCTAAGACAACCGCATGAATTCAGGATAAACAATCCGATCAGAACAGATCCGCGTCCAGCGCCATCAGCGTGGCCGAACCAGCGCGTGCCATGCGGATCTGCGATGCCGTCTCCGGCAGCAGCTTGGCAAAGTAGAAGCGTGCGGTCGCCAGCTTGGTGGTGTAGAACTTGTCGCCGCTGGCTTGCTTCTCCAGCGCGATCTTGGCCATGCGGGCCCAGAAGTACGAGAACACCAGGTGGCCCACCACGCGCAGGTAAGGCACGGCAGCAGCGCCGACTTCGTCGGGGTTGCCCATGGCCTTCATGCCGATTTCCATGGTGAGCTTCTGCACCTTGTCGCCCAGGTCGGCCAGCGGGTTGACGAACTCCTGCATGGCTTCGTTGGTGCCTTCTTCCTCGACGAACGCCTGCACGATCTTGCCGAAGGCCTTCATCTTGGCGCCCATGTCGCCCAGGATCTTGCGGCCCAGCAGGTCCAGCGCCTGGATGGTGTTGGTGCCTTCGTAGATCATGTTGATGCGCGCGTCGCGCACATACTGCTCCATGCCCCACTCGGCGATGTAGCCGTGGCCGCCGAACACCTGCATGCCTTCGTTGGTGGCGGTGAACGCGTTATCGGTCAGGAAGGCCTTGATCACGGGCGTGAGCAACGCAACCAGGTCGCCCGCTTCCTTGCGCACGGACTCGTCCGGGTGCGACAGTTCGCGGTCGATCTGCAGCGCGGTCCAGTAGCTGAACGCGCGGCCGCCTTCGGCAAAGGCCTTCTGCGTCAGCAGCATGCGGCGCACATCCGGGTGCACGATGATCGGGTCGGCCGGCTTGTCCGGAGCCTTGGGACCGGTCAGCGCGCGCATCTGCAGGCGGTCCTTGGCATACGCCAGCGAGTTCTGGTAGGCCACTTCGGTCAGCCCGAGGCCCTGCATGCCCACGCCCAGGCGGGCGGCGTTCATCATCACGAACATGGCGTTCAGGCCCTTGTTGGGCTCGCCCACCAGCCAGCCGCGCGCGCCGTCCAGGTTCATCACGCAGGTGGCGTTGCCGTGGATGCCCATCTTGTGCTCGATCGAGCCGCACTTGATGCCGTTGCGCTCGCCCGGGTTGCCGCTGGCATCGGGGACGAACTTCGGCACCACGAACAGCGAGATGCCCTTGGTGCCCTGCGGTGCATCCGGCAGCCGTGCCAGCACCAGGTGGATGATGTTGGCGGAGAGATCGTGCTCGCCGGCCGAAATAAAGATCTTGGTGCCGGTAATGGTGTAGGAGCCATCGGCCTGCGGCTCGGCCTTGCTGCGCAGGATGCCCAGGTCGGTGCCGCAGTGCGGCTCGGTCAGGCACATGGTGCCGGTCCATTCGCCGGAGACCAGCTTGGGCAGGTAGACCTTCTGCAGCTCGGGCGTGCCGTGCGCGTGCAGCGCTTCGTATGCGCCGTGCGACAGGCCGGGGTACATGGTCCACGCCTGGTTGGCCGAGTTCAGCATCTCGTACAAGGCATTGTTGACCAGGATAGGCAGGCCCTGGCCGCCGTATTCGGGGTCGCAGCCCAGTGCCGGCCAGCCGGCTTCCACGTATTGCTTGTACGCTTCCTTGAAGCCCTTGGGCGCCGTCACCACGCCATCGCCGACGTAGGTACAGCCTTCGCGGTCGCCGCTCTGGTTGAGCGGGAACACGACCTCGGAGCAGAACTTGCCGGCTTCCTCAAGCACCTGGTTGATGGTGTCCGCGTCAACGTCGGCGTGCTTCGGCAACGCCTTGAGTTCGGCTTCCACGCCGAGCAATTCATGGAGCACGAACTGCATGTCGCGCAACGGTGCGGTGTACTGGCCCATCAAAGACTCCTTGGAGGTTTGCAAAGCCGCTACGCCGCCCGTGCACGATCCGGCACGGGACGCCGCGGCGGCGTCAGGTACGGTAGGACTGAATCAGTTTATTGAGCGCGACCATGGCAAGCTCGGCACTCGCGGGCAAGCGCAGGAAGCGGGCGTCATGATGCAAGCCTAGTTCAAGGCTGTACATTTCGAACAGCATCAGGCGCGGATCGCAATCCGCGCGCAGGTGCCCCTCTTCCCGTGCCTGGTCGATGGCGCGCGTCAGCGCGGCGCGCCAGATGGTGACGCTCTTGACGAGTTCGTCACGCACCGGGCTTTCCGCGCGGTCGTCGTACTCCACCGCCCCGCTGATGTAGATGCATCCCGTGGTCACTTCCTGGATGCGTTTTTCCATCCAGCGGCGCACCATGGACTGCAGGCGCGGCAGCCCACGCGGCTCGTGCAGCGAGGGATAGAAAACCTCCTGCTCGAACCGGCGGTGATACTCGCGCACCACCTCCACCTGCAAGTCCTCGCGCGAACCGAAATGCGCGAACACGCCGCTTTTGCTCATCTGCATGCGTTCCGCCAACAAGCCGATGGTCAAGCCTTCGAGCCCGTCGCGGGACGACAGCTCCAGCGCGGCATCCAGAATCGCCACGCGCGTCATTTCCCCCTTGCGCATGGGCGCGGGGGACGCGGAAGTGGCGGATTCGAGACGAGCTGACTGGTGTCGCATGATTTTTTCTCCGTTCTTCGCGGCGCGAAACGGATCGCGCCGCCTATGACCCTGACGTAATGCATATTTATTTCGCTGCCCGGCTGGCTGCTTCACCGCCTGGCAGACCCGAATGCACGCAGTCTAAGGCAAAAAAGAACGACCGTTCAGATTATTGTGATCGCGCCCGCTGGCAGCAAGCTTTTAATTAGATCGGGGTTTCTAAACGCGGCGGCCGCGCTCGTGCGCCGCAACATGCCGCGACGCGGCGAGATAACGATCATTGTTGCCGCGAGTGATGCACAGCAGCATCGCCCCACCGGGTATTGTCCCGCGATCAGTAGCGCCCTGTCACGCCAGCGATGATCACGCCGACACGCAGCACCATATAGGCGGCCCAGTTCGCCATCCGGCGCACCGCCGAACGGCGCGCATGCGTGGCGGCCTTGACCTCGATGCTGCGCGAGGCAATGGCGTGCTCCAGCTCCTGGCGCAGCTCGGCACAGAACGCGCCGTCATAGACCGCGACATTGGCCTCGCGGGCCAGCAGCAGGCTGAACGGGTCCATGTTGCTGGAGCCCACCGTGGCCCAGGCATCGTCGACCACAGCCACCTTGGCGTGCAGGAAACTATCGGCGTATTCGAAGATTTCCACGCCGGCGCCGAGCAAGGTCGCGTAAAGCGAATGGGTTGCATAGTGCTGCAAACGGTACTCCACCCTGCCCTGGAGCAACAGCCGCACGCGCACGCCGCGCTTGCGGCATGCCAGCAGGGCGCGGCGCATCTTGTGCCCAGGCAGGAAGTAGGCGTTGGCAATGATCACTTCCCGCCGCGCGCCGCCCAACGCCTGCAGGTACTGGCGTTCGATGGCGCGGCGGTTGCGCAGGTTGTCGCGCAGCAGCAGCACGGCGCGCATGCCGCCGGCCTGGTCCTGGCGCGGCAGCGGCAGGTCGGTGATCAGCGGAAAATCCGCCGCCACCCCCGCCAGGCCAACGCTGCGCATTTCGCCACGCAGCGATAGCTGCCACCACAGGCGTTCGGCGGTCAGCGCGATCTGGTTGACCAGCGGGCCCCGCACCTCCACCGCGAAGTCGTAGCGGGGGCCGAGCCCGGCGCTCTCGAAGGGCCCATGGTTGTAGTCGTCGATGATGTTGATGCCGCCAACAAAGCCGATCTGCTGGTCGATCACGGCCAGCTTGCGGTGCAGCCGGCGCAGGTTGCGCCGTGCCAGGCTGAAGCGGCGCAGCGGACGGAAGATCTTGAGGCAAGCCCCGCCCTCGCGCAGCCGCTCGGCAAGCCCGGCCGGCATGTCGCCAGCGCCGAAACCGTCCACCACCAGGTGCACGGCCACGCCCCGTGCGGCGGCACGGATCAGCGCATCGCTCACCGCTGCGCCGACCGCATCATCGGCGTAAATGTAGGTCTCGAGCGAAACCGAGAATACAGCCTGGTCGATCGCGGCAACCAAGGCCGGGAAGAACTCATTGCCGCCGCGCAGCAAACGGACCGCGTTGCCGCCCAGAGGCCTGCCGCGGCGCCATTCGGAGCGCAGTGGGCCGGCATGCCGCGGCGCGCGTGCGGGGGCATCGTCGCGGCTTGCGGTAAGCGCGGGAGGCGGCGCGCGGGGCGGGCGTGGGGGCGGAATCGATGACATGAGCCACATTATCAGGCACGCCGATGTCCTGTGCGTGCGCCAGGCGACGCGCGCGGCGCACACAGCGTGTGGGGCCATGCGCGCCGCGGCGGCCGTTCTCTGCTATCGTCGCCGCTTCATCCCCTCGCAACCCCCGACATCGTGAAGGTTTTCGGCATCTCCGGTGCGTCCGGCAGCGGCAAGACCACGTTGCTGGATCAAGTGATCCCGCGCTTCGCCGCCGCCGGCCTGCGCGTGGCCGGCGTCAAGCACACCCACCATGGCTTTGACCCGGATACCCCGGGCAAGGACTCCTGGCGTATGCGCCAGGCCGGCTGCGCCAACGTCGTGCTGGTGGGTGCGCGGCACCTCACGCTGATGCGCCACTATCCCGAAGCCGAGGCCTCGCCTGAGCTGGCCGATGCGCTGGCCGTGCTGCCCGCCGACACGGACCTGGTGCTGGTGGAAGGTTACAAGCGCAGCGATTTCCCCAAGCTGGAAGTGTTCCGCCCTGACCTGGGCAGGCCGCCGCTATGGCCGGAAGTGCCGAGCATCATGGCCGTCGCCAGCGACCAGCCGCAGGCTGTGGCCGCGCTCACCGCCTTGCCCGTGCTGGACCTGGCGGACCTTGACGCGATCTGCCAGATCATCCGCGACAGCGCGCTCGAACTCACGCCCGCGCTAGCCGCCGCCTTGGCGCAGCCTCACCAGACCCGATAGACATGCCCGCTGCGCGGCCCTTCCACGCTGCGCTGGAAGGCCAGCGCGACGCGCGCCGCCGGCACCGGCTCAAAGCCGGGGAAGTAATCGCCATACGCGGGCCATGACTCCTGCACTACCGTGGGGCTGACCACATTGATGCGCAGGCCGCGCTCCAGCTCGGGCGCCGCGCTACGCACGAACCCCTCCAGCGCCGCATTGACGCTGCCGGCATTGGCGCCCATGCGGATCGGCTCGCTGCCGACAATGCCGCTGGTGAGCGTGATCGAGCCGCCATCGTTCAGGAAATGCTGGCCAACCAGCGCCAGCCGCACCTGCCCGAGCAACTTGTCCTGCAGCCCGATTTCGAAGTCCTCGGCCCGCATCAGCGCGAGCGGCCCGAAAAACAGGCTTCCGGTCGTGGCGACGATGGCGTCCACCCGGCCGGTCGCATCGAACAAGGCCTGCACGGATTCCGGCCGGGTCAGGTCGACCCGATGTTCGCCGCGCGACTTGCCGACCCGCACCACGTCGTGGCGAGCCGACAGGTTCTCTACTACCGCCTGGCCGAGCGTTCCGCTGGCTCCGATCACAACAATCTTCATCGCATTCCCCATGGTTCTGGTTGTCTAGGAAGACGGCATTCCTTCCACCGCCATCAGGAATGCATTGTGAAAGTGGATTCGGGATGGATAAATGGGCTAGGATTTTGCATATCCCTAATTTTTAATTAGCAATCCATGGACAAGCTGCGCAGCATGGAAGTGTTTGCCGCCGCTGCCGAAGCCGGCAGCTTCAGCGCCTGCGCCGATGCACTGGGCCTGTCGGCGGTGATGGTAGGCAAGCATGTCGTCCAGCTGGAACGGCATCTGGGCGTGCGTCTGCTGCAACGCAGCACGCGCCGCCAAAGCCTGACCGAAGCCGGCCACCTGTTCCTGGAGGAATGCCGGCAGATCCTGGAGCGCGTGCGCAAAGCGGAGACCGTGGCAGAACGTCTGCACAGCCAGCCACGCGGCCGCCTGCGCGTGACCGCGCCGGTGACGTTGGGGGAGACGGCGGTCGCCGAAGCGGTATCGGCCTACCTGCTGCGCTACCCGGAAGTCACGGTGGAACTGGTGCTCGACGACGCTTTCACCGACCTGATTGCCGATGGTTTCGACGCCGCCGTGCGCATCGGCACGCTGGCCAGCTCCGACCATCTGGTGGCGCGGTCGTTGCGGCCGTATCGCATGGCGATCTGCGCGGCGCCGGCCTACCTCGCGCAAGCGGGCCATCCGCGCACGCTCGCGGAGCTGGCCGGGCACCGCTGCCTGAACCATCTGTTGTGGCCGCCAGGCATGGGGTGGCCGGCCCCCGAGGATGACGGGGCGCCCAAGGCATCGGCGCCGCTGGCGGCCAACAACGGCCAGGCGCTGCGGCGCGCGGCACTGGCTGGCTGTGGCGTGGTGATGCAGCCGGAAGTGCTGCTGGCGGCGGACATCGCCGCCGGGCTGCTGGTCCCGTTGCTGGAAGACGCCATGCCAGCGCCAAGGCCGGTCCACCTGCTCTATCCGCGCGACCCGCGGCCGCTGCCCAAGCAGGCCTGCTTTGTTGACGTCATGCTGGAGAAAATGGGGGCCTGAGGATGGGCCTCAGGAAGTCGTGCCTGCCTTGGCCTTGTGGACAACCGGCCGCTCCGGCACGGCAATGCGGGCAAGCTCCGCCATCAATGGCACATGGTCCGAGCGCTGGGCCCAGTCGCGGCCGGTCAGCGCGCTGGCGTGCTCGATCTCGAAGCCCCGCACATAGATGCGGTCGAGTTGCCACCAGGGCATGTGGCTGGGAAAGGTGTGCAGCCGCGCGCCACCGGCGGAGGACACCTCCGTCGCGCCAAGCGTGGTGCAGATCAGGTTGTCGAGCCGGTGGTTCCAGTCGTTGAAATCCCCCGCGATCAACAGCGGCGCCTCGGCTGGCACCACGTCCTGCACGCGCTTGACCAGCGCCTCCGCCTGGCGCGCGCGGCTGCGCGCGAACAAGCCGAAATGCACGCAGATCAGGTGGGCCTCGACCCCGTTCATATCCGCTACCGCGTGCAGCAGGCCGCGCTGCTCGAAGCGATGGTCAGAGATGTCGAGGTTTTCCGACATCAGGATCGGATGGCGCGACAGGATGGCATTGCCGTGGTGCCCATGGTCGTACACCGCATTGCGGCCGTAGACCGAATGCGGATACGCGTCGGTCGCCAAATAGTTGAGCTGGGTGTAATCCGGGTCGAACAAGGCCGCCGCCACCAGGCGGTCATTGCGATCCTGCACCTCCTGCAGGAAGACGATGTCGGCATTCACCACGTGCAGGCCATCGCGCACGTTATGGATACGCGACTTGCCCTTGATGCCGGTCACGCCCTTGTGAATGTTGTAGGTGACGACGCGCAGCCTCATAGGTCCGCTCCGCAAGCCGCACGCTGCCCCCGCACCCGCCAGCCCAACTGCAGCACCGCCTCGGCGTTGCTGGTCGAGAAGCAGAGCGCGGCGGCCTCCCGCCACGGCAGCCACTGATACTGCAAGTGCTCGCGCGGCGCCAGCGTCACCGGCAGCGGCTGCGCGACACGCAGGCCAAACCAGTGCTCGGTGTTGCGCGTCACGCCCGGCGCGTAGCGGTGGCGCCACTGCGGGTAGATTTCGTACTCGATAGTGTGGTTCCAGTCGTCCAGCCGGTGCTCGGCGGCGACCAGGCCGGTTTCCTCGGCCACCTCGCGCGCGGCTGTCAGCGCCAGCGGCTCGTCGGGCGTGTCCAGGCTGCCGGTGACCGACTGCCAGTAGCCCGGCCGGTCGGCGCGCTCGATCAACAGCACTTGCAGGTCTGGCGTGTGGATCACAACCAGGACGGATTCAGGGATTTTGTAGGGCATGGGGATAGGACAAACGGCGTCCCCAAGCTTACCGCAGATGCGCCCGGGCACCATGGGAAACATGGCGGAAATGACGGATGCGGCGGCCTTGCCGCCCAGGCCCCTTCATGCTGCGTGGACGCTGGACTGAGCCGGCGTTTCTCGCAACCAGGTCTCGAATACGCCAGGCGAGTCGCCGTGGCCCCACGCAGCGCGTAGTTGCTGCATCAACGGCGTCAGCGCGCGTGTGTACTCGCGCGAAGCCACCTGCGCATGGGCGGCCAGGCGGTCCGCGCATTGCTGGACCTGCGCCTGCAGCTGCGCGCGCTCGTGCGCGATCTCTTTTTCGCGCACGCCCAGCGTGTTGTACTTCTGGATCAGGAAGCGCTGGTAGTCACCGGCTTCGACACCTTGGGCGGCCTGTGCGTTGACCTGCTCGAAGCGCATCACGATGCTGCCAGTCTCCTGCTCGATATGCATGGCCTCCGCGGCCAGCGCCTGCAAGCCGTCCTGCAGCCGCAGCGCTTCGCGACGCTCGTCGCGCAGCTTCACGACGTACTCATCGAAGCTGCGCTGGGCCGTCAGGTAAGACTGCACCACCGGCTGCGGCGCCACCACCAGCAACGGATCCGCGCCGCCCGCGCGGCTGCCCTGCAGCAAAGCGTCATCGGGCAGCCTCAGGTTGCCAAGGTCCTCCAGCCAGCGCCCACGCGCCATGACGGTGCCCACCGTATCCAGCGCCACCCGGCGCAGGGCTTCGGCGCGCTGCATCTCCACCGGCTCCAGCATTGGCACGCCCCCACCGCCGGTCTTCGCAGCATGCGCGATATCCGGCACACAAGCCGCCACCGTGGTGGCCACGGACTCCGACATGGCCACCGCCGAGCGGCGCACCGCGCGCCGCAGCTCGAAACGCGCCAGCAGCATCATCACCAGCCCGGCCGCCAGCCAGGTGAGGATGGTCTCGGCATGGGCCAGTAAAAACTGGCGAATCAGTTCTACATCCAGGTGCACGGCAAATTCCTCCCGCGCGGCCGTCGTGCCTTCGAATTGGGCTTGCGGCTTGGCGCTATAAAGGGAGAAGACTGGACGGGAGGGGGCTTCGTTCCGCGATGTAACAATTGGAAACCAGGGATTGGGTGCCGGCTGTGGCACTTGGCATGCATCGCGGCCGCCAATGCAAAAAGGCCGCGCTGTCGCGCGGCCTTTTCAAGCAGTCCGAACCCCGGCTCAGGCCGTCTTCGGCTCCGCAGCACGCAGGCGGATATGCAGCTCGCGCAGTTGCTTCTCATCGACCGAGCTCGGCGCTTGCGTGAGCAAGTCTTGCGCGCGCTGGGTCTTGGGGAAGGCGATCACGTCGCGGATCGAATCGGCGCCGGCCATCATGGTGACGATGCGATCCAGGCCGAAGGCCAGGCCGCCGTGCGGGGGCGCGCCATATTGCAGCGCGTCCAGCAGGTAGCCGAACTTGGCACGGGCTTCTTCCTCGCCGATCTTCAGGGCGCGGAACACCTTGCTTTGCACGTCCTCGCGGAAGATCCGCACCGAGCCACCGCCCATTTCCCAGCCGTTCAGGACCATGTCGTAGGCCTTGGCGATGCACTTGCCCGGATCGGTTTCCAGGTATTGCAGGTGCTCGTCCTTGGGGCTGGTGAACGGGTGGTGCATGGCGACCCAGCGGGCATCTTCCTCGTCGTACTCGAACATCGGGAAGTCGATCACCCACAGCGGCTTCCACACGTCCTCGAACAGGCCGTGGGTCTTGCCGAACTCGGAGTGGCCAATCTTCAGGCGCAGGCCGCCGATGGCGTCGTTGACGACCTTGGCCTTGTCCGCGCCGAAGAAGATGATGTCGCCGTCCTTGGCGCCGGTGCGCTTCAGGATCTCGGCGATGGCTGCGTCGTGCAGGTTCTTGACGATCGGCGATTGCAGGCCGTCGCGGCCCTTGGCCACTTCGTTGACCTTGATCCAGGCCAGGCCCTTGGCGCCATAGATGGCGACGAACTGGGTGTAGGCATCGATCTCGCTGCGCGAGATGGCGGCGCCGCCCGGCACGCACAGGCCGACCACGCGGCCGTTCTCGCTGTTGGCGGGGCCGGAGAACACCTTGAAGTCGACGTCCTTCATGGCGTCGGTCAGTTCGGTGAACTCGAGCTTGACGCGCAGGTCAGGCTTGTCCGAACCGAAGCGGGCCATGGCCTCGCGGAATTCCATCACGGGGAAGCTGGCGTCCAGGTCGACGTCGATGGCGTTCTTGAACACCGTGCGCATCATGTCCTCGAACAGGTCGCGGATTTCCTGCTCGTTCAGGAACGAGGTCTCGCAGTCGATCTGCGTGAACTCGGGCTGGCGGTCGGCACGCAGGTCCTCGTCGCGGAAGCACTTGGTGATCTGGTAGTAGCGGTCGAAGCCCGACACCATCAGCATCTGCTTGAAGATCTGCGGCGATTGCGGCAGCGCGAAGAAGTGGCCCGGGTTGGTCCGCGACGGCACCAGGTAGTCCCGCGCGCCTTCGGGCGTGCTCTTGCCCAGCATCGGGGTCTCGATGTCGATGAAGCCTTGCGCGTCCAGGTACTTGCGCACTTCCATGGCCACCTTGTAGCGCAGGCGCAGGTTGTACTGCATCTGCGGGCGGCGCAGGTCCAGCACGCGGTGCGTCAGGCGGGTGGTCTCGGACAGGTTGTCGTCATCGAGCTGGAACGGGGGTGTGACCGACGGGTTGAGCACGGTCAGCTCATGGCACAGCACCTCGATCTTGCCGGAGGTCAGGTTGGCGTTCTCGGTGCCCGCCGGACGCGGGCGCACCTTGCCGGTGATGCGCACGCAGAACTCGTTGCGGATCTCTTCGGCAGCCTTGAACATCTCGGGACGATCGGGGTCGCACACCACCTGCACCAGGCCTTCGCGGTCGCGCAGGTCGATGAAGATCACGCCACCGTGATCGCGGCGACGCTGCACCCAGCCGGTGAGAGCCACTTCTTGGCCCGACAGTTGTTCGGTCACGAGACCGCAATAGTGAGTACGCATGGAGGACATAAGGGAATTCCCGGAATAACGCGGCCGCCGATGCGGCCGGCGATCAATTTGAATGCGATGAGCCGGTGGACTCGGCGAGGGCTTCTGCCTCCGCCTCGCCGGCGCGCACGGAGCCGCTCTTGCGCGGCAGCTCGGTCGGCGCCACCACGCCCATCGAGACGATGTACTTCAGCGCGGCGTCGACGGTCATGTCGAGTTCGATGGTATCGGCCTTGGGCATCATCAGGAAGAAGCCCGAGGTCGGATTCGGCGTGGTCGGCACGTAGACGCTGACATACTCGCCCTGCAGATGATTCTGCACATCGCCGCCGGGACGGCCGGTGAGGAATGCGATGGTCCACGAACCCTCACGCGGGTACTGCACCAGCAGCGCCTTGCGAAAGGCATTGCCGGACGAGGAGAGCAGCGTATCCGAGACCTGCTTGACGCTGGTGTAGATCGGCCCGACCACCGGGATATGGCGCAGCAGCGCTTCCCACCAGCGCACCAGGCGCTGGCCGATGAAGTTGTGGGTCAGCAGGCCGACCAGCAGGATGAACACCACCGTCAGGATGGCGCCCAGGCCCGGGATGCGCACCTTGAACAGCTGGACCGGCTGCCAGGCTTCAGGCAGCAGCGCCAGGCTCTGGTCCATGGTGCTGATGACCAGGTTCAACACCCACAGCGTGATGCCCAGCGGCACCAGCACCAATAGCCCGGTGAGGAACCAGGTCTTGAGGGCGGAAGTCTTCTTCGCCGGCACGATGCGTTCTGCCTTCAATGGCTGGCGACGGCACTGCCGGAACCGCCGGCAGTACTGGTCGGCGCCGTGCTGACGGTGCTGGAGGATTCCGTGGCTGCGCCGGACGAGGCCGGTGCCGCTGCTTCGCTCTTGCCCTCGGTGGCGCTGCCGGCGGCCGCCGTGGCGGGCGCAGCGGACGTGGCACTGTTGCCACCGCGGAAATCGGTGACGTACCAGCCCGACCCCTTGAGCTGGAAGCCCGCGGCGGTCAGTTGTTTCTTGAACGTGCCCTTCGCGCCGCAGGATGTGCAGTCGGTGAGCGGGGCATCGCTCATTTTCTGCAGCACATCGCGCCCGTGGCCGCAGGCGTCGCAACGATAGGCATAGATCGGCATAGTGGATCTCCGCAAGGAGTCTGGAACGGAAATTGGTGGAACCGCGAGGCCGCGCTGAGCGGGAAGTTGCCACTCCCGTGCGCGCACCTTGCGGTGCAAAGCCTTGAATTATAAACCGTTCTGAGAACGCCGGGCCGGCGGAAAAAGAGGCCGGGGTGCCTTCGAAGCCACGCGTGACCCGCCGGATGCCCGCAACGCTCAGGCCAGATGGACTTCCTTGACACGCGGATGGTCGTTGATCCACTGCGGCAGCAGCGAGCCGAACACCATGCCGCCGATGGAGACCAGCAGGCCGACCATCTGCGGCGGCACCGCCGCGTCGGCGAAGGCGATTTCGCAGCACAGCCAGGAAACCAACCCGAGGATGATCGCGGCAAGGCCGCCCTGGCGCGTGGCCGGCTTCCAGAACATGCCAAAGGCCAGCGGGACGAATGACGAGACCAAAGTGACCTTATATGCATTTTCCACCATATGGAAAATGGACAGATGCGAGTTCAGCGCGAACAGCGTCACCAGCACGGCGAACACCAGCACCACAGCCTGCATCACGCGCAGGAAGCGGCGGTCGTCGAGATGGCGGAAATAGGGCCGCAGGATATTCTCGGCAAAGGTGACCGACGGTGCCAGCAGCGTCGCCGAGGCACAGCTCTTGATGGCGGACAGCAGCGCGCCGAAGAACATCACCTGGGCGAACATGGGCGCGTGCGTCAGGATCAGCTTGGGCAGGATCAGCTGCGAATCGGTGTTGATGTACTTCTGCACCATCTCCGGGTCGATCATGGTGGCCGAATAGGCCAGGAACATCGGGATGAAGGCAAAGCAGAAGTAAAGCACGCCGCCCAGCACCGAAGCGCGCCCGGCAATCTTCTCGGTGCGCGACGAGGTCACGCGCTGGAACACATCCTGCTGCGGGATCGATCCCAGCATCATGGTGAACAGCGCGGCCGCGAAGCCGATGATCTGGATCAGGTCCAGCGAGGGCAGGAATTCGAACTTGCCGGCCGCCGCCGCATGCGACACCACCGCGGCCACGCCGCCGGCCTGGCCGCTGACTTCATAGCCGATATACAGCATCCCGATCACGATGATGATCATCTGGATGAAGTCGGTCACCGCCACGGCCCACATGCCGCCGAACAGGGTGTACACCAGCACGCTGGCGGCTCCGATCATCATGCCGGTTTCCTGCGACAGCGCGCCGTCCGAGACGGTGAAGAACACCAGCCCGAGCGCCTTGATCTGCGCGGCAACCCAGCCCAGGTAGGACATCACGATACACAGCGTGGTCAGCACCTCGGCCAGCCGCCCGTAGCGATTGTGATAGTAATCGCCGATGGTGAGCAGGTTCATCCGGTACAGCGGGCGCGCGAAGAACAGGCCGACCAGGATCAGGCAAAGCGAGGAACCGAAAGGATCGGACACCACCCCGGACAAGCCTTCCTTGAGGAAAACCGCGGGGATGCCCAGCACCGTCTCCGAGCCGAACCATGTCGCGAACACGGTGGCGGTGACGATGTAGAACGGCAGGCTGCGGCCGGCGACCGCGAAGTCGGTGGCGTTGCGCACGCGCAGCGCGGCCCACAGGCCAATGCCGACGGAGATTACCCAATAGATGATGACGAACCAGATCAGCATGCTGCTGCCCTATCCCAAAGTGCCCTTGCGGCGAGAAACCGGTTGCCGGTGAGGCGGGATTTGCGGCCAGCCTTGCCCGGAGTCCAATTCATCGGTCGGGGCCGCATGGGTGGCTGAGCTAGCCTGCGGTCGTAGCCGAATCAAAACGCGGATTATAGCGACGCCTGCCGCGCGGCGAGAAAAAAACCCGCCACCACGCGGAAATTGCCCGGGACGGTGCAGCCCCGGCGCCACAGGTGACGTGGACTGCGCCGTGGATGCCCGCCACGGCCGCGGCGCCCCGCCGTGGTGCGCAAGGCTTGCGGCTTACGCGTGGGCTTACGCGCGGTTACACAGCTTACAAACCCTGCGTCAGCGCGCCGTGCCCGGCGCGCATTAAGGAAGCCAAGGCAGCAACATCGGGCGCCGCGCCCACGAGCCACGCTGCCGCACACGGCCCAATGAGGAAAAGGAGAACACCATGTCGAACCGCCAAACCAAGATGCTCAAGACCCTGATGATTGCCGCAGGCCTGCTCGGCGCCGGCCTGGCTAGCGCCCAGACTGCGGCGGTCTCGCAGGATGTGCAGCGCAACGTCAACCAGGAACAGCGCATCGAGAACGGCCTGAAATCCGGCAGCCTGAGCACGCGCGAAGCGGCCAGCCTGGAAAAGCAGACCGCCCGCGTGGACCACATGGAAGCGCACGCCCTGGCCAACGGCTCGGTCTCGCCGCGCGAGCAGGCGTCCATCCAGCGTGCCGAGAACAACGTGAGCCGCGACATCGCGCATGACACGCACAACGGCATCACCGGCAACCCCGCCAGCGCCTCATCGCAGCGCATGCAGGCCGACGTGCAGCGCAATATCAACCAAGAGCAGCGCATCAAGAACGGCGTGGCCAATGGCTCGCTCACCAACCGCGAGGCCGGCAGCCTCGAACGCGGCCAGGCTCACGTGGATCGGCGCGAAGCGCGCGCCGGCGCCAACGGCCATGTTGGTGCGGGCGCGCAGCGTGGAATCCAGCGTGCCGAAAACCGCGACAGCCGGGCGATCTACCACGACAAGCACAACGCCCGCGTGCGCGGCTGACGCAAAGGCTGGCGCCTGCGGCTGAACGCTGAATCCTGAAACCTAAGCCCTGCGGCGCCAGACCTGCCACTGCTCGCGGCCGGCAAATATCGGCAGCGAGCCAGTGGCGGCCCGCGCCTCCACCAGCTCGAAGGCCGGCTCAAGCAGCGCGCGCAGTTCTGCCTCGGGGATGGCAAAAGGCGGCCCGCCGCGCGTCTCGTCCAGGAAGAAGTAGCCGGCCAGCAGCCCGCCCGGCGGCAGCAGTTGCGCCACACGAGCGGCGTAGCCGGCCCGCATGGCTGGCGGCAAGGCGCACAGGAAAGCCCGCTCGTAGATCCACTGGCAGGCAGGCTCGGGCGCGAAGGCAAAGAAATCCGCTTCGTGCACGACAGCCCCGGCCGGCCCCAGCGCGCGGCGCGCGCTGGC
The DNA here is from genome assembly GCF_058802485.1 of Cupriavidus sp. GW822-FHT02D05. Classification (NCBI taxonomy): domain Bacteria; kingdom Pseudomonadati; phylum Pseudomonadota; class Betaproteobacteria; order Burkholderiales; family Burkholderiaceae; genus Cupriavidus; species Cupriavidus sp. GW822-FHT02D05. The sequence goes on along the minus strand of NZ_JBXAOE010000033.1, from coordinate 21,420 downwards.
TACGGCCTCGGGTGAGAAATCGATGGCGGTCACCGGCCAGCCGCGCGCATGGAGCCACCCCGCTTCCCAGCCGTTGCCACAGCCAGGGATTAGCGTTGGGCACGGTGCCATCGCGCTGGCGAAGGCCTCGAAATCGGCCGGCACGCCGCCCAGGTCCCAGGGCATGAAGCCCTTCTCGAAGCGCTCATCCCAGAAAGCCGGGTCCCCCGCGTTGCGCGTGGCAAAGACTGGCGGGGCTGCGGCCTTGATCGGCGCGTTATCGGATTTGGTCAAGCTGGCCTCCACTGCATTGCATTTCATCAACTTTGCACTCGCCACCCAGGCGATTCGGGGCACGATCCCGTGCGCTACCAGTAGCCAACCCAGGCCAGCAGCTCGGTCAGCACCACCCCGGCGATGAATCCGCCAACCAGCAACAAGGCCGTGCCGACCAGGCGGTTGGTGCGGCGCTGCTCGGCGACCAGGGCGGCCAGCAGCTTCTCCTGCTGGCCATTGTCGACCAGGGCGCGGCGCTCGAGGAACTGGTGCGCCAGGCGCGGGAAGTCGGGCAGCATCTTGGCCCATTGCGGGGCCTCCACCTGGATGCGCTCCCAGGCACCCTTCCAGCCGACCTGCTCGTGCATCCATTTCTCGAGGAAGGGCTTGGCGGTCTTCCACAGGTCCAGGTCCGGATCGAGCTGGCGCCCCAGCCCTTCGATATTGAGCAAGGTCTTCTGCAACAGGACCAGTTGCGGCTGGATCTCGACATTGAAGCGGCGCGAGGTCTGGAACAGGCGCATCAGCACCATGCCCAGCGAGATCTCCTTGAGCGGCTTGTCGAAATAGGGCTCGCAGCACGCCCGTACCGCGCTCTCCAGTTCCTCCACCCGCGTATGGGCCGGCACCCAGCCCGACTCCACGTGCAGCAGCGCCACGCGATGGTAGTCGCGGCGGAAGAAGGCGATGAAGTTCTGCGCCAGGTAGTTCTTGTCGAACTCGGACAGCGCGCCGACGATGCCGAAGTCCAACGCGATGTAGCGCCCAAAACTCTGCGGCGCCACCGACACCAGGATGTTGCCCGGGTGCATGTCGGCATGGAAGAACCCGTCGCGGAACACCTGCGTGAAGAAGATCTCCACGCCCTCCTCCGCCAGCAGGTGCATGTCGACGCCAGCCGCCCTGAGCGACTCGGTGCGCGAGATGGGGATCCCATGCATGCGCTCCATCACGAAGACCTCGCTGCTGCACCAGTCCCAGAACACCTCTGGCACCAGCAGCAGCTTGGTGTCGGCAAAGTTGCGGCGCAGCTGGCTGGCGTTGGCGGCCTCGATCATCAGGTCGAGTTCGTCGTGCAGGTATTTGTCGAACTCGGCGACGACCTCGCGCGGCTTCAGGCGCTTGCCGTCAGCCCAGAAACGCTCAAGCCAGGCGGCGAGGTCCCGCATCAGCGCCAGGTCGCTGTCGATGACCGGCAGCATGCCCGGGCGCAGGACCTTCACGGCGACTTCGCGGCCGTGGTTGGGACCGCCCTTCAGGATGGCGAAGTGAACCTGGGCGATGGACGCGCTGGCCACCGGCTTGTGGTCGAAGCTCTCGAACAGCGTCGCCAGCTTCCGGCCCAGCGAGCGCTCGATGATCTTGACCGCCACGACTGAATCGAACGGCGGCACCTGGTCCTGCAGCTTGGCGAGCTCGTCGGCGATGTCCTCGGGCATCAGGTCGCGCCGGGTGGAGAGCACCTGGCCAAACTTGACGAAGATCGGCCCCAGGCGCGTCAGCGCCAGGCGCAGGCGTTCGCCCCGGGGCATGTCGAGCTTGCGGCCAATGGTAATGACACGCACCAGGAATCGGATGCGGCGGCTCTTGAAACCAGACAGCACGAGCTCGTCGAGGCCGTAGTAGAGGATGACGAAAACGATCTTGCAAAGGCGCAGGAAGCGGGTCATGCAGGTTCTTCAGTGTTGGGGCCGTGCTGCTTGGCCGGTCTGGCAATGGATAAAGCCGTGGATGCGCAATTGAGCAGGGGTCTGGCGGCGGCAGGCCGCGGGCGATCAGCGATGGGCGGACGGCAGCGTGCCGGCGCCACGCTCGGAGCGGGTGCGCTGCTCCAGCTTTTCCAGCCGCTTTTCCAGCCGGGCGAGGTCGTCGCGCAGCGCGCTCACACCGGCGCCGAACTCGTCGAGCGCCGCGTGGCGCACCAGGGTCGGCTGCTCGTCGAGCAGGTATTCGGTCACGTTATCGACCAGCGCGCGGCCCACCCGCGTGGCCTGGGCATGCACCTGCTGCACGCCGTCCACCACCCGTTGCGCCACGCTGTCGCTCACCGGGCCGCCCAGGATGCCGCGCAATGCGCGCGACAGGTCCTCGGCCGCATCCCAGCGCAGGTTGCGGGCCAGCGTGGAGACCGTGTTGGCCAGCTCGGCATCTCCCTCGATGCGCACATGCCTCATCGCCGCCGCCTGGCCGCCGCCCGCCACATCCGAAGCCACCAGCGGCCACAGCTGCAGCGGCACGGTCAGCGTGACCGCCGGGGTTTCATCCACCGCGGCCAGCTCCGTCAGGCCCTGTCCCGTCACCTTCAAGGCGAGCGTGAACGCGGCCGCGTCAAAGCGGATGATGCGCCCGGCGAAGGGCTGGAGCATGGTGGTTGCCCAGGGCTCCTGTTCCAGCAGGTGGTTCAGGGCGGTGATCGGGGGGGTGGCCAGGGGGGTGGGGAGGGTGGTCATGATTGGGTGGGGCTGGGGGCGGGCCTTTCAGGGGAGTGGGTTGGTCGGTTCTAAAGTCAAAATCAACTTCAACGGCTTAACATCAAAAGCAACTGCAGTTTCACCACCCCTGCGGGGCGGCGACCTACTTTCTTGGCGAGACAAGAAAGTAGGTCGCCCCCCGCAGGGGGGTGAAACCGCCTTTGACTTTGACTTTAACTTCCAAGTCAAACAACAGAATCCCCCCACCCCACAAACAAAAAAAGCCCACGTTTTCACGTGGGCCTCCATTCTATGCCACCTGCCGGCCTTGGACCTGCCGGCGAGGCACTCCCTGCACTCAGGAAGTTTGTTGGATCCCTGCCAGCAGCCAGCCGCCGGGGCCGCTTACCGGCTTCGCCAGGTTCCAGACTTCAGCGAAAGGCTGTGCCGGATCGCCGGCCTTTTCGCGGATCATGCCGGAGAAGCGCACGCTGGCCAGATGCTGGGCCGGGCTGTCTTCGATGCCGAGCAGTTCGGCTTCCAGCGTGACCACGTCGGTCTTGTTGACCTCGGCGCCGCGTTCGGACAGGTCCATCTTGATCTCGGCGAACATTTCCGGCGTGGTGAACTCGCGGATGTCTTCAAGATTGCCGGCGTCCCAGGCTGCCTGCAGGCGGACGTAGTAGATCTTGGCATTGCGCAGGAAGGCTTGGGTGTCGAAGTCGGCCGGCACGCCCCAGGGCTGGGCCGCGCCTGCGGCTGCACCAACGGCGGCGCCAGCCATCACCGGTGCGGCGGACTGCATCGAGGCGACGGAACCGGGCGCAGGCATCACCGGGTTGGGTGCGCCGACCGGCACTTGCTGGCGCAGGACCGGTTCGTTGCTGCCACCAAATCCGTTACCCGAGCCGCTGCCGGCACCGGCTGCCGCACCTGCATAGGCCGGTTGCTGCGGCGCCTTGGCGCCGCCGCGGAACTTGCGGATCAGCCAGATTGCGGCGAATGCCACCAGGGCGATCAGGATCAGGTTGGACAGGAAGCCCATGGCGGCGCCGCCCAGGCCGAAGTGCGACAGCAGCCAGCCAATGCCCAGGCCGGCGGCGATGCCGCCGAGCATGCCACCCCAGTTACGCTTGGGCGCCGCAGCAGCAGCTGCGCCGGCGCCTGCTGCTGCGGGCGCGGCTTGCTGGGCCGGCGCCTGCTGCGCGGGCGTCTGGTTCGGCGATTGCTGTGCCGGTGCTTGCTGGCGTTGCGTCACGCCGGACGATTGCTTGCCGATGCTGCGCGACCCGCCGAGGCGTTTGGCATTGGCGTCGAGCGCCATGCCGAGGGCAAGCGTGCCAATCAGCACACCCGCCATGAATTTTGCGCGAAATAGCGACATATCAGTGCTTCCCCTGTTAAGTTCGCTCATTTTTCTTTGAGCCTATATCAGTCTAGTACTTTCGCCCGACGTGGAGTGCCACCACTCCCGCCGTCAGGTTGAAGTATTCGACATTCTCCAGGCCCGCATGTTCCATAAGACGTACAAGTGAAGCCTGGTCTGGATGCATTCTGATCGATTCGGCCAGATAGCGATAGCTATCGGAATCCTGTACCACGCGCTGCCCCAGCCACGGCAGGAACTTCAGCGAATACATGTCGTAGGCCTTTTCCAGCGGCTTCCACACCTTGGAGAACTCCAGCACCATGACTTTGCCGCCCGGCTTGATCACCCGGCGCATCTCGGACAATGCCACCTCCTTGTGCGTCATGTTGCGCAGCCCGAAGGACACGGTGACCAGGTCGAAGTGGTTGTCCGGGAACGGAATCCGCTCGGCATCACAGAGACAGGTGGGGACGACGATGCCTTTATTCAACAAGCGGTCCCGTCCAACCCGGAGCATCGACTCATTGATATCGGTCAGCCAGACCTCGCCGGTGGGCCCGGCCTGGCGTGCGAAGGCCTTGGCCAGGTCGCCGGTGCCGCCGGCGATGTCGAGCACCTTGAAGCCAGGCCGCACGCCGGCCTGCGCGATGGTGAACATCTTCCACAGCCGGTGCATGCCGCCGGACATCAGGTCGTTCATGACGTCGTACTTGTTGGCCACCGAATGGAAGACTTCGGCTACCTTGCCGGCCTTCTCTTCTTCCTTGACCTTCTCGAACCCGAAGTGGGTCTCGCTCATAACTCGCTCCAGAACTCAGTAATGGCCCGCGGGGGCACGCAATCTCAATGGCTGCCGCAGGCATGGCCGCCGGGGGCCACCATGGGGGCGTCGCGATCGACGCCGGCCGCTTCCAGCCGCTCCAGGTAGGACTGCCAGATGGCGTCCTGCTGGGCGCCCAAGCGGTAAAGCAGTTCCCAGGAATAGATGCCGGTATCGTGGCCGTCGGAAAAACGGATCAGGATGGCGTAGTTGCCGACCGGCTCCACCGCGGCGATGGTGACGTCGCGCTTGCCGGTCTGCAGCACTTCCTGGCCCGGACCGTGGCCCTGCACTTCGGCCGAGGGTGAGTTCACCCTCAGGTATTCGAACGGCAGCCGGAAGCTGGAACCGTTGTCAAAACCCACCTCCAGCACGCGCGACTGGGTGTGCACGGTAAGGGCGGTGGGATGGGGAGTATCTTTTTCAAGGCCTGCCATGATGGGTGGCGCGCGGCTGTGGGCGAGCCGCAGGTTGCGGCCACACCGGCCTTTACGCTTCGTGTACGACCCGATAGCTTACCGCAGCCGCCTCGCCTTGCCCATTGTGCTCCGCCTCCCAGTGCGCTCCGTCGGCCGCGACATAGCGCAGGCGCTTGCCATGGAAGGCGGCAACCGTGCTGCGGTGGGCGATGCTGATGATCGCCGCGCCGGGCAGGGAGTCCACCATCAGGCGGTACATCGCGCTTTCCGTTTCCTCGTCGAGCGCGCTGGTGGCCTCGTCCAGGAACAGGTAATCGGGCTTTTGCAGCAGGGCGCGCGCAAAGGCCAGGCGTTGCTGCTCGCCCGGCGACAGCCGCAGCGACCAGTTATCGAACACGTCGAGCTGCTCGGCCAGGGCGCCGAGCCGGGCTTCGCGCAGCACCTTCTGCAAGGCTTCACGGCTATGCACGGTGCCGGCGTCGGGATAAGCCAGCGCATCAGCCAGCGAGCCGATCGGCAGGTAGCTGCGTTGTGGCAGGAACAGCATGCGAGCCGCGCCGGGCATGGCCACCGTGCCGCTGCCGTAGGGCCAGATCCCGGCCAGTGCGCGGAACAGCACGCTCTTGCCGCAACCCGAGGGGCCGCTGACCAGCCAGCGATCGCCGGGTGCGATCCGCAGCGAGAACGGCGCCACCAGCGGCCGCTGCTGGATCTCGCCGCCGTTGCCGGTGCGCACCGGCAGCGCCAGCGCGAGGGTGTCGATGCGGATGCCGCCGGAATCGGTACCGGTGCCAGCCTGGACCACCTCGATGTCGCGCACGCCGGTGTGCTCCTGGTCCTGGCGCTCCGCCACCCGGATGGCATCGCGGAAGTCGATCAGCCGGTTGGCTGCAGCCTTCCAGCCGACCAGCGTGGAATAGTTGTCAACGAACCACGACAGCGCACCTTGCACCTGGCCGAAGGCCTGGCTCACCTGCATCAGCCCGCCCAGCGTCATCTTGCCGGCGAAGTAGCGCGGCGCGGCCACGAGCAGCGGAAAGATGATGGCGAACTGGCCGTAGCCGGAACTGACAAAGGTCAGGCGACGCGTATAGCGCATCAACTGTTTCCAGTTGGCGCGAATGCGGTCAAAACGCGAGCGCAGGCCCGCCTGCTCGGTAGGCTCGCCCCGGTAAAGCGCCACCGGCTCGCTGTTCTCGCGCAAGCGCACCAGCATGAAACGGAAATCCGCCTCGTACTGCTCTTGCTGGAAACTCAAGCCGATCAGCGGCCGGCCCACCACGTGGGCAATCAGCGAACCGATCACGGCATAGCCCACCGCGAACCACACCATATAGCCCGGAATCGTGATCTCGGTGCCGCCCAGCATGAAGCTGATCGGCCCCGAAACGGCCCACAGGATGCCGACGAAAGACACCAGCGTCACCACCGAATTGAGCAGCCCGAGCGAGAGAGACAGCGCGCCATCGGTAAACGAGCGCAGATCGTCCGCAAGCCGCTGGTCGGGGTTGTCCGTGGCGTGCGTCTGTTCTATGCGGTAGTAAGCCTGGTGGCTGAGCCAGTGGTCCATGAAGCGGTCGGTCATCCAGGTACGCCAGCGCATCTGCAGCATCATGGTGTAGTACTGCCGGGATATGGCCGCCACGATAAAGAAGCCGGCGATCCAGGAGAAACGGATCAGCAGCGCCTTGAAGGAGGTGTAGTCATGCTGCTCCAGCGCGTTGTAGAACACGCGATTCCATTCGTTGAGCAGCACGTTGATATAAACGATGCCGAGATTGAGCGCGACCACGAAGGCCAGCAGCCCGAGGCCGGCCTTGCGGTCCTCGGATTTCCAGTAAGGCTTGATCAGGTCCCACGTCTCAGCCACCCGCAGGCGGCTCTGGATCTTGAGGGCACGGGCCGGCACGGCCGGGCCTGGAACAGTAACGGAAGTCGGTGTGGACATGGCACCTTTCGCGCAAGCGGGCCATGGCAGATCCACCGGCCCCGCTCTTGTGGGAATGAAGACAACGGGTATTAGAAGACGGCGCTGCCCGGCTGGTTCCGGAAATTCAAAAAAACCGACAGCAATGCCAACACGGCACGGGCACGGCTACGCCAGGCGTCAGCCTGCTTCGTCCAGTTTCGCCAGGGCCGCACGCAATGCCGGCAGGCGCTGCGCAAGGCCCGCCAGGCGCACGGCATCAGGCTCGCGCTGCGCAGCCGCCCAGACGGCTTCGGGAAAATGGGTATCCCAGCGGTAGCGTGGAATGATATGCCAGTGCAGGTGCGGCACCATATTGCCGAAAGCGGCCAGGTTGACCTTGTCGGGCACCATGGTCTCGCGCACCGCGCGCTCCACCCGCGCCACCAGCCGCATCAGCCAGGCCTGGTCGTCCTCGGGCAGGTCGGTCTGCTCGGCAACGTGGCCATTCCACACCACCCGACAGAAGCCGGGAAAGCGCTCATGCTCGACCAGGATGACCCGGGCGCGCTCACCACGCCAGACCAGTTCGCCGCCGTCGGTCTCGCACAGCGGGCAGTTGGGGACGAGGTTCATGCGGGCGCTCCCGGGACTCCGAGGGCGTCAGTCAAATACCCAGGGTTGGCTCCCCTCTCTCCCGCAAGCGGGAGAAGGGAGAAAACCAGTGGCACCGCCCCCGCCTCCCCCATCACACCAGCACCCGCTCGATGCCGCCCGAGTTGGCCTTGGCCACGTAGTCCGGCATCCAGTTCTCGCCCAGCAGGTGCTTGGCCATCTCCACCACGATGTAGTCCGCCGTGACCGTGGCGTCTTCCTTGTAGCGCGACAAACCCTGCAGGCAGGACGGGCAGCTGGTCAGGATCTTGACGTCGCCCACAAAGCCGTCGGTGCGCAGCTTGTCCGCGCCCTTGGTCATTTCCTCTTCCTTACGGAAGCGGATCTGGGTGGAAACGTCGGGGCGCGACACCGCGAGCGTGCCGGACTCGCCGCAGCAACGCTCGTTCTTCTCGATCTTGCCGCCGCCTTCATTGCCGCCCATCAGCTCGTTGACGAGCTTGGTCGGGTCCATGGTCTTGATCGGGGTGTGGCAGGGGTCGTGGTACATATAGCGCGTACCGGTCACGCCCTCCAGCTTGACGCCCTTCTCCAGCAGGTATTCGTGGATGTCGATGATGCGGCAGCCCGGGAAGATCTTGTCGAATTCATACCCGGCAAGCTGGTCGTAGCAGGTCCCGCAGCTCACCACCACGGTCTTGATATCGAGGTAGTTGAGCGTGTTGGCGACCCGGTGGAACAACACCCGGTTGTCGGTGACCATCTTCTCGGCCTTGTCGAACTGGCCGTTGCCGCGTTGCGGATAGCCGCAGCACAGGTAGCCCGGCGGCAGCACGGTCTGCACGCCCACATGCCACAGCATGGCTTGCGTGGCGAGGCCCACCTGCGAGAACAACCGCTCCGAGCCGCAGCCCGGGAAGTAGAACACCGCCTCGGTCTCGGGCGAAGTCCGCTTCGGGTCGCGGATGATCGGCACGATCTCGTTGTCTTCGATGTCTAGCAGCGCGCGCGCGGTCTTCTTGGGCAGGTTGCCCGGCATCTTCTTGTTGATGAAGTGGATCACCTGCTCTTGCACCGGCGCGCGGCCCACCGTGGCGGGCGGATGCGCGGTCTGCTTCCTGGCGAACTTCTTGAGTACGTCGTTGCCCAGGCGCTGCGCCTTGTAGCCCCAGTCGATCATGACCTTGCGGGTCATGTTGATGGTCTGCGGGTTGGTGGCGTTGAGGAAGAACATCGACGCGGCAGTGCCGGGATTGAACTTCTTCTGCCCCATCTTGCGCAGCAGGTTGCGCATGTTCATCGACACGTCGCCGAAGTCGATCTTGACCGGGCACGGCGTCACGCACTTGTGGCAGACCGTGCAATGGTCGGCCACGTCGGAGAACTCGTCCCAGTGCTTGATCGAGATGCCGCGGCGGGTCTGCTCCTCGTACAGGAAGGCCTCCACCAGCAGCGAGGTCGCCAGGATCTTGTTGCGCGGGCTGTACAGCAGGTTGGCGCGCGGCACGTGGGTGGCGCACACCGGCTTGCACTTGCCGCAGCGCAGGCAGTCCTTGACGCTGTCGGCAATGGCACCGATATCGCTCTGCTGCATGATGATGGACTCATGCCCCATCAGCCCGAACGACGGCGTATAGGCATTGCGCAGGTCAGCGCCTGGCAACAGCTTGCCCTTGTTGAAGCGGCCCTGCGGATCCACGCGCTGCTTGTACTCGCGGAATTCGCCGATCTCGTCCTCGGTCAGGAACTCCAGCTTGGTGATGCCGATGCCGTGCTCGCCGGAAATCACGCCGTCCAGCGAGCGCGCCAGCGCCATGATGCGGGCCACCGCGCGGTGGGCGTCCTGCAGCATGTCGTAGTCGTCGGAGTTGACCGGGAGATTGGTGTGCACGTTGCCGTCGCCGGCGTGCATGTGCAGCGCCACGAAGACGCGGCCGCGCAGCACCTGCTTGTGGATCTTCTGCGCTTCGTCGAGGATGGGCTTGAACTCGCCGCCGTTGAAGATATTGCGCAGCTCGGCGCGCACTTCGCTCTTCCAGGACACGCGGATGGTGCGGTCCTGCAGCAGGTGGAACACGGTGGCATCCGGCTGCTGCTCGAGGCGCGCCTCGAAAGCCTGGCCGAGCAGGCCCAGGCCGTGGCCGATCAGCGACGCGCGCGCGGTGGCCAGCGGCGTATCCAGGTGGTCCTGCAGGTAGGTCCAGCGCGAGCGGATCTCGCGCAGCAGCTGCAGCGCGTGCTGCACGCGGTCTTCCAGCAGCTCGGCGCTGGGGATCTCGTTAGCGTCGTCGCTGCGGCCCAGCGGCAGGTTGCCGCGCGCGAAGAAGGCTTCCAGCGCATCGGTCAGCTGGAGCTTGTTCTTGATCGACAGCTCGATATTGATGCGCTCGATGCCGTCGGTATACTCGCCCATGCGCGGCAGCGGGATCACCACGTCTTCATTGATCTTGAAGGCGTTGGTGTGCTTGGCGATGGCGGCGGTGCGCGAGCGGTCCAGCCAGAACTTCTTGCGGGCTTCCGGGCTGACCGCGACGAAGCCTTCGCCGCTCTTGCCGTTGGCCATGCGGATGACTTCCGAGGTGGCGCGGGCGACCGCGTCCTGGTCGTCGCCGACGATGTCGCCGATCAGCACCATCTTCGGGAAGGCGTTGCGCTTGCTCTTGGTGGCGTATCCCACCGCACGCAGGTAGCGCTCGTCCAGGTGCTCCAGGCCGGCCAGGATGGCGCCGCCAGGGGTGCGCGATTCGGCGTCGAGGTAATCCTTGATTTCCACGATGCTCGGAATGGCGTCGCGCGCCTGGCCGAAAAACTCCAGGCAGACGGTGCGCACATGCGCCGGCATGCGGTGCAGGATCCAGCGCGCGCTGGTGATGATGCCGTCGCAGCCTTCCTTCTGGATGCCGGGCAGACCCGCCAGGAACTTGTCGGTGACGTCCTTGCCCAGGCCTTCCTTGCGGAACTTGCGCCCTTCGATGGCCAGGGTTTCCGTACGCAGCGGCTTTTCGCCGGGCGCGCGGTTGCCGTCCGACCACTTGAGCTCGAAGGTGGCGACCGCCACGTCATGGATCTTGCCCAGGTTGTGGTCCAGGCGCGTGACTTCCAGCCAGTTGCCTTCCGGATCCACCATGCGCCACCAGGCCAGGTTATCCAGCGCGGTGCCCCACAGCACGGCCTTCTTGCCGCCGGCGTTCATGGCCACGTTGCCACCGATGCAGGAGGCATCGATCGAGGTCGGGTCGACCGCGAACACCAGCCCGGCCTTGTCCGCCGCATCCGCCACGCGGCGCGTCACCACGCCAGCGCCGGAGAAAATGGTGCCGACCTTGTGCGACACGCCCGGCAGGTCGGTCTGCTCGACCGGCCCGAGTTGTTCCAGCTTCTCGGTGTTGATGACCGCGCTCATCGGCGTCAGCGGCACGGCGCCGCCGGTATAGCCGGTGCCGCCTCCGCGCGGGATGATGGTCAGGCCCAGCTCGAAGCAGCCCTTGACCATGCCGGCGATCTCTTCCTCGGTGTCCGGGGTGAGGACCACGAAGGGATATTCCACGCGCCAGTCGGTCGCGTCGGTCACATGCGAGACGCGGGACAGGCCGTCGAACTTGATGTTGTCCTTCTGCGTGATGCGGCCCAGCACGCGCTGGGTGCGCTTGCGCAGGTCATAGGCGTTGGCGAACTCCTGCTTGAAGTCCTCGATGGCCTGCTTGGCAAAGCTGACCAGCTGCTCGACCCGGTGGGAGCGGTCCTCGGCGGCCGGCTCGGCGTGCTCGGCACGGTCGGCGGCACGGCGTTTTTCCACCTCGGAGAGCCGGTGGTGCAGTGCCGTAACCAGCATCTGGCGACGCTTGGGGTTCTCCAGCAGGTCATCCTGCAGGTAGGGATTGCGGCGCACCACCCAGATATCGCCCAGCACTTCGTACAGCATGCGGGCGGAGCGGCCGGTGCGGCGTTCGCCGCGCAGCTCGGCCAGGATACGCCAGGCTTCTTCGCCTAGCAGCCGGATGACAATCTCGCGATCCGAGAATGACGTGTAGTTATAAGGGATCTCTCGCAGGCGCGCAGGCGCATCCTGCGCGGCGAGTTTGGCATCGAGCACGAGTGGGGCGTTCATGGGGAGGGGACCGCTTCCTGTAGCGCACGGGGACGGTGCGCCGGATCGTCTTTAAAGGGCAATTGTACTTCAAGGCCTGCTTTCGCCGCACCGCAACATGGCAGAACCTTGCTTGGGCAAGGGTTGCCTTACCCTTGCCGTGCCGTGAGAGGCGCTAGCTAGAACAGGCTTTTGAGGCTGGCTGCGATGCCGTGCCAGAAACTATCCGGGATCCAGAGCAGGGCAATCGTCATGGCAAGGTAGCGCAGAAACTTGCCAATCGCCATGTAAACCAGGCTCGGCCAGAATGACAACCGGAGCCAGCCGGCTAAAGTGCACAAAGGATCACCAATTCCGGGGAGCCACGATACCAGCAGGGTCGGCGGCCCCAGCCGGCGCATCCACCGGAAGTAGCGCGCATCCAGCGACGGCTTGCGCGGCTGGCGGGGATGGCGGCGGTGTTCGGCGTGCTCCTCCTCGTGCACGCGCTGCTGGCGCCGCTTGCGCAAGCGCACCACGGCCAGCTTGGCCGCGTAGCCAAGCCACCAGTCGATGGCGCCGCCCGCGGTATTGCCGAGCGTGGCGACGACGATGGCCGGCCAGAACAGATGCGGATTGAGCTTGATATACGCGAAGACCGCCGGCTCCGAGCCCAGGGGCAGCAAGGTGGCCGACACCAGGCTGACCACGAAGATAGCCGGCAAGCCCACCTTGGGCAGGGCAACGGTTTCGAACAGCCAGTCGATAAAGCCTTCCATATTGAGAGATCTGGTGCCGGAGCGAGGTGAATGCGGTGTGGCGGCCGGACGGCGGGCCATTCTAGCAGCGCCATCCTGCACGCCCGCGCCCGACGCCGTCCGCACCCTCTGGCAGCGCCAGGTGGCGAAGGGGCAACCCGCATGGCATGCGCCGGAGATTTGTGATTAACTGTTAGAGCATGTCGTGGCCAAACGTTCGTGGCCTGACATTGCCAGGCCATTGTCAGGCATTGACGGGCAGCACCGCAGCACCGCAGTACCAACATCACGAAATAGCCGTACCCAACAAACGGCAGTAACGCGTCGTGGCCAGTCCCGCGCAGTTTTTTCGGGATTCAGGGATTGGTCGTGCACGTGTCCACCCACATGGAGACAAGCATGGCGATTCCTATCCGCCTGACCGTCAACGGCCGCGCCGTCGACGCGCAGGTAGAACCCCACACCCTTCTCGTCCAGTTCCTGCGCGAACAACTCCGCCTGACCGGCACCCATGTCGGCTGCGACACCGCCCAGTGCGGCGCCTGCACCGTGCACATGGACGGCCGCGCGGTCAAGTCGTGCAACATGCTGGCGCTGCAGGCGGATGGCGCCAGCATTACCACCATCGAAGGGCTCGCCCCGGAGGGCCAGCTCCACCCCATGCAGGAAGCCTTCCGCAACTGCCACGGCCTGCAGTGCGGCTTCTGCACGCCCGGCATGGTGATGAGCGCCATCGCCCTGGTCACGCAGCAGCCCAATGCCGACGCCGCCGCCATCCGCGAGCAGCTCGACGGCAACCTGTGCCGCTGTACCGGCTACCACAACATCGTGCGCGCGGTGCAGGAAGGCCAGTCCGCGATGCATGGCGTCAGCGCTGAATAAGGGGACCGCCATGAACGCACCTGACAACCAGCACAACCAACACCTGATCGGCGCCTCGGTCAAGCGCAAGGAAGACTACCGCTTTCTCACCGGCAACGGCCAATACACCGACGACATCGTGCTGCCGCAGCAAAGCTACGGCTACTTCCTGCGCTCGCCGCACGCGCACGCCCGCATCGTCTCCATCGACAAGACCGAAGCACTCGCCTCGCCCGGCGTGGTCGCCATCTTCACCGGCGACGACGTGGCGGCCGACAAGGTCGGCGGCCTGCCCTGCGGCTGGCTGATCCACAGCATCGACGGCAGCCCGATGAAGGAGCCGCCGCACCCCGTGCTGGCGCAGGGCAAGGCCCGCCACGTGGGCGACCAGGTCGCGCTGGTCATCGCCGAAACGCTGCAGCAAGCCAAGGACGCCGCCGAGAAGATCGACGTGCAATACGATGAGCTGCCCGCCGTGGTGAACACCGCCCACGCTGCCTCGGCCACCTCGCTGGTGCATGACGACGTGCCCGAGAACACCAGCTATGTCTGGGGCCACGGCGACCGCGCCGCCACCGACGCCGCCTTTGCCAAGGCCGCCCACGTGACCACGCTGGAGATCATCAACAACCGGCTGATCCCCAATGCCATCGAGCCGCGCGCCGTCAATGCCAGCTACACCCGGCAGGACGACAGCTACACGGTCTATGTATCGAACCAGAACCCCCACGTGGAGCGCCTGCTGATGGGCGCCTTCGTGCTTGGCCTGCCGGAGTCGCGCCTGCGCATCATCGCGCCGGATGTGGGCGGCGGCTTCGGCTCCAAGATCTTCCTGTACGCGGAAGACGTAGCGCTGACCTGGGCCTCGAAGAAGATCAAGCGCCCGATCAAGTGGACCGCCGAACGCTCGGAGTCCTTCCTGACCGATGCGCACGGCCGCGACCATGTCACCAAGGCCGAGCTGGCGATGGACGCCGACGGCAAGTTCCTGGCCATGCGGGTGCACACCACCGCCAATATGGGCGCCTACCTGTCGACCTTCGCGTCCAGCGTGCCGACCATCCTGTACGCCACGCTGCTCGCCGGGCAGTACACCACGCCGGCGATCTATGCCGAAGTGCGCGCCGTGTTCACCAACACCGCGCCGGTGGATGCTTACCGCGGCGCGGGCCGCCCGGAAGCCACCTATGTGGTGGAACGGCTGGTGGAAGCCGCGGCGCGCGAAATGAAGATGGACCCGGCGGAAATCCGCCGCAAGAACTTCATCCACGACTTCCCCTACGCCACCCCGGTCGGCCTGACTTACGACACCGGCGACTACGAACCGTGCCTGGCACGCGCGCAGGAACTCGCTGACGTCAAAGGCTTTCCCGCGCGTCGTGAAGAAGCGAAGCAGCGCGGCAAGCTGCGCGGCCTGGGCTACTCCTGCTACATCGAGGCATGCGGGCTGGCGCCGTCGAATATCGCCGGCGCGCTGGGCGCGCGCGCGGGACTGTTCGAAGTCGGCGAGATCCGTGTCCACCCGACCGGCACCGTGACCGTCTTCACCGGCTCGCACAGCCATGGCCAGGGGCATGAAACCACCTTCGCGCAGATCGTGGCGGACCGGCTCGGCATTGCACTGGATGCCGTGGAAGTGGTGCACGGCGACACCGGCCGCGTGCCGTTCGGCATGGGCACCTATGGCTCGCGCTCGCTGTCGGTAGGCGGCTCGGCCATCATGAAGGCGCTCGACAAGATCGAAGCCAAGGCCAAGAAGATCGCGGCCCACTTGCTGGAGGCCTCGGACGCCGACATCGAGTTCAAGAACGGCACGTTCAGCGTGGCCGGCACAGACCGCAGCAAGACCTTCGGCGAGGTGGCGCTCACCGCCTACGTGCCGCACAACTACCCGCTCGACAAGCTGGAGCCGGGCCTGAACGAAAACGCCTTCTACGACCCGACCAACTTCACCTATCCGTCGGGCGCCTACATCTGCGAGGTGGAAGTCGATCCGGACACCGGCGAGAGCAAGGTGATCAAGTTCACCGCGGTGGACGATTTCGGCAACATCATCAACCCGATGATCGTCGAAGGCCAGGTACACGGCGGCATCGGCCAGGGCCTCGGCCAAGCCATGCTGGAGCAGTGCGTGTACGACGACGACAGTGGGCAGTTGCTGACCGGCTCCTACATGGACTACGCCATGGCGCGCGCCAGCGACCTGCCGGACTTCACGGTTGAGACCGCCAAGGGCACGCCCTGCACGCACAACCCGCTTGGGGTGAAGGGCTGCGGCGAAGCCGGCGCGATCGGCTCGCCGCCGGCCTTCATCAATGCGCTGGTGGATGCGCTCTCGCCGCTTGGCGTGCACGACATCCAGATGCCCGCCACGCCGCATCGCGTGTGGCAGGCCATCCGCCACGCGCAGGCCCCTAACTGAGATCGGAGGCACATCATGTACGCATTCAATTTCGAACGCGCCGCCGATACCAAGGCGGCCGTGGACAAACTCAAGGCGGACCCCGACGCCAAGTACCTCGGCGGCGGCCAGAGCCTGCTGGCCGCGATGAAGCTACGCCTGGCCGCGCCATCCGCGCTGATCGACGTAGCCCGCATTCCCGGCATGGCGGATATCCGTGTCGAGAACGATGAGCTAGTGATCGGCGCGGCGGCACGCCATGCCGACGTGGCGGCCAACGCCGACGTGCGCAAGCGCATTCCCGCGCTGGCCGCGCTGGCCGACGGCATCGGCGATCGCCAGGTACGCGCGATGGGCACGCTGGGCGGCTCGCTCGCCAACGACGATCCGGCCGCCTGCTACCCAGCGGCCGTGCTCGCGCTCAACGCCACGGTGGTCACCGACCGCCGCAATATCGCCGCAGATAGCTTCTTCAAGAGCCTCTACGAAACCGCGCTGGAACCCGATGAGCTGATCACCGCCGTGCGCTTCCCCACGCCGGACAAGGCCGCCTACATCAAGTTTCGCAACCCGGCATCGCGCTTCGCGCTGGTGGGCGTGATGGTGGCGCAGTTCGGCAAGGTCGTGCGGGTCGCGGTCACCGGCGCGGCCGACAGCGTGTTCCGCAGCGCACCGCTGGAGCAGGCGCTGGCAGCCAGCTTCACGCCGGCGGCAGCACGCGCGGTGGTGGTGGATGCAAGCAAGCTGAACACCGACTTGCATGCTTCCGCCGAGTACCGTGCGCACCTGATCCCGGTGCTGGCGGCGCGCGCGGTGGAGCAGGCGTTGAAGGGATAAGGGAGAAAGCCGGAGCGAAAGCGCCGGCACTCGCCAAGCCGGGCGTGTTCACTTCGAGCGCACGCCCGCCCTCTCCCCCAGCCCCTCTCCCACGTGGTGGGAGAGGGGAGCCAACCGGCTAGCACCCATGCTTCCCCAGTCCATCGATCAAACCGCTGCCCTGCTGGAGGCACAGCAGTACTTCGCCGATCGCGAAACCGCCACCGTGCTGTACCTGGCACTGCGCATGCAGCGCCCGCTGTTCCTCGAAGGCGAGCCCGGCGTGGGCAAGACCGCGCTGGCGCGGGCCATGGCCGACGCGCTCGGCACGCGCTTGCTGCGCCTGCAATGCTACGAGGGGCTCGACGCCTCCAGCGCGCTGTACGAATGGGATTACCCGCGCCAGATCATGGCGCTGCGCCTGGCGGAAGCGCGCGGCGAGCGGCCCGACACGCAATCGCTGTATCACGACGATTTCCTGCTCAAGCGCCCCTTGCTGGAATCCCTGCTGCCCGACCCGGCCGCGCCCGGCATCCCGCGCGTGCTGCTGATCGACGAGATCGACCGCGCCGACGAGCCCTTCGAAGCCTTCCTGCTGGAGGTGCTGTCCGAGTTCCAGGTGTCGATCCCCGAAATCGGCGTGATCCGGGCCGAGCAGCCGCCGCTCATCATCGTCACCTCCAACCGGACCCGCGAGGTGCATGACGCACTCAAGCGCCGCTGCCTGTACCAATGGATGGGCTATCCCCAGCGCGAGCGCGAACTGCAGATCGTGGCCGCGCGCGCCCCCGAGGCCGCCGCCGCGCTGCAGCACCAGGCCATCGACTTCATCCACCGGCTGCGCGGCATCGACCTGTTCAAGTCGCCCGGCATCGCCGAGGCCATCGACTGGTGCCGCGCGCTGGCCGCGCTGGGCGTCTGTGAGCTCGATCCGCAATCGGTGCGTGACACGCTGGGCGTGCTGCTCAAGTACCAGGACGACCTGGCCCGGGTCGATGGCCCCACCGTGGCCGAGTTGCTCGCCAGCCGGGCGCCGGGAGCCTGAGCCATGCCCCGGCTCCATCCGGACGCTCCGCTGGCCACCGTGCCACCCGCCGGCACGCTGCCCATGCTGGCGCGCAACGTCACGCATTTCGTGCGGCTGCTGCGCGATGCCGGCTTTGCGCTGTCGCCCGCACAGGCTGTGGATACGCTGCTAGCGCTGCAATACGTGGACATCGGCAGGCGCGATGAGGTGCGCGCAGCCATGGCGGCCCTGATGGTGAGCGGGCCCGATCAGCGCCTGTTGTTCGACGCCGCCTTCGACCTGTTCTGGCGCGACCCGGACTGGGAGGGCAAGCTGCGCGCCCTGCTGCTGCCGCGCGTGGATGCCGGCGCACCGCCGCCGCCGCGCAACAACCGGCTGGCCGACGCGCTCGCCGCCCAGCGCCCGCCCGAGTCCGGCCGACGTGGCGAGGACCATGTCGAACGCTTTACCGCGCCGCTCACCTTCTCCGCGCAGGAGCGCCTGGCGCAGCGCGACTTTGAAACCCTGGGCGCGGAAGAATGGCGCGCGCTGCAGCACATGATCCGCGCGCGCCACGCGCGCCTTGCCACCGAGCGCACGCGCCGCCTGCGCGCCGCCGCCAGCGGGCCGTACGCCGACCTGCGCGCCAGCGCGCGGCTGGCGGTACGCCAGCAAGGCGAATGGCTGCGCTGGAAATACCGCCGCCGCGCCGAGCGCCGCCCGCCGCTGGTGCTGCTGCTCGACATCTCCGGCTCGATGAGCCAGTACTCGCGCGCGGTGCTGTACTTCTGCCATGCGCTGATGCAATCGCGCGAGCGGCTGTCTGTGTTCCTGTTCGGCACCCGGCTGACCAACATCACCCGCTGGCTGCGCGAGCGCGACCCGGACGAAGCGGTTGGCGCCATCACGGGCCAGGTGCGAGACTGGGCCGGCGGCACCCGCATCGGTGCCGCGCTGGCCACCTTCAACCGCCAGTGGGCGCGCCGCACGCTGTCCGGACGCGCCACGGTGCTGCTGGTCACCGACGGGCTCGACCATGAAGACATCGACCTGCTAGACGCCGAAATGGCACGCTTGCGCCGCTTCGCCCATCGCATCGTCTGGCTCAACCCGCTGCTGCGCTATGCCGGCTTCGTGCCGCAGGCACGTGGCGTGCAAGCCATCCTGCCGCATGTGGACGCCCTGCGCTCGGCGCACAACCTGGACAGCCTTTTCGCGCTCGAATCCCTGCTGGCCGCGCGCGACACCCTGGCCATGCCCGCGTTTCCCGCGGCGCCGAGGCCCGCAGACATTAAAAACATGAAGGACACCAAGGAGACGCCCCAACCATGGAAATGACACAGACGCGGCAACTGCCGGTAGCGCAGCAAACCGCCTGGGAAGCCCTGAACGACACGGCGCTGCTCAAGCAATGCATCCCAGGATGTGAGAGCATCGAGCCTGACGGCGACAACGCCTACCTGGTGGCGCTGACCGCCGCGGTGGGCCCGGTCAAGGCGCGCTTCAAGGGGCGCATGGCCCTGCAGGACATCCAGGCGCCCGACAGCTACACCATCCAGTTCGACGGACAAGGCGGGGTCGCCGGTTTCGGCAAAGGCACCGCGGCCGTCACGCTGGCCCCCGAAGGCGACGCGACGGTGCTGACCTACACGGTCAACGCCCAGGTTGGCGGCAAGATCGCGCAGATCGGCTCGCGCCTGGTCGACGCTGCCGCGCGCAAGATGGCCGATACCTTCTTCGACCGCTTCACGGCGGCGGTGAGCGGGTCCGGCGCGCAGGGTGACGAGCCAGGCACGGATGACAATGTCGCCAAGGACGGAGCGGCGGCCGGCGAAGGCAGCGCGCCCGATGAACAAAACGGTGAAACGAAGCGGAAACGATCATGGACAGCGTGGATCTCGAAGTCCTGAAAAGCAGTGTGAAGTGGCAGGCCGAAGGCCATCGCACGCTATTGGTAACGGTAGTCAGAACCTGGGGCTCGTCGCCCCGGCCGGAAGGCGCCATGCTGGCCGTGCGCGACGACGGCCTGGTGGTCGGCTCGGTCTCGGGCGGCTGCATCGAAGATGACATCATCGACCGGGTACGGCGCGAAGGCATTGCCGGCGCGCATCCCGAGGCCGTCAAGTACGGCATCAGCGCCGAGGAAGCGCACCGTTTCGGCCTGCCCTGCGGCGGCACCATCGAACTGGTGACCGAGCCGCTCGGCGCCGATAGCCACCTGGACGAACTGCTGGCCGCCGTGGAAGGCGGCAAGCTGGTAGCCCGCACGCTCGACATGGCAACTGGCCGCGCCACCCTGGGCCCGGCCGAGGCCACCGACGGCCTTGCCTTCGACGGCGCCACCCTGCTCACCATTCACGGGCCGCGCTACCGCATGCTGGTGATTGGCGCGGGACAGCTGTCGAAGTACCTGAGCCAGATCGCTGTTGGCCTGGGCTTCCAGGTCACCGTGTGCGATCCGCGCGAGGAATACACCGAGACCTGGGACATCCCCGGCGTCACCATGGTGCGCACCATGCCGGACGACACCGTGACCGACATGAAGCTCGACGAGCGCTGCGCGGTGATCGCCGTCACGCACGACCCCAAGCTCGACGACCTGGCCCTGATGGAAGCCTTGCGCACGCGCGCCTTCTATGTCGGCGCCCTCGGCTCGCGCCGCAACAACCAGGCGCGCCGCGAGCGGCTCAAGGAGTTCGACCTCAACGACCTGCAGCTCGCGCGGCTGCACGGCCCGGTCGGCATCTACATCGGCAGCCGCACGCCCCCCGAGATCGCCATCTCGATCCTGGCCGAAGTCGTCGCCGCCAAGAACCACGTCTCGCTGCCCGACATCCTCCAGGTAGAAGGCGCCAAGGCCGCGCGCGAACTGGCCGCCAACGAAGGCAGCACCTGCAGCCCCACCCCGTGACCAGCCCGCTGACGGGCCCCATCAACGGCGCCATCCACACTGCCGAGCCCCCCACCGGCATCCTGCTGGCAGCCGGCTACGGCCGCCGCTTCGACCCCGCCGGCCAGCGCAACAAACTCCTGGCCACGCTGCCCGACGGCCACACCGTAGCCGCCCGCAGCGCCCGCACGCTGGTCTCCGTGCTGCCCGGCACGCTAGCCGTGATCCGCCCGGGCAATGCCGCGCTGGCAGCCGAATTGCAAGCTGCCGGCTGCCGGGTACTGGAGACAGCAGCAGCCGAGGCCGGCATGGGCGCCGCGCTGGCTGCGGCAGTGGCCGCCACGCCCGGCGCCAGTGGCTGGGTAGTGGCGCTGGCCGACATGCCGTGGCTGCCGGCCGAGCTGGTGCGCGCGGTGGCGTTGACGATCACGACACGTGACGCGATTGCCGCACCGTGGCGCGACGGACGGCGTGGGCATCCGGTTGGATTCGGGTCCGCGTGGCGGGATGCCCTGCTGAAGCTTGATGGGGATGAAGGCGCGCGGGAATTGTTGAAGACGCAGCCGGTGATGAGGATTCTGACTGAGGATGAGGGGGCGTTTCGGGATGTGGATACTTTGGGGGATTTAGGGGGGGTATAGGGGGTGGTGTTGGGGTGTTTTCTGGCGGTGTTGGTTTTTGGGCCCAAGAGCCGGACGACATCGCCCTGCGGCGTTGGTCGCTGTTTATTTCAGCGGCGATGGTTATTGCACCCAAGGGCCATACGACATCCCCCTGCGGGGGCTGCCGGTCACTTTTCTTTGACCGGCAAAGAGGGTGAGGACAAA
>NZ_JBXAOE010000032.1:0-111431 GCF_058802485.1 Cupriavidus sp. GW822-FHT02D05 | reverse complement strand
GCCTTCTTTGCCTACTTTCTTGGCAAGACAAGAAAGTAGGTCGCCGCCCCGCAGGGGTGGTGAAACTGCCTTTGACTCTAAGTCTTTGACTCAAAGCCTTTGACCTTAGGCCTTTGAAGTTGACTCCAACCCACCCCATTCAAGGAGACCCCCATGACCCTGCAACAAACCCTCGTCATCCACGAAGCCCTGGACAGCCCCAACGCCAACGGCGCAGTTGTCCGCGAACTGTTCGATGCCTACACCCCCGCCGGCGTAACGGTAGACGTCGTCACCATCAACAACGCCCCGCCGGAACCCACCACAAACACCACCGACTTCATCACCATCGTCATCCCCGGCACTCAAGGCAAGCGCGGCGGCGGCAAAGCCCCCACGCTAGGCGTGATCGGCCGCAATGGCGCCATCGGCGCGCGCCCGGCGCTGGTAGGCCTGGTGTCCGACGCGGACGGCCCGATCGGCAGCCTGGCCGTGGCGCTCAAGCTGGCGCAGATGAAGCACAAGGGCGACCACCTGGCCGGCGACGTCATCGTGACCACGCACTTGTCCACCAACGTGTCGATGCAGCCGCACGATCCGGTGCCCTTCATGGGCATGCCGGTGTCGTCCGACACCATGAACGAGTACCAGGTGCTGCCCGAAATGGATGCGATCCTGTCGCTCGATGCCTCCAAGGGCAACAGCATCATCAAGCACCGCGGCTTTGCGATCTCGCCCACCGCCATGCAAGGCTATATCCTGCGCGTGAGCCCGGACCTGGTGGCGGCGATGGAATCCACCACCGGTTGCCCGGCAGTGACCTTCCCGATCTCGCAGCAGGACATCACGCCCTATCACAACGGCCTGTACCACTTCAACAGCATCATGCAGCCGCATGTGGCCACCGCCGCTCCGGTGGTAGGCGTGGCGCTGACGGCGCAGTCGGTGGTCTCGGGCAGCGCCACCAGCGCCAACCACGAGATCGACATTGCCGAAGCCGTGCGCTTCTGCGTGGAAGTGGCCAAGCGCTTCGGCGCGGGCAAGTGCCAGTTCTTCAACGTGGTGGAATGGGGCAAGATCCGCGCGATCTATCCCGACATGACAGGTTTCCAGCGCGCCGGCACGGCGCACTGAAACGAGGCGCCGCGGTGCCCGGACGTGCGGCAAGCCACACGCGGGCATTTTCAGCGGGCGCGCTTCGGTGTATGGTTGCGCTCCTGACGCAGTCGCCGCTTGAGCGGCTATTCTTGCAACATGCTCCGCCTGAACGACACCGACGGCCCCACGCTGTCCCGCTGCCTGTCCACCCTCGCCGCCTGCGCCGCGCTTGCAGCGCTGCCTGGCTGCGAACGCAATGAACCGGCTCCGGCCACCTCCGCCACATCCGCATCCGGCGCTGCCGCATCGGATGCGCAGGCGGCGCGCGCCGACGACGCCGCCCCGCCGGACGACGCGCCCAGCTTTGCGCCCGCGCCGCTGGCCCGCCCACTGGTCGCGCTGCGCGGGCTGACCAGCATGGCGGACGTGCAGGCGGCGTGGGGCAAGCCGCCGGACATCACGCCCAACCAGGATGAATGCGGCACGGCGCTCGACGAAGAGCACCTGATGCACTACCACTACCCCGATGCGCTGATCGAAGTGGGCCGCAGCGGCGACGCCGTGATCCGCGCGCTGCACGGCATCCCGGCCGGGCTGACGCTCAAGCTGGAAAGCCAGGACATTACCGCGGCCTCCACGCTGACGCAGCTCAACACGGCCCTGCGCAAGAACCCGCGCTGGAAGATGGCGGAGGGGCCAGGCAAGGTACGCAGCCCGTCCGACCGCGACGAGGGCGACCCGCTTGAGCAGCTCGCCTACACCACGCTCTACACGCTGGACGGCGACGGCGACCAGTACCGCCTGTATTTCCTCGGCGACCGGCTGGTGGGCTACGCCTACTGGGTCGGCTGCTGACCCCCGCGGCGCTAGCGCAGCGCGCCGGGACCACCCGTGTGTGGCGCAAGCGCCGCTGCGGCATCGCCCTCGGTGGCAGCGGCCTGCGATGCCTCGCCATGCAGGCGCTTCCATTCGTCAAAGCCGCCGGCCAGCGCCCAGGTATTGGCGTAGCCGGCCGCCTTCAGGCGTTCCGCCAGCACCGCTGCCGACACCTCATGCGGGCAGGCGCAGTAGACCACGATGTCGATGCTGGTCGGATGCTCGGAGAGTAATTCCAGCGGCGCATTCAGGTCGATGATCATCGCGCCGGGGATCCGCTCCACCGCGTCGCTGCGCACGTCAAGCACCAGCGGGAAGCGATCGCCCAGCCGGCGCGCTTCGAGCTCCCCCACCGACATGCGGGGCACGCGCCGGGTGCGGCGCAACAGGCGCACGCGCCGCCAGAACTTCCACGCGACGAAGGCGGCGAAGGCGCCCAACACCACCATGACGGCCACCGGGCCATAGGTGCTGAAGGCGTCCAGGATGACTTCGACAAAATCGGTAAACACCACGCCAACCAGCAGCGCGCCGCCGGCCCACACCAGCGCCCCGATGGCGTCGTAGAACAGGAACACCGCGAACGGCGTGGAGGTCATGCCGGCCATGGCGGTGGACAATGCGCCGGCGCCCGGCAGCAGCTTGGCGAACACCAGCGAGCGCGGGCCCACGCGCAGGTATAGCGACTGGGTCTGGCGGATGCAGCTGTCGGGCGAGATGGAAACGCGGCAGATGGTGCGCAGCATGGGTTGCCCGAGCCGCTTGCCGGCGAAGTACCAGGCCGTGTCGGCAATCAGGCAGGCCAGGATAACGGCCGCCAGCACGGCTCCCAGCGCGGGGCCGCCCTCGCGCATGCCGAGCGCGCCGGCAACGAACAGCATGGGAACGGCCGGCACCGGCAGCCCGGCCTGCTCGGCCAGCACATTGAGAAACACGAGCATCACGCCGTGGCTCTCCAGCAAGGACTGCAATTCACCCACACCGATCTCCCGCGCTATGGCCGTTTTCGCCCCTTCAGGGTAATCGGCGCGAGCGAGGATGCTCGCGCCGACGGGCATAGGCAGTAGTGTGCCACCAAGGTGGCGCGGTGCAGTGCATTGACTTGCATGCGAACTTCAAAAACCCTGAACGAGGCGCCTGCAAAGCCGCGGGCCAGCGCTTCGGCTATCGCCCCGATGATCAGGCATGCGCGCCATCCTGATAGGTGTCGAACTTACGCGCGGGATCCGCGGAAGGGCCGCTGCGGTCCATGCCGGCCAGCTTCTGCGCGCCGTCCTGGAACGGATCGACCGTGCGCGCCGGGTCCGCGGAAACACCGCCGCGGTCCATGCCAGCCAGCTTCTGCGCGCCGTCCGAGAACGGATCCGGCTTGCGCAGGCGGCTGGCATCCGCGCCCGTCGCCGGCGCGGCGGCCGGGTCCAGGCGAGCGCCATCGCTAAAGACATCGAAACGCGACGCATGGAAGACGTAGCCGTAGCGGTCCCCGGACACGGCACTGTCCTGGGGGCCAGCGGCTTGCGCCGGAACCGCCGTGGCGGCAATGCCGGCAAGTGCGGCCGAAGTCATCAACAACTTGAAGAAATGGCGGGGCATGGCAATCTCCTTCTGGGCGATCGGCGGATCGCGGCTGGCTTGCAGGGGAGCAGCGCCTTGCGCTGGTCCGGCCACACGTGAATCGCGCGGTTAAACCAGATACGCTGCAAAGCGCGGCGTGGATGCACAAGGACGCTGGATGCGTGCGAGCCACGCGCAAAGACCGCACTGGGCTCAGGGCTGCAGGGCAGCGGCCTCGCAGGTCATTCGCCGCATCGCCGTGGCGACTGCGGCATCCACCTGCACCTCGGCCTGCGCAATCGAGGTAGCCAGCCGCTCGCCACCGAACTCGTCATACTCGATAGCGACCTCCAGCGTGTCATCGATGCCGATGTAGTCGAACGCTGCACGCAGCGCCGGGGTGACATGGTCGAGCCGGGCCAGGCGGCCACCGTAGCCGTAGTCGCCGCGCGCGGTCAGCAGCACCAGTTGCTTGCCGCGTCCCGCCAACATCGGCCAGTAAGGCTCTCCCACGCGTTCTCGATCAAAACCGAAGGTCTTGCCCACGCGCACGATATTGTCGATATATGCCTTGAGTTGTGCAGGCACGCCAAAGTTGTACATCGGCACGCCGATCACCAGCACATCGGCGCGCTCGACTTCCGCGACCAGGCGATCGCTTTCGGCCAGCAACGCATCCATCCACCGCTCGCGCCGCGCGGGTGGCGTGAAGGCGCTGCGAATCCAGTCAGCGTTGACGGGCGCGGGCGGTTGCTGTCCCACGTCGCGATAGGTCAGCGTGTCCGCGGGACGCGCCGCTTGCCAGAGGCTGACGAAGCGGTGCGAGAGACGGCGCGTGTGCGAGCCGTGGGCGTCGGTGCCGGAACGTCCCGGGCGGGCGCTGGCGTCGATATGCAGGAGGTGAGCCATGTTGTTCTCATTGCGGTTGGTCATGCCTGAGCCGTTCTCATGGCTCAGCACATGCGATTAGGGGTGATGGCAATGTAGACTCGCCACAATCCCCTCACAACCGATCCTTTCTCTGCCTCATGGCTGAAGATTTCTCATCTGAAACCACGCCCCGCCGCCTGCCGCCGCTCGCCGCGCTGCGCGCTTTCGAAGCCACCGCGCGGCACCTGAGCGTCAAGCACGCCGCACAAGAGCTGTCGGTCACGCCGACGGCGGTGAGCCATCAGCTGCGGCTGCTGGAGCAGGTGCTTGGCGTGACACTGTTCGAGCGCCTGCCGCGCCGGCTAGTGCTGAGCGCGCACGGCGCCGCACTGTACCCGGGCACGCGGGAGGGCTTTGATGCGCTGGAGCGGGCCGTGGGCAGGCTGCGCGCGCCGCCATCGCGCAAGACGCTCACGGTGTCGGCAACGCCGGCCTTCGCCGCACGCTGGCTGCTGCCGCGCGCACCGAGGCTGCGGGCCGTGGCGCCGGAGTTCGACCTGCATGTGCATGCCTCGCTGGATGCCGTGGACCTGCATGCGGGCCACGCCGACGCCGCCATCCGCTACGGCAGCGGCAAATGGCGCCGGCTGGACGCCGAGCTGCTATGGCGTGAGCGCTTTGCCCCGGTCTGCAGCCCGCTGCTAGGCGTGAAGAGCGCCGCAGGGCTGCGCCGCCAGACCTTGCTGCACCACCAATGGCGCAGCCACGCGCGCCGCCCCATAACTTGGGCCCTGTGGCAGCAGGAGGCCGGGCTGGACCGGCTGGATGCGGCCAGCGGCCCCGTTTTCTCCGACGAGACCCACGCCATCCTCGCGGCGCTTGGCGGCCAGGGCGTCGCCTTGCTGAGCCTGACACTGGTGGAGGAGGAATTGCGCAGCGGCGCGCTGGTGCAGCCCTGCGGCCCGGCCATCGAGGGCGACGGCTATTACCTGGTCTACCCGGCACACCGGCGCGACGACGACGCGGTGCGCGCCGTGCGCGCATGGATCGGCCCGCAGGCGGATAACGCGATGCGCTGAGGCTGCGGAGTCGCTCATCCTGCGGAGTTGTTTTCGCGTGGTTGCTGGTTGCTTACCGCGCCGGCAAGCGGGCATGATGGCGGCTACCGATCCCGGAGCCCCGCGCATGCCTGCCCAACCTGACTCGCAACACCAAGACAAAGACCAGCTGATCCAGCGCTTCGGCCTGCAGCCGCATCCGGAAGGCGGCTACTACCGCGAGACCCATCGCGACGCCGTGCGTGTTTCGCGTGTTTCGCGTGTTTCGCGTGTTTCGCGTGTGTCGCATCTGTCGCGTGAAGGGGCAGGCAATCCCGCCACACATGCCGCCTCCACTGCGATCTACTACCTGCTGTGCGACAGCGCATACTCCGCCTGGCATCGCATCCGCTCCGACGAGGTGTGGCACTTCTACGCGGGTTGCCCGCTCAACGTGCATGTGCTGGAGCAAGACGGCAGCCTCACCACGCACCGGCTGGGCAATGCGCTCAGCGATGACAACGCGGTGTTCCAGGCCGTGGTCCGGGCTGGCTGCTGGTTCGCCGCCGAGCGCAGCGATCCGGATGGCTTCTCGCTGGTAGGCTGCACCGTGGCGCCGGGCTTTGAGTTCAGCGAGTTCGAGCTGGCCGATGCCGACAGCCTGCTGGCATCGCACCCGCGCCATGCCGCACTGATCGCGCGGCTCGCCCCTGCGCCACAACGCTGATGCGCTGATGCGCTGATGCGCTAAAACGGCAGACCGCCCAAACCCCTTCCCGTTTTTTCTCTTTTCGAGATCCCCGCCATGAAATGGTTTTCTCTTGCAGCTGTGGCGCTGGTAGCGCTGGAACATGTCTACATCATGGTGCTGGAGATGTTCCTGTGGGATAAGCCCAAGGGCATGCGGGCCTTCGGGCTGACGCACGAGTTCGCCGTTGCCACCAAGGCGCTGGCGGCCAACCAGGGGCTGTACAACGGCTTTCTCGCGGCTGGCCTGCTGTGGGGCCTGGCCACCGCCGCGGTGCCGGTGCAGTTGTTCTTCCTGTGCTGCGTGCTGGTGGCCGGCATCTTCGGCGCCTGCACGGCCAGCCGCAAGATCCTGTGGGTGCAGGGCTTGCCGGCGGCGATCGCCATCGCACTGGTGCTGCTGGCCTGAGGCGGCCGGCAGGCTTGGCGTCGTACTAGCTGCGCAGGGCCTCGGCCATGGCGCGCAGCGCCAGCGTGTAGCCGGCAACGCCAAGCCCGCAGATCACGCCGGTGGCCGCGCGCGAGATCAGCGAATGGCGATGGGTCTCCTCGCGCGCATGGATATTGGTGATGTGCAGCTCAATCACCGGACGCTGGATCAGCTTGACGGCATCCAGCACGGGGATGGAGGCGAAGGAGAATCCGGCCGGATTGATGATCACGCCCGCGTTCTTCTCAAACGCTTCCTGCAACCAGTCCACCATCGTGGCTTCGCTGTTGGTCTGGCGAAAATCGCACGCGATCCGCAGTTCATCCGCCAGCGCCGCAACCCGCTGCTGGACCTCGGCAAGCGTGGTCGTGCCATACAGGTGCGGCTCGCGCTTGCCCAGCATGTTGAGGTTGGAGCCATTCAGGACATAGACGAGTTCGGTCATGATTTGTGGCGCGCGGCAATGCGCCGCGCGCTGAATGAGTTAGTGGGATTTGCAGGGTTAGTGAGATTTGCGCGTGCCGATCGGCATGAACCGAGCGCCTTCGGCGATGACGCCGGGTGCATCGGAACGGTTCATGTCGATGCCACGCGTCTCGGGCGCCGTCAGGATCATGGCCAGCGAGATCAGGTTGAACACGACGCAGACGGCGACCACGCCCCACGGCGAGCCGTTGCAAACCTGCAGCAGCCACACCGCGACCACCGGCATCGGCCCGCCGGCAATCAGGTTTGCGCCGGTGTATGCAAGCGCCGATCCCGAATAGCGGACATTGGTCGGAAACGCTTCGGCGAAGGCGACCGGCTGGATGCCGCTCTGGAACTGGGTGAAGCCCAGGAACAGGCCCATGATGGCGAGCATCGGCAGGAAGCTCTTGGTGTCGAGGATCTGGAAGTAGACGAACAGGATCAGCAGCGTTGCGACGGAACCAATGGCCAGCGCCTTCTTGCGGCCGATCTTGTCGCTGAGCATGCCACCCGCCAGCGCGCCGACGATGGCGCAGACATTGGCGCCCATCAACAGCAGGAAGCCGGTCTGCTTCGGCACTTCAAGCGTCTTGGTGATGTAGCTCAGCGAGAATACGACAATGAGGTAGAAGATCGCCGCCGGGCCGCAAAAGAACAGCATCCAGCGCAACACCGTTTTGCCGTGCAGGCGCAATGCATCGCGCAGCGGGTTGCCCACCTCGGCCACCTGGCTCTTGCGCAGCTCGACGAATGCCGGCGTTTCACTGACCTTCAGGCGGATATACACGCCGACGATCACCAGGATGAAGCTCAGCAGGAACGGCACGCGCCATCCGTAGGCGTCGAACGATTCCGCCGACATCGTGGAGGCAAGCAGCAACAGCACGCCATTGGCAAGTATCTGGCTCAGCGGAGAGCAAAGGCCCAGCAGGCCGGAGTACTTGCCGCGCCGGTCCGGGCTGGCGTGCTCGATAGCCATGAGTTGCGCGCCGGTCGATTCGCCCCCGAGCGCGAAGCCCTGCAGGATGCGCAACAGCACCAGCAACACCGGCGCCCAGACGCCGATCTGCGAGTAAGTGGGAAGCAAGCCCATCAGCACGGAGGACAGCCCCATGATCGTGACCGTGCCCAGCAGCAGGTTGCGGCGCCCGAGCTTGTCGCCAAGGTGGCCGCAAATGATGGCACCGAGGGGCCGTGCCGCCAGGCCAACGCCGAAGGTGGCCAGCGATGCCAGCAGCGCGGATGTTGGCTCCATGGCCGGGAAAAACAGCCTGGGCAGGATGGTGGCCGCCAATGCCCCGTAAAGCGTAAAGTCGAACCACTCCAGTGCGGTGCCGATGGTGGCGGCCGCCACGGCGCGCGTGCGCATCGCTGCATTGGCCGGGCGTAGTGTCTCTGCAGTCATTTTGTCTCCTGGCATTCTCTTCCTGGGAAGGGTAGGCGTCGCTGCCCTTCCGATGTCGTTGAAGCCGTCCAACGCTCTCGCGCTTCTGCCTTCGTGCCGGTTGGATCGGTAAAAGCATGCTAGCAAGGGTTTGTGAATATCATTCCAATCTTGACGAATTGAAATTCGTATTAGATAGTCACGAACTATATTGACGTCAGCAGGGAGTTCGCCATGTCAGGCGTACTACGCACACTAGGCATCCTCGAATATCTTTGTACCCAGGTCGAGGCCGTGCCGCTCGCCGCCATCGCCGACGATCTCGACATCCCGCGCAGCGCGTGCCACCGCCTGCTGGTCGACCTCAAGAATGCAGGCTATGTACGCCAGTTGCGGGACCACGGCGACTACATCCTGACAACCAAACTGGTGGGAATGGGGCTGGGCTTTCTAGCAACGTCCGGCATCGTGGACATCGCGCAGGCCAGGCTGGACCGGCTGGCGGATACGTCGGGCGAGCTGGTGCGCCTGGCCATTGTCGACGGGGATCGCCTGACCTGGGTGGCCAAGGCGCAAGGCGCGCTGCGGGGACTGCGCTATGACCCCGACATGGGCATGGACACGATTCTTTCGTGCAGCGCGACGGGACACGCCTGGATGCAGACCATGACGGACGAACGCGCCCTGGAGCTGGTGTCGCGGCAAGGGTTCGGGCAACCGAATCAGTACGGCCCTAATGCGCCCGCCACCATCAAGGCCCTGCTGGGCTTCATCCACCGGGCGCGCGAGCGCGGCTATGCCACGATCAATGAAGTCTTTGCGCCGGCTATGACGGCCATGGCGGCCCCCGTGCAGCGCCGTGGGGGCTATCCGGCAATCGGCGTGATCAGCATTGCGGGCCCGCTGAGCCGGCTGACCGAGCAGCGCATGAAGGCGCTGGGCCCGGCGCTGCTTGCCGCCGCCGCGGAACTGGCGCTGGCAAGCTCGGCCTCGGCGCTGTTCAACCGCGCTGTGTGAGCATTCTCCTGGCCGCTCAGGGCCGCTCAGCGCGGCTTGCGGTATTCGTTCTCGATCCAGTCCGCGGCGCTGGCCTTGCTCAGCTTGAAGCCCGGCGACACGCGCACCTGGGCCAGTTCGTCGCCGAGCTCGTCGGTGGCGCGCAGCACCGCGAAGGGATTGTCTTCGTCGGGCACGATGTCGAGCGTCACGCTGATGCGCGCCGTGTCCGTGTCGACGATCACGCTCTTGTGCAGCATGGCGTGCAGTTGCTGCTCGTGCCGGCGCAGCACTTCGGAGGCCGTCTTGACCAGCGTCGAGAAGGCGTTGGTGTCCAGCGGCTTGGGGTTCTTCTTGTCGCGGCCCATGGTCCAGGGGCCAACCAGGGCGGGCTCGGGCTCGCCGTCCTTGATCATGGCAACGGCCCAGCCGTCGTCGTCCTCGTTCTTGATCACGCGGGCGGTCCAGCCGTCGGCACGCCACAGGCGCGGCTCCTGGATCTTTTCTGCGTTGTCCCCTGCGGCGTCCTGGTCGTCGGCTTCGGTGGAGAGTTCGGGCTGATGGGTCATGGCTGGCTTCAATTCGGGGCTGCGCGGTGGGCTGCGGGCGCTGGCCGGGGCGCCACGCAATACTTGGCGGGGGCGGACCGGGACGGCGGCGGCATCAAGGGCGCGATTTTACCCCCCTCGCCACGGCGGGGGCGCCAGGCGTCACGCGCGCCCGGCGGCTGAGACATCGCGAGGCATGAATCCCCTCGGAAGTTGTATTTAATGTCTAACCGCCGCGTCCTATGCTGGACATGTCGCTGAGACCCCCGTCTTGATGACACACCCTTCCAGTCGCCGTGCCCTTGAGACGGCGACGTTTTTTTACCAGCCAACCCGATCCCCGCACCAAAACGGGGATCGGCCGCAACAAAAGCGCTGGCCCGAGGCGCCCAGCCGGTTTAAGATGCGCGATTATCGAACAACCCGCGCGCACTCGCCCACATGGACGCCCCCATTCCCAGCAGCCCTGGCCAGGCAACGGCCGCCACTGTCCGCGTCGCCCGCCCCCAGGCCGACCTTCTCAACAGTTTTGCCGGCGACCCGAATTTCATGCTGTCGCTGGCGCGCGGATTGAGCGTGCTCGAAGCTTTCTCGGAGCGTAAGCGCCCGCTCACCATTTCCCAGGTGGCGCAGCGCACCCAGCTCTCGCGCGCATCGGTACGGCGCTGCCTGTACACGCTGGAGCAGCTTGGCTACGTCAGCCAGCAAGGCGGCCAGTTCGCGCTGCGCCCGCGCGTGCTGCACCTGGGCCATGCCTATTTCTCGTCGACGTCGCTGGTGTCGCTGGCCCAGCCGATCCTCGACGCGCTGAGCACGCGCATCCAGCAGACCTCGGCACTGGCCATCCTGGACGACACCGACATCCTTTACCTGGTGCGCTCGGAGGTGCAGCGGGTGCTCACTTATTCGCTCGGCATGGGCAGCCGGCTACCGGCGTACTGCACATCGATCGGCCGCATGCTGCTGGCCCACCTGGCCGAGCCGGCGCTGGAAGACTTCTTCGATCATGTCGACCTGCGCCCGCGCACGCTGCAGACCAAGATCTCGCGGCCCGAGCTGGAGGCCAGCTTTGCGCATGCGCGCGAACTGGACTATGTGCTGATCGACGAAGAGCTGGAGCCGGGCCTGCGCGCCATCGCGGTGCCGGTGCGCGGCATCTCGGGCAGCGTCATGGCGGGCATCAGCGTCAGCGTGCGCGCGGCGCAGGTATCGGAAGCAGAGATGATCTCGCGCCTGCTGCCGCCGATGCGCGAAGCGGCAGTGGCGATCGGCAAGCTGATCGCCGCCTGAGCTACCTGAGCCGCCTGAAACCAAAACCGACAAGGAACCGCAGACTCATGGCGCAAAGCACCCTTAATCCGCTGGCAGGCAAGGGCATGCGTTTTGTCCGGCGGGTCTACGCCATGCGCGCCATCGGGCTGGCGATCGGGTTCTTTGCGGTGGCGGCGGCCATGCTGGAAGCGGGCGCGCCGCACTGGCTGCTGGCGCTGGTCTTCCTGCACGGCTTTGTCTGGCCGCACGTCGCTGCCTGGCGCTCAAGGCGCAGCGAGGTGCCGTTCCGGGCGGAAATCCACAACATGATGATCGATGCCGTGCTCGGTGGCATCTGGGCCGCGGCCATGAAATTCAACCTGCTGCCGAGCGTGCTGATCCTGTCGATGATGAGCATGAACAATGTGGCGGCAGGCGGCACGCGCCTGCTGCTGCATGGCCTGGGGTGGCACCTGGCGGGGGTGCTAGCGGGCATCGTGGCCTTCGGCGCAGCCTGGCATCCGGAGGCCAACCTCACCACCATCGTCGCCAGCCTGCCGATGCTGGTGCTCTACCCGCTGGCGCTGGGGCGCACCACCTACAGCATCTCCCGCCGGCTGGCCGCGCACGGCAAGGAGATCGAGGCCAACAGCCGCCTGGACGGCCTCACCGGCGTGCTCAACCGGGGCTATTGGGAGGCCATGCTGGCCGCGGAGTTCCAGGCCTGCAAGACCGGGCGGCGCAGCACCGCCAGCCTGGTGCTGCTCGACATCGACCATTTCAAGCAGCTCAACGACACCCACGGCCACCTGGCCGGAGACGAAGCGCTCAAGGCCTTTGCCGCGCTGGTGGTACAGCACGCCGCGCAGCACGGCCCGGCTGGCCGCGGTGAAGCGCGGCAATGCCTGGTGGGACGATACGGCGGCGAGGAGTTTGGCGTGCTGCTCAGTGGCGCGAGCCTGACGCAGGCGGTGGAAATGGCCGAGCGTCTGTCGCGCTCGCTGCAGCCGGGCGCCGCTTGCGGGGCGGGCATTGCCGCGCTGCGCGGCCACACCGCCAGCCTTGGCGTGGCCGCCTTTGATGCCGGCATGGCGGGCCACCACGAATGGTTGGCGCACACGGACCGCGCGCTTTACGAAGCCAAGCGGGCCGGCCGCAACCGGATTCGCATCAGCGCGGGTTGAGCGCAAGCAGCGGAAACCGCAGCCAGACGCGCTTAGCCGCGGCTGGCAAGCTCCAGTGCAAACACCAGGCGCTGCAGGAAATTCTCCATGCGGCCGTCAAGGTTGGAGAACGCACAGCCGAAATGGTGGATGGCGCTGTCATCGCGCCCGGCCAGCCAGTGGCCCACCACTTGCAGGCTCAGGTCCAGCTTGCCCAGCGCACCAAAATCCAGATGCACGCCGGAGATGGTGGTGCCCACCGGCAGCTGCGTGGCGTCCACGGTCTTGGAGCGCAACCCGACACCCGAGAGCGAGAGATCTGCAATATCGAGCTTGAGCACGGTGCCGTCGCTCATCTTGATGGTGCAGACGTAGCCCTTGGTGACCAGCGTGCGTGCGCGGAAATGACGGCGGCGCTGGAAGTGATAGAGCTTCTCCGGGAACGGCGCGGAAAATGCCGGGCCACCCTTGTACTGGGTGATCTCGGGCGTGCCGATCATGAAGTTCACGGGCACCCCGCGCAGCGATGCCGAGAAGGCATTCTCGTTGGAAGCCAGCAGCGCCTGCCGCTCGGGCTCGGTGGAGCACCAGTCGAAGACAAAGGTGCGGCTGGCCGGATCCACATGCAGCACGGACGTGACCATCTCGTGGGCGGTACGCGCGCGCACGTTCAGGATGCACTTCTGCCAGGCGAGGTCGCGCAGCACGGTGCCGATCTGCGAGGAATGGGTAAGGCGATAGCGGTCGTCTGGCAACGCGCCGGCGTCAAGCTCGGATTGCTCCGGGGAATCTTGGAGACTCATGAAAATCACGCAAACGTCTGAGAGAGGCCTGCGTCGCGCCAGACTGGCTTGCGACGGGGGAATTCGGGCTACCCGCATACCCGGATGCAAGCGGGGGCGAGCGGCTAGCGCCGCATGTTAAGCGCGACGCCTGCTGCTGCGCAAGCTCTTGTTTGAACAACGGCGAGGTGTGGCAAAACTT
This sequence comes from Cupriavidus sp. GW822-FHT02D05, assembly GCF_058802485.1. Classification (NCBI taxonomy): domain Bacteria; kingdom Pseudomonadati; phylum Pseudomonadota; class Betaproteobacteria; order Burkholderiales; family Burkholderiaceae; genus Cupriavidus; species Cupriavidus sp. GW822-FHT02D05. The sequence continues at coordinate 98,046 of NZ_JBXAOE010000032.1, read as the reverse complement.
GAGCCAGACTTCCGTGGGGTATCGCCCGCCGGGGCGGGCTCGCGCCTCATTTGCCGTCTTTGCGCCCACCTCGTTTTGCCGCGCCCTTGGCTCCGCGCGCCGGATGTGGCGATGCGGCCACCTGGGCCGGATCCGCGCCGAGCGATGCTTGCGCCTCCTGGCACAGCCAGTCCCTGACCGCGCGACGCCGCGCATCGTGCTCGAACGCCACTGGCGAGAGCAACTGATAGCAAGATCCGTCGCGCACGAAGCCTCGCGGCGCGGCGATGCGGCCGTCGGCGAGCTCGTCGGCCACCATCAGGCGCGACGCGATCGCGCAGCCAAGCCCGGCCGCGGCAGCCTGGATGGTCAGGTAGAAATGCTCGTACCAGGCATCCGCGCCAAAGCGCTGCGCGCCGCCGGCGGCCTTGGCCCAGCGCTGCCAGGCATCCGGGCGCGAGCGTGTGTGCAGCCGGTGGGACAACGCCCCGGCGCTGGCCCCGGCGCGGCAGACCACGCCCACCCATTCCTCGGCGACCTCATGGGCATGCAGCTCCGGCCCCACATGAAAATCGTTGCGGCGCAGCGCCAGGTCCACGCCGCTGCGCGCGAAGTCCACCGGACCACCGGCGGCCATCAGGTGCAGCGTCACCTCCGGATGCGCCGCGGTAAAGCGCGGCAGGCGAGGAATCAGCCAGCGCATGGCAATGGTGGGCTCGCACGACAAGACCAGCGCCCTGGGCTGCCCATGCGCGCGGATGCGCTGCGCGGCCGCGCCCAGCACTTCCAGCGACTGCGTGGCGGCGGCATGCAGGATGTGCCCCGCCTCGGTCAGGAACACGGCGCGGTTGCGGCGCTCGAACAGCGCCACGCCAAGCGCTTCCTCCAGCTGGCGAATCTGGCGGCTGACCGCGCCGTGGGTCAGGTGCAGTTCGTCCGCAGCCCGCATGAAGCTCTGGTGCCGCGCCGCGGCCTCGAAGAAACGGATCCCGCCCAGCCAGTGCATGCTCGCCTTGATGTGTCAGTTTTTCTCACGGATTTGCACGAGTATAAATCGGTTGTGGCGCCACACATCAACGCAGAGAATGCCTGGAACCCGATTTCTATCCGGTCAAGGATCCTCATACAAAATGCACCCTCTCACCGAACTGCTGGCCGTCGCCACTATCACCGTGCTGGCCGTGATCAGCCCGGGCCCCGACTTCGCCATGGTGATGCGCAACAGCTTCGTGCATGGCCGCAAGGCCGGGCTGCTGTGCGCGCTCGGCATCGCCCTTGGCGTCCAGGTGCACGTTTTCTACACGATGTTTGGCGTGGCGTTGTTGATGGAGCACGCGCACAAGCTGTTGACGGTGGTGAAGCTGCTCGGCGCCGCCTACCTGATCTGGATCGGCATCCAGACTCTGCGCAAGCGCGCGCCGGACCCGAATGCGCCGCCGCTCGGTGCGGATGCGGGCACACCTGCGCTGACAGCGCTCGGCGCGCTCAAGATGGGCTTTCTCACCAATGCGCTCAATCCCAAGACCACGTTGTTCGTGGTCAGCACCTATACGCAGGTGGTGAATGCGCAAACGCCGCTGGCCGTGCAGTTCGGCTATGGCCTGTTCATGTCGCTGGCGCACCTGGCCTGGTTCGGCCTGATTGCGTGCTGCTTTTCCACGCCCGCGTTGCGCGCCGCCATGCTGCGGCGCCAGCGCTGGCTGGATCGGGTGATTGGTTCGGTGTTGCTGGCGCTGGGCGTGGCGCTTGGCCTGGGCAACCTCGCATGACGCGGGCCGTTGCCGGCGGCATCAGCCTGGCGCCGGATCCAGCCCATACGCACGCCGGCATACATGCTGCGCGCCGCCCGCGCGCAGGTGGCTTTGATACAGGATGAAGCGCGCCACAGGGAACGGCTCGCACACCAGCCCGGCCTGCGCGTCGCGCCATGCCTGCAGCGCGGTATCCGCCACGGCAGGCCCGCAGCGCGCCAGCGTGATGTGGGGATGGAAGCCCGCACGCTGCTGCAAGCCAGCATCGGGTAACGTTGTGCCCTCGCATCCGGCAAGCGCCTGCGCCATCTGCGCATGCAGGCTGTCCAGCGCCGCATGGGGCGCCACGCCCGCCCACAGCACACTCGCCCGCCGCCCGCGAAAATAGCCAGCCTCTTTCACCGTGAGCGCAAAGGCCGCGCCGCAGACGCCCCCAAGCACCTGCTCGATGCATGCCGCGGTGGCGTCGTCCTGCTCGCCGAGGAAGTGCAGCGTGAGATGGACCTGATGCAGCGCCGCCGCCCGGATGCCCGCCACGCGCGGCACGCGAGCCAGCAACGCGGACGCCAGCGCTGGCGGAACCTCAATCGCCACGAACAAACGTGCCATCAGTCTCACCTCCCGTGACGGCCTGGCGCGGGTGGTCAAGCGCAGCGGCGCGATGCCGCTCGCTCAAAACGCCAACGCCGACTGACGCAGGATGGGCAGTGCCATGGCCGCGGCCGTGCCTTCGAGCCGGAGCAGCGCGCGCTTGCGGTCGGTGCCACCGGCATAGCCGGTGAGGTCGCCGCTGGCACCCAGCACGCGATGGCAAGGCACGATCACCGACAAAGGGTTGCGCCCCACCGCCCCGCCGATCGCGCGCGCATGGGTGGGGGCGAGGCCCAGCCCAGCGCCCAGTTCGCCATATGACGTGGTCTCGCCGAACGGGATCTCGCACAGTGCCTGCCAGACCGCGTGCTGGAACGGGCTGCCGCCCAGCACCATGGGGACCGTGAAGACCTGCAAGCGCTCGGCGAAGTAATCGGCCAGTTCATCGGCGGCCTGCTCGAAGACGGGCTTCGCGGCGGCGGGCACGTTGGTGTCCGGCGTGGCCGCCGCCGGGTAGTACTTCTGCCCGGAGAAGAACAGCCCGCTCAAGCGCGCGCCGTCGACGCGCAGCAGCACTTCGCCCAACGGGCTGGCGACGATGCGGTAGGCAATCATGGTGTGTTCCTTGTTGTGTCTCTTGTCTTGTCGTTTCGTTCCGACTTGTCCGACTTGCCTTCTTCGTAGCGCCGCCACAGGTGGATGGCGGCGTAAGCGCGCCAAGGCGCCCACTGCGCGACGTGCTGGTTCATGCCTCGCACGGTAGCGATGCCGAGCACCTTGCGCAAGACATAGTCGGTGCCCGGAAAAGCATCCGGCCAGCCGAGCGCGCGCATCGCCACGTACTGCGCGGTCCAGTCGCCCACGCCTTCCACCTCGCGCAGGCGCGCCATGGTGTCTTCCGGCGCGGCGTTAGGCTCCAGCTTGAGCGCGCCCGCCGCCACGCGGGCAGCGATGGCATGAATGGCCCGGCCCTTGCCCAGCGGGATGCCGATCTCACGCAAGGCCTCGGGCGACATGCCAGCCAGCGCAGCCGCGCCGGGAAACGTCACGCGCAGTGCCGGCGTGGGCTGCGCCAGCGGCAAACCGTAGCGCTCGGCCAGCCGCGCCAGCAGCGTGCGCGCGTGCTTCACCGAGATCACCTGGCCCACCACCGCACGCACGGCGATCTCAAAGCCATCCACCGCGCCCGGCAAGCGCATGCCAGGCGCTTCGGCAGCCAGCGGGCCCAGATGCTGATCCACCACATCGGGCCGGCAGCCCAGGTCGCACAAGCGCCGCACGCGGCCCAGCGCTTGCGGAATCACATGCGCCAGCGAACCAGACAACGTCACCTTGATCACATGGCGGCGCGCGACATGCTCCAGCCGCAGCCAGCCCACATGCATGCGGCCGCCGCTGTCGATCGCCAGCGTGCGCGCGTAGCTGCCATCGCCAAGCTGCTCGATGCCATCCACCGCGCGCACGCCCAGGAATTGCAGGAACGCCGCCCACGCCATCGGCGGGCGGTAGCCCAGCTCGAACACCAGCTCGTCGGCCACGTTGTCGGCGGCGCGCTTGCGCATGGCCATGGGCGTCAGCCCGTAGCGCGTCTTGAGCACATCGTTGAAGCGCCGCACGCTGCCAAAGCCAGCAGCGTGCGCCACGTCGGTCACGGTCAGCCCCGTATCGGTCAGCAAACGCTTGGCCAGCAGCAACCTCTGCGTCTGCGCATACTCCAGCACCGAGACGCCGAACTGCGCATCGAACAGCCGGCGCAAGTGACGCTCGGTAATGCCGATGCGCGCGGCCAGCCCGGCCACGCCGGCATCCACCATGAAACCCTCGTCAATCAGCGTGGCCGCGGCCTGGGCCAGGCGCCCCGACAGGTCGGCCAGCCCGTGTCCCGGCGCCAGCTCGGGCCGGCAGCGCAGGCAGGGCCGGAAGCCCTGCTTCTCGGCCGCGGCGGCACTGTCGTAGAAGGTGCAGTTCTCGCGCTTGGGCGTGCGCACCGCGCAGATCGGCCGGCAGTAGACGCCGGTGGACGACACGCCCACAAAGAAGCGCCCGTCGAAGCGGCGGTCGTGCGAAGCCACGGCCTTGTAGCAGGTATCCGGATCGAGTTTCATAGCCAGCATGCTACTCCGTTGCGAAGGCGGAACTAGCTGGATTCGGACATTTGCCTCGGCGGCGTGTATTGATCGGCCGCGCCCCAAGCGATGTGGATTGGACGCGGCCAGATTGCCATCGAGTTGGCGGCGGAACGCGAACCATCCATCAGCCGATGGATGGTTTTGTTCACGAGGGGAAACGCGCGGCGATCCGCTGCGAGACGAAGTCCACGCCCCGCCGAATAGCGCGAGCCCGATGCAGTAGGCTCTGAGCATGCGCGAGCGGACAAGGGACCACCGGCACAGCGGCGCCAGCTCGATCGGCGTGTTGGCGGGCGACACATTTGCCGCCACCGTGGCGCCGGTCTGCGTTGTGCTGCCGGTGCCGGCAATTGGGTCGCCCTTACCAGCATCCTCGCTTACGGCTGCCTTGACCGGCCCAGGTCAACAGACCGGCAGCGCGCTGGTTTCACAACTCGCTTGACGCCGCGCCCGTGACCGAGAACTGCTGGTACTGGTTATCAGACCGCTTTGTGCGCAACATGGAGCATGCGGCGGCAGCCAGCCGTAATGCGCTTTCGGATTCAGGGCACGCGTTGTCAGGGCACTAGTTCGCGGCCACGATGCCTGTCGTTTCAGCCGTTACGGTGGCCACGCCCACCAGCGGCGCGCCGGAGAGCTTGACGATGCCGGCGCCCGGAGCCAGCCAGGCAGTCCCTTCCAGCACGGGCAGCGGGAACAGGGTGCCGGGATACTTGCGGTCGTAATGCAGCGCCAGCTTGCAAGCGCCCTTGTACGTCACACCCTTGGCCGTCACGTCTTCGCGGCCGATGTATTGCACGGCAACGCTGACGACCCGGCCGATCGGCTTGAGGGCGGGTTGCGGCTCGGTCGCCAGAGCCTCGGCGTTCGCTTCCGACATGGTGAAGCTGCGTGTCTCGTTTGGCTTCATGCCAACCAGGTTTGGTGTGCCTGTCTGTCCCGACACGTTGTCCTTGAAGGTGAAACGGCGATACTTGGTGTACTTGGTGTACTTGCTGTACGGGCCCTGATCGAGGTCGCCGTAATCGGTTGCGCCGATTGGAAAAATCGCGGAGGCCGGATCGATATAGAGCCGCGCGTTCGTCCCGTGGCCATTGAAGAGGCCATTGACCAGCTTGACCTCGAGCGTGTCGTAGCTGCCACCGTCGAAGACCGTGGTGCCAATGGCTGTGGCATCAAAGGTTGCCACCTCGCTCACAGGTCCGAAGTTCAGCGTCGCGGTGACCTTTTGTCCGGCGGCAGGCGCCGCCAGGCAGGCCGCATCGAGCGGGGCTGTGCTCACCGGCGCCGGTGTTGTTGCGCTATCGGTGGCGGCCGGCGCTTCATTGGGCTTGGCTCCGCTGCTGCCATCCGACCCGCCACCGCAGGCGACGAGCAGGAAGGTCGTCACGGCCATCGCGGCCATCGCGGGTTTCATCTTTTTTTGCATCCTTGTTCTCCTGGTATTGGAAAGACACCGAAAACCCACCTGTCGGCGAGCGTGTAGGGAAATTGGCGGGCTTGACGAGACCCCAGGCGAGGAAGGCGTCGTAGTACAGGCCTTTCACAGGGCTGCCGCGCAGGCGCGGCGCAGAAACGGAGCAAGACATAGACCCATGCAATCGGCTCAATCGTTGTCTTGGTTGGACGGAAATGCCGGCGAAGCCGGAATGCGCCCACCCTGCGCTGGGCATCAACGCGGAAGTCGCGGCGTATCACGATCCGTTGTGAGCGCGCCAATGCGAAAAGACGTTGCAAGGGATGGCGGCTTCGAGCAGCGATGCCGGATCTGGCCGTTTGCGATTTCGCCGTGGAGCGTTACGCTGCCGGCAACGGATATCAAGTTGCGCAGCGTAGCAACGGAGGGCGACGATTGAAATCGGACAAGTACGAATTTCGGCTAGGACCGGCGTTAAAAATTGTTACCGTCGAGTTGGCCTTTCGCGCAAATTCGCCTCATTTGCGCGTAATTCCTCGTCGGAATCAATGAGACAAATCCCAATCTGCGATGAGTATTTTTTGACTGGTGTAGCGGGTGTGACTTTTTGTTGCGGCTGGGTTAGGCTGCATTGCACGACGCCATACTTCGCTCGTCGCTGCAACCACAGCGGCCGGGTTTAGCAGCCCGGATGACAGAGGCGGACAGCCGCCACCAGGCGGCGTTTTTGCGTCCGTCGTGCCTCTGCACGTCCTTATGGGCGGGCCTAGGCGGGGGAGCCTTCGGGCTCGCCGGTTCTCTGTCCCGGTCTGCTAACCCCGCCTTGCGCCCGCCCACCCCGATTAGCAGCGGGGAGCGGTGTCAAAGTACGCCGACAGGGGAGGCACCGGCATGCCCCGGTCTTCATTCGCCCATTCCGGGCAAATCGCATCTTCCAAGCTCCCCGCCATCTGCCAACGCCTGCGCGCCTTCCAGTGGAGGCTGCTCGACGTATAACTACCCGCGCTACAACAGCACCGCCCAACGCACAGGCCGCGATACCTGCATGACCGCGCATGCCCCATCCGAAATCCCGCTAAGCCTTGCTGCCGAAAAAACGCGCAGCTCAATGCGTTGTTGTCGGTTGCCATCGAGAACGCGGCGGGCGGCGCCTTCTGCAACGTTTGTCCTCCTGCAGCTCCTTCAGGATGGGCCTTGTGCGCAAATTCGCCCCCATTTGCGCGTAATTCCTCATCGGAATCAATGAGACAAATCTCGATCTGCGATGAATATTTCTTGAGTGGTGTAGCGAATGTGACTTTTTGTTGCGGCTGGGTTAGGCTGCATTGCGCGACGCTATACTTCGCTCGTCGCTGCCACCACAGCGGCCGGGTTTAGCAGCCCGTTTAGGAGGGCGGACAACCGCCAGAAGGAGGCACCTCCATGCCCCAGTCTTCATTCGCCCATTCCGGGCAAATCGCATCCCCCAAGCTCCCCGTCATCCACCAGCGCCTGCGCGCCCCCCAATGGAGGGCGCTCGATGTATAACTACCCGCGCTACAACATCACCGCCCAACGCACAGGCCGCGATACCTTCCTGACCGCGCATGCTCCATCCGAAAGCCCGCTAAGCCTCGCTGCCGAAAAGACCGCGCAACTCAACGCGTTGTTGTCTGTCGCCGTCGAGAACGCGGCGGGCGGCACCTTCTGCAACCTTGGTGAAGAGACCCAGGCCCATCTGCTTTCGCTGGTGGCCGTGCTTGCGCACGAGACGCTGGTGTTGAGCGAACTGGCTGCCGCGATGGATGAGCCGAAAGGCGAGAGTGACGATGGATGATGCCAGCGCGCTGCCACAGCTTGAGGGGTGCGGAACATTCCCAAGTTCACTGCACACCGGTTGAGAAACGCAGCAACATGCCGCTGTGGGCGCGGCAACAGCTAGAATCGGCCATCGGGCCAGCCTTACCGCTGCCTTGCCGCGCCCCGCGGAATCGCACAGATCTCCGCAACAAGGGAGCCAATCCAGACTTCGAATTCCGCATGCGTCTCGTCATCAAGCGCCTTTCCTTGCTGCTAGCCCTGGCTTTCAGCGTATCCGCAAACGCCGCGCCGGGCGTGGCCCACGCGCCGGCGCCAGCTGCCGCGAAGCTGCCCAGCGCGGCGCCGGCGGAAGTCGTCAGCGTGGAAGGCATTACCGAGTACCGGCTGCCCAACGGCCTGCGCGTGCTGCTTGCGCCCGATGCTGCGCAGCCCGTCACCACGGTCAACATGACCTACCTGGTCGGCAGCCGCCATGAGAACTATGGCGAGACTGGCATGGCGCACTTGCTCGAACACCTGTTGTTCAAGGGCACGCCGGCGCTGCCGGGCAACACCATTGCGCAGGAGCTCACGCGCCGTGGCATGCAGTTCAACGGCACCACCGCGTTCGACCGCACCAACTACTACGAGAGCTTCACCGCCAGCGAGGAAAACCTCGACTGGGCGTTGAAGATGGAAGCGGACCGCATGGTCAACAGCTTTATCGCGCGCGAGGCGCTCGACAGCGAGATGACGGTGGTGCGCAACGAGATGGAGCGCGCCGAGAACAATCCCGGTGGCATGCTGATGCAGCAGATGCGCTCGGCCGCCTACCGCTGGCACAACTACGGCAAGGCGCCGATCGGCGCGCGCAGCGACGTGGAGCACGTCGCCATCGGCAACCTGCAGGACTTCTACCACCGCTATTACCAGCCTGACAACGCGGTGCTGGTGGTGGCGGGCAAGTTCGACGTGGCCGCCACGCTCGCGCGCATCGGCAAGTACTTCGGCGCGATCCCCCGGCCCACGCGCGCGCTGCCGGTCCAGTACACCGTGGAGCCGCCGCAGGAGGGCGCGCGCGAGGTCACGCTGCGCCGCGTGGGCGACTCGCAACTGGTCGCGGTGCAATATCACATCGCACCGGGCGCGCATCCGGATACGGTGGCCCTGCAGCTGCTCGCCGATATCCTGACCGATGGCTCGGGCGGCCGCCTGTACAAGGCGCTGGTCGAGAGCGGCAAGGCCAGCTGGCAGTCTGGCTCGGTATCGGGCATGAAGGATCCCGGCTCGGTGCTGTTCGCCGCCGGGCTGAGCAAGACGCAGGATCTCGAAGCCGCGCGGCAGGTGCTGGTGGCGCAGGTGGAGGGCTTTGCCGCCCGGCCGGTGACGCAGGTGGAGCTGGACCGCGCCCGCACCCGCCTGCTCAACAGCTACGAGCGCCTGCTGGAGAATCCTTCCGGCTACGCCGTCGCCTTGTCCGAGGCCATCGCCAAGGGTGACTGGCGCCTGCTGCTGGTGGCACGCCAGCAGGCCGAGCGCGTCACGCTGGCGGATTTGCAGCGGGTCGCGCAGAACTATCTGCGCGCCAGCAACCGCACGCTCGGCCGCTTCATCCCCATCGACATGCCCGGCGATGCGCCGGCCGAGACGCTGGCCCGGGCCACCATGCCCGCCGCGCCGGACGTCGCCGCGCTGGTGGCGGCCTACCAGGGCAAGCCGCCCAAGGCCGCGGTGGCCGCCTTTGATCCCAGCCCGGACAATATCGAGACGCACACGCTGCGCGGCAAGCTGGCCAACGGCATGCAGTTCGCGCTGCTGCCCAAGCCCAGCCGCGGCCAGACTGTTAACGGCACGCTGATCCTGCGCATGGGCGACGTCGCCAGCCTGCAAGGCCAGGATGCGGTCGGCAGCCTCACCGCCGCCATGCTGATGCGCGGCACCGTCCGCCTGGAGCGGCAGCAGATTGCCGACCGACTGTCCGCGCTCAAGGCGGTGGTGTCGGTCCAGGGCGATGCCGAGGCGGTCACTGTGCGTTTTGAAGCGCGCCGCGAAACGCTGGCCGACACGCTCGCGCTGCTGCGCGACATCCTGCGCGAGCCGAGCCTGCCCGCCGCGGAGTTCGAGACCCTGCGCGCCAACGCCATCGCCGGCATCGAGAGCGGCCTGGGCCAGCCCGAGGCGATCGCGTCGAACGTGCTTGGCCGTCACGGCAATCCCTACCCATTGGGGGATCCGCGCTATGTCGGCACCCCGCAGGAGGACATCGCGGCGCTGCGGCAAGTGCAACTGGCCGACCTGCGCGCCTTCCACACGCGCTTCTACGGCGCGAGCCACGGCCAGGTGGCGCTGGTCGGTGACTTCGACCGCGAGGCGGCGCAGGCGCAACTGGCCACGCTGTTCGGCGACTGGCAGGCCCAGGCGCCGTATGCGCGCATCGAACGCCCCTTTGTGCCGCTGGCACCGGCGCACCTGACCCGCGAGACGCCGGACAAGGCCAATGCCATCTACCTGGCCGCGCTGCCGGTCGCGCTGACCAGCGATGCACCGGAATATCCGGCCCTGGTGATCGCCAATCGTGTGTTCGGCGGGAGCGCGCTCAAGAGCCGGCTGGCGGATCGCCTGCGCCAACACGACGGCATCAGTTACAGTGTCGGCAGTTTCGTTCAGGTGGGTGCGCTCGACAACAACGGGCGCTTCGGCATGCAAGCGCTCTATGCGCCGCAGAACCTGGGCAAGCTCAAGCGTGGCGTGGAAGAAGAACTGTCGCGGCTGGCAGCCGCCGGCATCACGCCGCAGGAGCTGGCACAAGCCAGGAGTGGCCTGCTGCAGCAAGGCACGCTGGCCCGCACCAGCGATTCCGCGTTGGCCGGCACGCTCGCCAGCCAGCTATTTCTGGGGCGCACGATGCGCTTTGTCACGGAATACGAGCAAGGTATCGCCACGGCGACCGTCGAACAGGTCAACGCGGCCATCCGCAAGCACCTGGACCCGGCGCGGGCGGTGCATGTGTATGCGGGAGATTTTTCTGTCACGGCAGTGCAAGATGCCGGGGCGACGATAAAGACAATAAAGGCGATAGAGGCGAATGAGCCGGCAAACGAAGCCGTGGCCGTCCCCTAAAAGGCAATACTGGAGGAAAATAGTGGCAACGCAGGGCGGTGTGGGACACCGCTGGCGCAGTAGTCCAAACGGCTTGGGGGCAACCCCTTGCCGCAATGACGCGTTGACTGTATATTCGTACAGTATAAGACGATATAAGAGGTGTGGATGTCAATAGTGCGAGCTAGCAGCAAAGCAGAAGCGCTTCGGCTTCTCGCATCGAAAGATGTGCTGGCGCTTGAGCTGGACTATGAAACCGGATGGCAGGACGCCGTCGAACTTGGCCGGCTCGGAGAGAAACGCGGCATCAAAGTGCAATACCGCGGACAGGAAAGCATTGCCGTCCATTCGCGCGAGGCCCTGATCGAAGGGCTGGCTAAGACCAAGACCACCTTCAGGCAGCGCAATCTGTATTGCCAGTTCGATCTCGGCACGCTTGCCGACCATGAACTGCTCGATCTCGAAGCCAAGGCGACCCGACTGGGCGACTACATCCTGGCAGGCCATCTGCTAAGGGATGTGGACGGAGTCTGGCCGCAAGAAGCGCAGTAACGCAGACAAAGCGCGGCAAGACCAAGCAAGACACAGCAAGACCCACTAATAGGCGTCATTCACGTCAAACGCAGCGGACCTGGCCCATCGCCTCGCCCCGCTGCCGCGACCCACGGCGCCAGCCCTGCCGCGTGATGCGGCCAGTCGCGTTTTTCGGCCGGCACCCCGCCGGTGCGGGCATCGCGCCGCCTCGCCAGCCATTCCCTTCCGCCCCCCAAGTAGTGCAAGGCAGGTCACTCTGCGCCGCCATCGCGGCGCAATCGCACTACACTGGAATTCTGCGTGCCGATCTCGCACCACGGCCTTTTAGCGTGGGCGACATGCCGAAAGGAAGAGACAAACCATGACAGACCTGTCCGCCCCCCTGCTCGATGCACCACCGAGCGCCGAGGAAAAGCGCAAGCGCATCTACGCGATTGTGGCCGCGTCTTCCGGCAATCTGGTCGAGTGGTTCGACTTTTACGTCTACGCGTTCTGCGCCATTTACTTCGCGGGGTCCTTCTTCCCCAAATCCGATCCCACGGCGCAATTGCTGAACACCGCCGGCGTATTTGCCGCGGGCTTCCTGATGCGGCCGATTGGCGGGTGGCTGTTCGGGCGGATTGCCGACCGGCATGGCCGCAAGAACTCGCTGCTGATCTCGGTGACGATGATGTGCTGCGGCTCGCTGCTGATCGCCAGCCTGCCTACCTACAACAGCATTGGCGCCTGGGCGCCGGCGCTGCTGCTGGTCGCGCGGCTGCTGCAGGGACTGTCCGTCGGCGGCGAATACGGCACCACCGCCACCTATATGAGCGAGGTGGCGCTCAAGGGCCAGCGGGGATTTTTCTCCTCGTTCCAATATGTCACGCTGATCGGCGGGCAGTTGCTGGCGGTGCTTGTGGTGGTGGTGCTGCAGCAGTTCCTCGACGAGGCTGAGCTCAAGGCATGGGGCTGGCGCATCCCGTTCGTGATCGGCGCCGCCACGGCGGTGGTAGCACTGTTCCTGCGCCGCACCCTGCATGAAACGACCTCCGCCGCCACCCGGGCGAGCAAGGAGGCCGGCACGTTGACGGAGCTGTTCCGCAACCACAAGGCAGCCTTCTTCACCGTGCTTGGCTACACCGCGGGCGGCTCGCTGATCTTTTATACCTTCACCACGTATATGCAGAAGTACCTGGTCAACTCGGCCGGCATGTCGATCAAGACAGCCAGCTACGTGATGACCGGCTGCCTGTTCTTCTACATGTGCATGCAGCCGTTCTTCGGCGCGCTGTCGGACCGCATCGGGCGGCGCACCAATATGCTGCTGTTCGGCGCGCTCGGCACGCTGGCCACGGTTCCGATCCTGACGACGCTCGGGAGCGTGAAGAGTCCCTTTGTCGCCTTCGTGCTGATCTCGCTGGCGCTGGCCATTGTGAGCCTCTACACCTCCATCAGCGGCATTGTGAAGGCCGAGATGTTCCCGACCGAGATCCGGGCGCTGGGGGTGGGACTGGCCTATGCCGTGGCCAACGCGATCTTCGGCGGCTCGGCCGAGTATGTCGCGCTGGACCTGAAATCGCTAGGCCACGAATCCAGCTTCTACTGGTACGTGACGGCGATGATGGTGATCGTGTTCCTGGTCAGCTTCCGGCTGCCGCGACAGGCCAGGTACCTGCACCACGAGCACTGACGCGCCAGTGCGTCAGATGGGAAAGGCAGCGCGCTGGCGCGCGCCTGCCCGGCTTGCCACGTGCCTGGGGCCCACGGCCAGCTCGATGCCCACGCCATCGCCAAGCAACAATGCCTGCGACGCCGTGCGCACGCCCATGCCGCCACCGAGGTCATCGGCCCGCAGCCCGAAGGCCGTCTCGCTCGCCCACATGCCCAGCGCAGCGCCATCGCGCTTGAGCGTCAGCACGGCCTTGTGCGAGGTATAGGACAGCCAGCGCCGCGCCACGTGATGCACCGGCAGGCACAGGCGCTCGGCCAGCGCGTCCAGCACGTCGAGGTCCACCGCGCCGGGCAAGGCCAAGCGGCAGGCATTGAGCGGCATCAGCAGCCGGCTGGCAAAGGCATAGGCGAGCCCGCCGGCCGAGTCATCGTCCGGCATGGCCATCAGCTCGGCGTTGGTGCACTCCACGTAATCCAGCTCGCTGCCACCCAGAAGCTGCCGGCCTAGCAGGTACGCAATCATGAAGCGCACATCCGGCGCTGCCAGGCTATCGCTGTAGAGAATGGTCCAGGCGCCCGTGCCCGTGCGATACAGCGCGCCGTCGAAGCTTTGCAGGCGGGTTGGCTGGACCGAGGAAACCGGATCGTCGCGGCCCAGCGCGCCGGCGGCATCGAGCGCCAGGCGGATGCAGTCCAGCGGCGTGTAGGCGGGCCGCGCGGCGCGGGCCATCAGCGCTGCGATGATCGGGTAGCAAGGTGCGGTGCTATCCGGGCCCGCGTGGTAATTGCCGGGCGCCGTTTGCGAGGGCGGCGCATCGAGTTGGCAAGGGGCACGCATGGACGGAAAACCGGCGTAGCTGGCGGGAACCTTGAGAGCGGCAATAGCCATCGGGGCAGCCTCCGTTGAGACAACAGGACATTGCGTTGCGCGTGTCCATTGGCCGGGCCGATGCACGCTGCCCACAAGTGGCACTAGTGCGGCACGGGCCCTCTCGCGGAGCCCGCCGGTCATGCCGGCAGGCATCCGCGCCCTCCGATCAGTCGCGCAGCAGCTGCTTGGCGATGATCAGTTGCTGGATCTGCGTGGTGCCTTCATACAGGCGCAGCAGGCGCACATCGCGATAGAAACGCTCTGCCTTGTACTCGGCGATATAACCGGCGCCGCCATGGATCTGCACAGCGCGGTCGGCCACGCGGCCCACCATCTCGGTGCAGAACATCTTGGTGCAGGAGGCCAGCATGCTGACTTCCGGATCGCTCTTGCCCGGGGTCTTGGCGTCGTAGCGCTGGGCGCAATCGCGCACCATCGACAAGCCGGCGTACAGCTCGGCCTGGCTATCGGCCAGCATGGCCTGGATCAGCTGGAAATCGCCGATCGGCTGGCCGAACTGCTTGCGCTCCTTGGCATAGGCCACGGCATCGGTAATCAGGCGGTGCGCCATGCCGCAGGCCAGCGCCGAGATATGCAGGCGGCCGCGGTCGAGCACCTTCATGGCCGTCTTGAAGCCAACGCCGGGCACGCCGCCGATGATGTTGGCCGCCGGCACGCGCACGTTTTCCAGCACCACGTCGCAGGTCTTGGTGCCGCGCTGGCCCATCTTCTTGTCCGGCTTGCCAAGCGAAATGCCCGGGGTGTTGGCCGGCACGATGAACGAGGAGATGCCCGAAGCGCCGGCACCGCCGGTGCGCGCCATCAGGGTGAAAGCGCCCGCGCGCGGTGCGTTGGTGATGAAGCGCTTGGTGCCGTTGATGATGTAGTGGTCGCCGTCGAGCTCGGCCTTGGTCTGCAGCGAAGCCGCATCGGAGCCGGCATTGGGCTCGGTCAGCGCGAACGAGATCACCAGTTCGCCGCTGGCGATCTTCGGCAGGTATTCCTGCTTTTGCGCCTCGGTGCCGTCCATCAGGATGCCCTGCGAGCCGATGCCGACATTGGTGCCGAAGACCGAGCGGAAGGCAAAGGCTGTGTGGCCAAGGTCGTACACCACGTCGCATTCCTGCGACATCGACAGGCCGATGCCACCATAGTTCTCAGGGATGGAGATCCCGAACAGGCCCATCTCCTTCATGTCGGCAACGATGTCCGCCGGCACATCGTCGGTTTCCTCGAGCGTGTCTTCCGCCGGCTTCAGGCGTTCGTCGATGAAACGCTGCACCGACGCGCGCAGCAGCGAAAAGGATTCTGCATCCAGGCTCATGGGGATCTCCGGTCAAAGCAAGCAACGATGTGCCCAACATGGTACGCCGTCACCCGGTTTTGACAATCCCACAGGTCTTGAACAGAATGGATAATCCCTTTTGACAATAAGGATAAGAGCATAAAGAGGCATATTCTTGGTGCCGCTGGCCTCCTGCCGGCTAGCGCCCTGCCGCTTCGGCGGCGAAATCGCTAAGCTCCCGCGCCCGGTCCGCCGTCATCTGCATAAAACAGGCGGACGCGTTGACACCGGCGATCGTGCCGCCATCGGGATCGGCCTGGAAGCTGCAATTGGCGTCCCGGAACTTCAGCCAAGCGCGCTGGGCGTCGAGCAATGTTGCTTTCCTGGCAGGAGGCAGTGCCTGTTGAAGGCTTTTATAGGCGGCATTCAACGATTTATCCTGCCGCGCCGTCTCCGCCGCGATGCAGTCGTGCATGCCAGCGGTAGTGACATCCGGACGATCCATGCAGGCCCCGTATTGCTTTGACAACAATTTTTCATCCGCCTGCGCGGCAAAAGACGCGCAAAGCAGCAACGCGGAAAGCAGCGCTTTTTTCATATCGGGTCTGGGGTCTGGCAGGGGGGGAATTTGATGAGGAGCGCCATTGGCGTTGCGCAAGGCTTGCGCCAATGGCTTGCCGCAGTGCCCACAAAGGGGAAGCTAGCGCCGGCGGGGCCGGCGCCACTGCGTCATTGAGACAGCAATGCGATCAGGCTTCGGCGATCAGGAAGCGGGCACGGTTCTTACCCAGCCAACCCGGTGCGCGGCCACGGCCGGTCCAGGTGGCGCCAGTCTTGGGATCGCGATACTTCGCGGGCAGGGTGGACTTGGGCTTAGCCGCGGCGCCATTCGCGCTGGCTGCCGGGCGGCCCCGGCGGCGCTTCGGGGCGATGTCGTCTGCCGTCAGCTCATATTCCGCCATCAGGCCCTGGATCTGCGCAATAACGCCCGCCACTTCGCTGGCACGCATCTCGGCCAGCTTTGCTTCGAGCGCTTCCTTCTCTGCAATCAGCTGCTTGTAAGTTGCCATTTTGATTCTCCTGGAGCGGTGTTAATTCAATGATAGGGGAAAATTTGCTGGCATAGCCTACCACGTTTGATTAAAGAAAATCCAATCGCGTAAGAAGTTGATACAACCGACCAGATTTGCACAAGAATAGAAAACGCCGTGGACACGCCGAATGCGGGTGCGATTGGACGCCGGATCGCACGTGCGAAGCCTCCGCATTGCGGATCGCAATGCGGGTTCAGGTAATACCCTATATGCGGGATTTCTCTGCCATGCCATCGGCGCCATTGGATCCCCCCATTGCCCCCCCCCATTGGATCCCCCCATTGGCATGCGCCCTGACGGTGCATTCACCCGACAGCGCGATGACACAATATGACAACATTCCGAAAGGTTCCTGAAAGGCCATTGCCCCGCAGGCATGGAAGCCGCAATTCCCGTTCTGCCACAAAAAATGTACAGACAATGTGATAGAAAAGCCTGTCGGAGCGCGCCCGGCTTTGCCGTAATTGCCCCCAAACCGGATAATCGCATGGGCCTGAAGCTAAGCAATATCCACTTTTTAGCGCAAGCTCGCATGCATCCACGCCTGGACTCGATCCTGACTTGGATGCCTGGCATTCAAGCCCCATCCATCATTCAAAAACAGGAAATGGCAATCCGCTAGCGCGATGCAAGCCCCGGCGGACCGGCTCTCGCACGGCGTTTGATACGCTGCATTCGCGCTTGCGGAATCCAGTGTTCAATGTCATTCCAATAGGCGCTGGACCGCGCCGGACCGCATTGCACGCAAAGGCCGTGCGGATTTCTCCTTTCCTTACCGACCGGGCCGGTGATACCGTGCAAATCGCGCCATTCCAAAGTGAGCCGGCAACGCCAATTTTGGGGGAAACGCCGTGTCGCATAGTCCGGAGCAAATCCCTGAGACGCCGATAGCACCGCGCGAGTTCCGCCGCCGCGGTGCGCTGGCGCCGGGCCAGGCGCAACACCCCGGCGAATCCGTGTTCTACCCGCTCCTATCCGGCCTGGACGCTGTCGTGGCGCGCCTGGCGCTGGCTGGAATTCGCCACCAATTTCCGGCGCCTGGACCGGCGCATGCACAATCAATCGATGATCGCCGATCACCAGCGCACGGTGGTGAGCGAACGCAATATCGGCAACGGATATTTCTCCGCTGTAGTGGCAATCCGCTCCCCCGCACTGGAAGAAACCGTTGCTTGCGAAGATCATCGCTTCGACATCAGGGGACATCAGGGGGCATAAGGGAACATAAAGGGAATGCCTCGGCGCAATCCTTTGCGCATCGGCCTTTGACGCAATTGCGTTGTCTTGGCTTGCCCGTCTTTAGATGGCGTGCCGCCACCAGGAGCGGCCAGCATGGCTGGCTCACGCATTAGACGCGCGGCGGCTTGATAAACTGTTTGCCATGCCCGTCAACGCCAGCACGCTTTCACCCGAACAAGAGCAAGCCACCAAATGGACCTGAACGCCTTACGCCTTTTCGTGGACATCGTCGACGCCGGCAACCTCTCGGCTGCCGCGCGCAAGCTCAAGATGACCCGCGCCAACGTGAGCTACCACCTCAAGGCGCTGGAAGAAGCGCTGGGCGTGCAGCTGCTGCGCCGGACCACCCGGCACGTCGAGCCCACGCCCGTGGGCGCCGGCCTGTACGAGCACGGGCGCAACATCCTCGGTGAAGTGGCGGCGGCTAACGCGCTGATCAACAGCATGGGCAAGAGCCTGCATGGCCATGTGCGCTTGTCGGTGCCTACCGGGCTGGGGCACTCGATGCTTTCGCCGCTGCTGGTGAAGTTCAAGCACCGTTACCCCGACATCACCCTCGATGTGGTGTTCGACAACCGCATCCACAACCTGGTGTCCGAAGACGTGGAGGTGGCGCTGCGCATCATCTCCACGCCGCCGGACTCGGTGGTGGCGACCGAGATCGGCGCGGTCGAGTGGGTGGTATGCGGGTCTCCCGGCTACCTGGCCACGCAGCCGCCCCTGCGCGACCTGGCCGATCTCAAGGACCACGCCATCGTCTGCGCCTCGCCCATCGGCCAGAAGCTCAAGGCCTTTGGCACGCGCGGCACCGGCGGCGACGCCGTGCGCGAGCAAGTGGCGCTGGAGCCCACGTTGAGCTCGGAGAATTTCGCCTTCCTGAAGGACGGCGTGCTGGGCGACTTGGGCCTGGGCATCTTCCCGCTCTATGCCATCGGCGCGGAACTCGACGCGGGCACCCTGCTGCCCGTGCTGGCGGATTACCACATCAGCGTGTTCGGCAGCCGCCTCTACATGCTGACCATGCCCAACCGCTACCAGACCATGGCCACGCGCTACCTGCTGAACTTCCTCAAGACCGAACTGCAGGCCCTGTGGCCACAACCGCGCCGCTTGCCGCCCATGGATGCGCACGACGAAGCATGACACGCCGCGCATGGCACCCCGGCGCCAAAGGCACCGTCTATAGTAGGAAGCGCTAGGGTCCGTCGCGGCCCTGAGCGCAACGTACAGCGAAGGAGACGCATCATGGCCTTGGCTACCACCCTGGCAAATTGCCTCAACAGCAGGAACAGCCGTTTCGACACCATCCGCCATCCCTACACCCTCAGCAGCATGGCCACTGCGGAGGCAGCGCACGTTCCCGGAGATCGCCTGGCCAAGACCCTGTTGCTGGAGGATGACATCGGCTACGTAGCCGCGGTGATCCCGTCCAGCCATCACCTGAACCTGGCGGCCATCTGCGCGCAATCCGGGCGCACGCTGGTACTGGCCCACGAAGAGGAGATCCGCGAAGTCTTCAAGGATTGCGACCTGGGCGCCATCCCGCCGGTAGCCATGGCCTACGGCATGCACACCTACCTCGACGAAGCCCTGCTGGCCCAGCCCGAAGTGTTCTTCGAGGCCGGCGATCACCAACAACTCGTGCACATGAGCAGCGAACAGTTCGCCGACCTGATGGTCGGTGCCGAGCACGGGCGCTTCTCGCGCCACATGATGTAGCGGGCCGAAGCCGCCGAACGAGCCAAAACCGCGCGCCATGACGACGGCTGTCTCTCCCTCTCCCC
Source organism: Cupriavidus sp. GW822-FHT02D05 (assembly GCF_058802485.1). Lineage (NCBI taxonomy): Bacteria > Pseudomonadati > Pseudomonadota > Betaproteobacteria > Burkholderiales > Burkholderiaceae > Cupriavidus > Cupriavidus sp. GW822-FHT02D05. Next base: position 78,841 of record NZ_JBXAOE010000032.1, on the reverse strand, counting down.
TCATGGGGAGAGGGCCGGGGAGAGGGGTGGCTTAGCTAGGAGCCACTTGAAGCGAAGCCCGTGTTTTTGCCTCGCGCCGGCGGCCTTACTGCAGGCTGATCCCCGACTGCTTGACCAGCTTCTCCGTGCGCGGGATTTCCGCGCCTACCATGGCGTTGAAATCCGCCACCGAACCGCCGCGCGGCTCCGCGCCGGTTGCAGCGAGCCTCTCGCGAAAACCTTGATCCTTGAGCAGCTTGTTGATCGAGACATTCAACTTGGCAACCACCTCTGCTGGTGTGCCTTTCGGCGCGACAATCCCGTACCAGGGCGCGATATCGAAGCCCGGATAGCCCTGCTCGGCAATGGTGGGAATATCCGGCGCCATCGGCGAGCGCCTGGCATTGGAAACACCCAGCGCACGCAGCTTGCCCGCCTTCACATACGGCAACCCCGTCATGATGGTGTCGAAGTACATCGACACCTGTCCGGAAAGCAAGGCGGGAATCGCCTCGCCCGCGCCTTTGTACGGCACGTGGACGATATCGATGCCGGCCAGCGCCTTGAGCATCTCGCCTGCCATATGCGACGTGGTGCCCGCGCCAAACGACGCATAGGTCAGCTTGCCTGGATTGGCCTTGGCGTAAGCGATCATTTCCGGCAGCGTCTTGAAGGGCAGGCCGGGGCTGGCCAGCAGGATGTTCGGCGTGATGGCCACCACCGCGACCTTCTCGAAGGCGTCTGGATCGTAGCTGAGCTTCTTGTAGAGGAAGCGGTTGGTCACCATGGAAGCAGGCCCCGACATCAGCAAGGTGTAGCCGTCTCCAGGCGCGCGCGCGGCTGCCTCGCTTCCGATCATGGCCGCCGCGCCCGGCCGGTTTTCCACGACGAAGGTCTGGCCGTACTCGCGGCCCAGGCCGATGCCGAGCTGGCGCGTGATGAGATCGGTAGCGGAGCCGGCCTGGAACGGCACGACGATGCGCACGGGTTGGGTGGGCCAGTCGTGCGTGGATTGCGCCGATACAGGGGACGTGGCAAGTAAGCCGGTGGCCAGCATGGCCGCCAGCACGATGGCGCCGGTGCGGTGTTGGAGCAAACGGATGGACATGGGATTCCTTGCTTTTGCGGAAGTGAAGACGTGAACCGTCGTGGTGGCAGCGACGGGCGATGCGCTTGAATTGCAAGTGCTGTGCCATCCGGTTTGAGCCGGAAAGCCGGTCCGCGCGGACGCGGCTGGGCCACCCCCGCCGTTACCGTGGTGTTGGGTTGGCTAGCGCACCGCGATGGTCAGCGGGGCTTCGCGCCGCGGTGCATCCTGCTTGTGTGGCGCACTGGTTTGGACCGATCCGTGACGGCTCCGGGAACGTCGCGGATCAGCCGCTCACGCCACCAGCCTGTGCCACCATCGCGCCCAGCAGCACATTGGCGCCGGCTTCCAGGTGCTCGGGCTTGGCGTCTTCCACTTCGTTATGGCTGATGCCGTCCTTGCACGGGACAAAGATCATGGCGGTAGGCGCCACCGTGGCGATATACACCGCGTCGTGGCCAGCGCCGGTGACGATGTCCTGATGCGTGTAGCCCAGCGCCGCCGCCTGCTGGCGCACGTGGCCCACCAGTTCCGGCGCGAACGGCGTGGGCGGGAAATACTGCACGTCTTCGATCTGCACGCCGAGCGGGTTGCCCGTGGTCTTGCCTTGCGCGAGCGCGTCGCAGGCCGCGCGCAGGCGGGCGTCCATCTCGGCTAGCTTGCCGGCGTCCTGGTGGCGCAGGTCCACCGTGAACTTCACCGTGCCGGGAATCACATTGCGCGAGGCCGGATGGACATCGAGCACACCGACCGTGCCGCGCCCGTGCGGCGCGAAATCGTGCGCGATGCGCACCACCTCCTGCAGGATGAATGACGCGCCATACAGCGCATCCCGGCGCAGCGGCATCGGCGTGGGGCCGGCATGGGCTTCCATGCCGGTGACGGTCACGTCGTACCAGCGCAGGCCTAGCGAGCCGGTCACCACGCCGATCACGTTTTCGGCGTCCTCCAGCACCGGGCCCTGCTCGATATGCGCCTCAAAATACGCGCCAATCTCGCGGCCGCCCACTTCGGCGCTGCCGGCGTAGCCGATGGCATGCAGTTCATCGTCCACGCGCTTGCCGTCGTTGTCTGTCGCATCCAGCGCGGTCTGCAGCGGGAAGATGCCGGCGAACACGCCCGAGCCCATCATCACCGGCACAAAGCGCGTGCCTTCCTCGTTGGTCCAGATTGCCAGTTCCAGCGGCGCCTCGGTCTGCACGCCCTGGTCATTCAGGGTACGCATGACTTCCAGCCCGGCCAGCACACCAAAGCAGCCGTCGAACTTGCCGCCCGTGGGCTGCGTATCGATATGGCTGCCGGTCATCACGGGCGGCAGGCTGTCGTCGCGCCCGGCACGGCGGCCGAAGATATTGCCGACCTTGTCAACCGTGACGGTAAGCCCGACATCGCGCATCCAGCCAGTGACCAGGTCGCGCCCCTGGCCGTCGAGCGCGGTGAGCGCCAGGCGCGCATTGCCGCCGCGCGGCGTGGCGCCGATGCGCGCCAATGCCATCAAGGACTGCCAGAGGCGGTCGCCATCGATCTTCAGTGTCGTCATGTCGGCTCTCTTTGTTCAAGCGGAATCGGGTAGCGCATCGGGTAGCGCGAGGGTTGCGGCACGTGGCTCAGGCCGTGGCAGGCACGAGGCCCGACAGGAAGGAATCGAGCGCCGGACCGATGGCCTCGACCTCGTAGCCGCCTTCCTGCACCACCACCGTGGGCACGCCCAGCGCATTGATGCGCTCGCCGATGCCGCGATAGGCGTCCAGCCCCACGCGCAGCACGCTGATGGGATCGTGGATGTAGGTGTCGAAGCCCAGTGCCAGCACCAGTGCCTGCGGACGGTAGTCGCGCAGGGCATCGAGCGCGTTGTCGAGCGCGCCGAGAAAGCCGGCGTCCTCGGTGCCGTGCGGCAGCGGGAAGTTCAGGTTGTAGCCGTAGCCCGCGCCGTAGCCACGCTCGTTAGCGTAGCCGGTATAGAAGGGGTAGTACGCGCTCGGATCGGCGTGCAGGGAGATCGTCATCACGTCGGAGCGCTGGTAGAAGATCTGCTGCGTGCCATCGCCGTGGTGCGCGTCCACGTCGAGCACCGCCACCTTGTTGAAGCGCTTGAGCAAGGTCTCGGCGGCGATGGCTGCGTTGTTGACGTAGCAAAAGCCCACCGCGCGGTCGCTGTGCGCATGGTGGCCGGACGGGCGCGACAGCGAGTAGGCGATGCCTTGCCGGTCCTGCTGCTCGCACACGTACTCGGCGGCGGCCACGGCGCTGTGCGCGGAACGCAGGATGGAGCGCCAGCTCTGCGGCCCGAGCGGCGCGCTCAGGTCGCCGAGGTAATAGCCGGCCTGGGCAATGATGGAATCCGTCGGGCACGGCACGCGGCGCGGCTGGTCCACACGGCCGTTGTAGTAGGGCGAAAGATTGGGCAGCACTTCGATGCCCGGCTCGAACCCGGGCCGCGCCAGCGCCATCCAGCGCTCGTACGCATAACCAAGAAAATCGAGATACGCCGGGCTGTGCACGGCCTCCAGCGGCGCGCGGCCAAAGTCGGCCGGCTCAGCCAACGTGATGCCGCGCCCGGCCAGCGCGCGTTGCAGCGCGTGGGCCCGGGCGGGCACGTCGGTGGGTTCGCACAGGCGGCCCGCACGCATGAACTGGCGGGGCTGGTGCAGCAGTTGGTCATCCGAGAAGAAGGCGCGCATGATTGTTTTTTTGGTGAGACTCACGGTTTCCCGGCTGCGGGAGGCGGCGCAACTGGCTTGATCTCGATTTCCACGAACACGCATTCGCCTTCGTGCGCGTTGATCACGTTGTGCTCGACGCCCGCGCCACGGTAGTAGGCGTGGCCCGCCACGAGCTGGCTGACGACTTCGCCGGCCGGCGTCTCCAGCCGCAGCGCGCCGGTGGTCATCGGCACCACCACGTAGTCGTAGCCGTGGCGGTGATGCCCGGTCTGCGCGCCCGGCGCAAAGCGCCACTCGGTAACGACCACGCGATCATTGTCCACCTGCACGGTGGGTACGGCCTGGGGTCTGCTCATGGTGGGTTCTCCTGAAAACGCGTTGTGTTGTGCCGAGGGCTTAGCGGTCCACGCCGCCCATGCAGAGGTACTTGACCTCCAGGTATTCCTCGATGCCGTACGAGGAGCCTTCGCGGCCCACGCCGGATTGCTTGACGCCACCGAAAGGCGCCACCTCGTTGGAGATCAGGCCGGTGTTGATGCCCACCATGCCGTACTCCAGCGCCTCGGCCACGCGCCAGACGCGGCCAATGTCCCGGCTGAAGAAGTACGAGGCCAGGCCGAACTCGGTATCGTTGGCCATGTTGACCACTTCCTCGTCGCTGGTGAAGCGGAACAGCGGCGCGAGCGGGCCGAAGGTTTCCTGCTTCGCCACCACCATGTCCGGCGTGACGCCGGCCAGCACGGTGGGCTCGAAGAAGGTGCCGCCCAGGCTGTGGCGCTTGCCGCCCGTGAGTACGCGCGCGCCTTTGCCCAGGGCATCGGCAATGTGCTGCTCCACCTTGGCGACCGCGTCTTCATTGATCAGCGGGCCTTGCTGCACGCCGGACTCCAGGCCGTGGCCGACCTTGAGCGTCTTCACCGCGGCAACCAGCTTCTCGGCAAAGGCGTCGTACACCTTGTCATGCACGTAGAGGCGGTTGGCGCAGACGCAGGTCTGGCCGGCGTTGCGGTACTTGGACGCCATGGCGCCTTCCACGGCAGCGTCCAGGTCCGCGTCGTCGAACACGATGAAGGGTGCGTTGCCGCCGAGTTCCAGCGACAGCTTCTTGATGGTGGGCGCCGACTGGCGCATCAGGATGCGGCCGACTTCCGTGGAGCCGGTAAAGCTGAGCTTGCGCACCACCGGGCTGCCGGTCAGCTCGCCGCCGATCTCGATCGAGCTGGCGGCGTCGCCCGTCACCACGCTCAGCAGGCCGGCGGGCAGGCCAGCGCGTTCTGCCAGCAGCGCCAGCGCGAGCGCCGACAGCGGTGTGTCTTCCGCCGGCTTGAGCACCATGGCGCAACCCGCCGCCAGCGCCGGGCCGGCCTTGCGGGTGATCATGGCCAGCGGGAAATTCCACGGCGTGATGGCCGCGCACACGCCAACCGGTTCCTTGACCACCAGCAGGCGCTTGTCGGACGCGGGCGTGGCCAGCACGTCGCCGTGGACGCGCTTGGCTTGCTCGGCGAACCATTCCAGGAAGGAGGCGGCGTAGACGGCTTCCCCGCGCGCCTCGGCCAGTGGCTTGCCTTGCTCGGTGGTCATCAGCACGGCCAGGTCGTCGGCATTGGCCAGCATCAGGTCGTACCAGGCACGCAGCACCTGGGCACGCTCGCGGGCCGTCTTGCGGCGCCATGCGGCCTGCGCCACGCGGGCCGCCTCGATGGCGCGGGTGGTTTCCGCCGCGCCCATCAGCGGCACGGTGCCGATCAGCGAACCGTCGGCGGGGTTGGTCACGGGGAAGGTGGCGCCGCTGTCGGCGTTCTGCCACTGGCCGCCGATAAAGGCTTGCGAGCGCAGCAGGGTGGGGTCTTTGAGTTGCATGATCATTCTGACTCTCTATGTCTGTTCGTGGATGGCTTCGTGGATGGCTTCTTGGATGAATTTGCGGCTCAGCGCGTGAGCACATCGGCCAGGATATCCAGCCCTTCGTTCATCACCGCGTCGGAAATCGTCAGCGGGAACAGGAAGCGGATCACATTGCCGTACACGCCGCAGGACAGCAGCAGCAAGCCTTGCTCCAGCGCGCGGTTCTGCACCTCGCGCGTGAACTCCGCATCCGGCGCGCCGTCGGCGCGGCGGAATTCCACCGCCACCATCGCGCCCAGGCCACGGATCTCGGCGATCTGCGGCACGCGCGCCTTCAGGGTTTCCAGCCGCTCTACCAGGCGCTGGCCAAGTGCCGCGCCACGCGGGATCAACTGCTCGCCTTCCAGCACGTCCAGCACCGCCAGCGCCGAGGCCACGGCCAGCGGATTACCGGCATAGGTGCCGCCCAGGCCACCGGGCGCGGGGGCGTCCATCACCTCCGCGCGGCCACACACCGCCGACAGCGGCATGCCGCCGGCCAGGCTCTTGGCCATGGTGGTGAGATCAGGCGCCACGTCGTAGTGCTCCATGGCAAAGAGCTTGCCGGTACGGCCGAAGCCGGTCTGCACTTCATCGGCGACCAGCAGGATGCCGTGCTCGTCGCAGATCGCGCGCAGCGCCTTGACGAAGGCCGGCGGCGCCACGTTGAAGCCACCCTCGCCCTGCACCGGCTCGAAGATAATGGCGGCCACGCGCTTGGGATCCACGTCGGCCTTGAACAGGTGCTCCATCGCCTTGAGCGCGTCCTCCACCGACACGCCATGCAGCGCGCACGGGTACGGCGCGTGGAAGACCTCGCCGGGGAACGGGCCAAAGCCCACCTTGTACGGCACCACCTTGCCGGTCAGCGCCATGCCCATCATGGTGCGGCCGTGGAAGCCGCCGGAGAAGGCGATCACGCCCGGGCGGCCGGTCGCGGCGCGGGCGATCTTGATGGCGTTCTCCACCGCCTCGGCGCCGGTAGTGAAGAACGCCGTCTTCTTGGCGCTGCGGCCTGGCGCGCGCTGGTTGATCCGCTCGGCCAGCTCGATATAGCTGGCATACGGCACGATCTGGTAGGCGGTGTGCGTGAAGCGCTCAAGCTGGCGTTGTATGGCTTCGACCAGGCGCGGGTGGCGGTGGCCGGTGTTGAGCACGGCGATGCCGGCGGCGAAGTCGATATAGCGCTTGCCTTCCACATCCCAGATCTCCGAATTCTCGGCACGCTCGGCGTAGAAGTTGCACATCACGCCAACGCCACGGGGTGTGGCGGCATCCTTGCGGCGAACCAGTTCGGCATTCTTCATCTGTTGCTCCATCTTTGATATCGGTTGTGCTGTCGGGGTTGTGCTGTCGGGGTTGTGCGGTTGAGTTCAGGCCGCGGCGCGGATCAGGGCCGGGTCCCACTCCTTGCCGGGAATCGCGGCAATCAGCCGCTGCGTGTAGGCATGCTGCGGCGCGTCGAAGATCTGGTCGGGCGGGCCGGACTCCACCACGCGGCCTTTGTGCATCACGATCACGTGGTGGCAGATCTGCGCGGCCACGCGCAGGTCGTGGGTGATAAAGATCAGGCCGATGTTCAGGCGCTTCTGCAGGTCGGCCAGCAGTTGCAATACCTGCGCCTGCACCGAGACATCCAGCGCGGAGACGGACTCGTCCGCCACCAGCAACTTGGGATCCAGCGCTAGCGCGCGCGCAATGCCGATGCGCTGGCGCTGCCCCCCGGAGAACTGGTTGGGATAGCGGTCGAACGCGGAAGGCTCCAGGCCCACCAGCTGCAGCAGCTCGCGAGCGCGCGCCTGCGCCTGCGCCAGCGGCACGCCATTGGCGACAGGCCCATCGGTGATGATGCGGCCCACCGTATGGCGCGGGTTCAGCGAGGCGAACGGATCCTGGAAGATCATCTGCACATCGCTGCGCAGCGGGCGGAACTGGCGCTCCGTCAGCCGGGCGATGTCCTGGCCATCGAACAGCAGCTCGCCGCCGTCGATGTCGGTCAGCTTCAGCAGGCATTTGCCGATGGTGGACTTGCCCGAGCCGGATTCGCCAACGATGCCGAGCGTCTGCCCGCGCCGCACGCTGAAGCTCACGCCGTCCACGGCGTTGACCACACGCTTCTTGCTGAACAGGCCACCACCGGAGGAATACGTCTTGCGCAGGTCGCGCACTTCCAGCACCGTCTCGGCCGCCTGCTGGTCGCGCGCCTTGGCGCGGCCATGCGGCACGGCGCTGATCAGCCGCCGCGTATAGGGATGCTGCGGATGGTTGAGCACCTGCTGCACCGGGCCTACCTCCACCAGCACGCCCCGCTCCATCACCGCCACGCGGTCGGCGATTTCCGCCACCACGCCAAAATCGTGCGTGACGAACATCACGCCCATGCCCTTGTCCGCCTGGATGCGCTTGATCAGCGCCAGGATCTGGGCCTGCGTGGTCACGTCCAGGGCAGTGGTCGGCTCGTCGGCGATCAGCAGCGCCGGCTCCAGCGCGAGCGCCATGGCGATCACCACGCGCTGGCGCTGCCCGCCCGACAGGCGGAACGGATAGCTGTGGATCAGCGTGGCCGGATCGGGCAGGCCGACGAACTCCAGCAGTTCCAGCACGCGCTTTGTCCTCGCCTCGCCGGGGTAGGCGTCGTGCACGCGCATGACCTCGGCAATCTGGTCGCCCACCGTCATCACGGGGTTAAGCGCCGACAGCGGCTCCTGGAACACCATGGCCATGGCCTTGCCGCGCATGGACAGCAAGGTCTGCTCATCCTGCGTGAGCAAGTCCTTGCCCTGGAACAGGATCTGGCCGCCCTGCGGCTTCAGGTACGGCGGCAGCAGGCCCATGATGGCGTTGGCGCTCATCGACTTTCCCGAGCCGGATTCTCCGACGATGCAGAGAATCTCGCCGGCGTGCAGGTCATAGCTGACGTCCTTCACCGCGTGCGCACGGTCACCGCCCGTAGGCAGCGCAATGGTGAGGTCGCGCACGGATAGCAGCGGTAGCTTGTCTTGTGCTTGCATGGTGGCGTCTTCCTTGTCGTTACTCGCCACGGCGGCGCAGTTGCGGGTTCATGGCGTCGTTCAGGCCTTCGCCGATCAGATTGATGGACAGCACCGTCAGCAGGATGGCCACGCCGGGCCACACGCTCATCCACCAGGCCTCGCGGATCATGGTGCGGGCCGCGCCGATCATGAAGCCCCAGCTCATCATGTTGCGGTCGCCCAGGCCCAGGAAGGACAACGCGGACTCCGTCAGGATTGCCGTGGCCACCATGAAGGAGGCCGACACGATGATGGGCGACATGGCGTTGGGCAGGATCTGCGTGAGGATGATACGCAGCGGCTTCTGCCCGATCACCACCGCAGCCTGCACGAACTCGCGCTGCTTGAGCGTGAGGAACTCGCCGCGCACCAGGCGCGCCACCGGCGGCCAGGACACCACCGAGATGGCGGCGACGATGGAGTAGATGGTGGGATTGAAGATCGCCACGATCACCACCGCCATCGCCAGCTGCGGGATGGTCTGGAAGAACTCGGTAAAGCGCATCAGCGCGTCGTCGATGCGTCCGCCGCAATAGCCGGCCACCGACCCGATCAGGATGCCGAACACCAGCGCCACGCCGGTGGAGATCACGCCCACCAGCAGCGAGACGCGCGCGCCGTACAGCATGCCAGCGGTGATGTCGCGCCCGAGCATGTCGGTGCCAAAGGGAAACGCCGCGTCGGCAAACGGACGCACCAGCGGATCGCCCACCATCAGCCACGGCGACTCCTCGTACAGCACCGGCGCCAGCAGCGCCACGGCGACCACCAGCAGCAGCACGATCAGGCCGATCACGGCGCCGTAGTTGCGGCAATAACGTTGTGCGAAGGCTTTCATGCCGTGGCTCCCTTGCCGCCCACCGAGATGCGGGGGTCGATGAAGCGGTAGACGATGTCGGTCACCAGGTTGAAGAACACAACCAGCGCCGAGGTGACGAAGAAGATGCCAAGCAGCAGCTGGTAGTCACGTTGCAGCAGGGCGTCGAACATCAGCCGGCCAATGCCCGGCCAGGAGAACACGGTTTCGGTCAGCACCGCGCCGCCTGCCATCTGGCCGAGCTGGATGCCGGCAAAGGTAATGACCGGCAGCAGCGCGTTGCGCAGCACGTGCACGCGGATCACGCGTCCAGCAGGCACGCCCTTGGCGCGCGCGGTCTTGACGAAGTCCATGCCCATGACTTCCAGCATCGAGGCGCGGGTCAGGCGCACGTACACCGCCATGAAGAAGCAGCCGAGCGAGATGGTGGGCAAGATCATGTGCAGCGCCACATCCTGGATGCGCGCCAGGCCGGTATAGCCTGCGCCGATGGTTTCCATGCCAAACGCCGGCAGCCAGCCCAGCACCACCGAGAACAGGATGATGGCCATCAGCGAGAGCCAGAACAGCGGCGTGGCGTACAACAGCAGCGCCGCGGACATCACCGCGCTGTCGATCCAGCGCCGCTTGTTCTCATAGCGCGTGCGCGCCGAGATCACGCCGAGAAACACGCCAAGCACGAGGGAAAAGACAAAGGCACCGCTCATCAGCACGATGGTGGCGGGCAGCCGGTCCAGGATCAGGTCGAGCACCGGCAGGTGATTGCGATACGAGTAGCCAAGATCGAGCTTGGCCACGCCCTTGAGATAGATGCCAAGCTGCGTGAGCACCGGCTGGTCCAGCCCGAACTGCTGACGCAACTGGCCAACGAACGCGGCATCGCCCGCGCCGGCCTCGCCCGCCAGCACGGTGGCGGGGTCGCCAGGCGCCATGCGGATCAGGAAGAAATTGATGACGACCACGCCGAGGACGACCACGAGGGCCTTCCACAGTCGGGATAGCAGGAAAGAGAGGAAATTCACGGCATGCTCCACGCACGCGCCGGGCGGATGGCCCGGCGCGTGAACTGACTGGCGACTTGCTACCTGGGTAGCGGCGTACTCTGGCGTACTCTGGCGTACTCAGTTCTTCTCGATGGAAACGTTGTCGAACGACTCGTTCAGGCCGATGGCAGTGGTCACGAGGTTCTTGACGTTCTTGCGGTACAGCGTGGGGAACTCCAGCTCGAACAGGTTGCCCGCGGCCACTTCCGTCATCAGGATCTTCTGCACCTGGCTGTAGAGCTTCTGACGCTCGGCCGGGTCCATGGTGACGCTGGCCTTGGCCCAGAGTTCATCGGCCTGCGGATTGCTGTATCCCTGCACATTGGCGAACGGCGTGCCCTTGACGATGTTCTTGGTCACGTAGAGCCGCTCCACGCCCAGCGCCGGATCCCCGTACTGGTAGGTGTAGGTGGCGGTCAGGTCGAAGTCCCAGTTGCTGACGCGGGCGGACCAGGTACCGGCATCGGCGGACTCGATGCTGACCTTGAAGCCAAGCTGTTCCAGCATCTGCTTCATGTACTCGTCAAGCCGGTCCCAGTTGGCGCCATAGGATGACGACAGGATCTTGACCGGGTACTGGCCCACGTTGACGCCGGATTCCTTGATCAGCTCGCGCGCCTTCTTCAGGTTGAAGTCATAGACGGGTGTGGTCTTGTCGAAGAACAGCGTGGCGGAGGCGAACGGGCTGACCGCCGGCTTGCCCATGCCGAAGAAGATGTTGTCCACGATCATCTTGCGGTTGAGCGCGTGCATCACCGCCTCGCGTACCTTGACGTTGTTGAACGGCGGCTTGCGCATGTTCATCAACAGGTTCGACATCGGCGAGAACAGCTCCCAGCCCTTGGTGGTGTATTCCACATTGGGCAACGCGCGCAGGCGCTTCACGTCCACGTTGTCCACGTCGCCGCCGCGCAGCACCTGCACGTCGCCCTTCTCGAAGGCCACCGCGCGCGAGGCCGAGTCCGGGATCACGTAGAACACCAGTTCATCCAGGTAGGGCTTGCCCTTCTTCCAGTAGTTGGGGTTCTTGGCCAGCTTGATATAGGCGCCCTTCTTCCATTCCTTGAACATGAAGGGGCCGGTGCCGACAGGCTTCTGGTTGGCCGGGTTGTTGCGGTAGTCCGTGCCGTCGTAGATGTGCTTGGGCATCATCGGCATGGTGCCGGTCTCGAACATCGAGATAAACGGCGGGAACGCTTCCTTGAGTTTGATCTCGACCGTGCCGTCGTTCACGGCGCGGATCGATTCCATGTACTTGTTCAGCACGGCGCGCGTACGAACATGCACTTCGCGCAGCATCTTGTCGATCGAGAACACCACGTCGGCGGAAGTGAAGGGCTTGCCGTCATGCCACTTCACGCCACTCTGCAGCTCGAACGTGTAGGTCAGGCCATCAGGCGAGATCTTCCACGACTTGGCCAGCTCCGGGCGCGGCTTGAGGTCGGGGCCGTAGGTGAGCAGGCCCTGGTAGATCTTGCCGGCGACATATTGCGTGGGCGCCTGCGAGTTCATCGCGCTGATCAGGATCGGCGGCTCGGGTTGCACGATGCCGGACAAGGTGCCGCCAACGGTCTGCGCAACCGCGTTGCCCGCGGGCAACAGTGCCGGTGCCAGGGCCAGGCCGGCGGTTGCCAGCGCCATCGACACCAGGCTTTTACCAAAGCTCTTTTTCAGGTGTTGGGTGAGGTGTTTCATCGGTCAGTTTCCTGTGGTGGTGATCGTGATCTGCGAATACGCGAAGACGATTTGCTGCGTGGACTTCAAGCGCTGACCGGCTCTACGCCGCACCAGTCGTGCATGAACTGTGCAAGCGTGGTGGCAACGCGCACCATGCTCTGGATGGAAACCGACTCGTCGATGCCATGGATGTTGCGGGCCTGCGGGCCGTAGCAGGTCACCGGCGTTTCCAGCATCAGGCGGAAATGCCGCGCGTCGGTGGTAGCGGTGGTGGCTTCGCGCCGCACCTCTTCGCCATTGACCTTGCGGTGGGCTTCGCCAAGCGCCTGCATGCTGGGCACATCGAGATCGAACTCGCAGCCCGGGGCGTGGAAACCTTCGTAGCGCAGATCGAGCGTGAGGTTGCTGGCCAGGCGCTCCAGCGTGCCGCGCACGCAGGCTTCGACGCGCGCCTTGGCATCGGTCACGCTCATGGTCGGGTAGAAGCCGATGCGAATGCCGAGCGTGCAGGTGCAGGGCACCGACGAGTTCCATTCGCCGCCCTGGATCTGGCCGAGGTTGAAGTTGATCGGGTGCGCGTGGTCGCGGTACACGGCGGGGCGGTTTTCCGGCAGGTTCCATTCGGCCTCGAGCTTGCGCAGGTCGGCCATCACCTCGATGCCGGCCTCCACCGGGTTCACGCCGGTGGTCATGTAGGCGGCATGCGCCGGGCGGCCGGTGAGTTCGACGAACATCCAGAACACGCCCATCTGCGCGCTCATCAGGCTCTCGCCCAGCGGTTCGGGAATCACCACGGTGTCGAACGAGGCCAGCTTGCCGGCGCCCACCGCGCTGGCGAGCGCGGCCACGGTCGCCAGCGCGCCGTTGCCGGTGTTCTCTTCTTCGAGCACGGCATTGAAGCCGACCGCGCCGGCGGGCTGCACGCCGAGATCTTTCAGCGCCTTATAGGCGGCGAGCGTGCAGATGATGCCGGCCTTCATGTCGCCCGCGCCGCGGCCGAACAGCCAGCCGTCCTCGACAAACGGCGCATACGGCGACTGGCGCCACATCGACTCCGGGCCGGTGGGGACCACGTCCAGGTGGCCGTTGAACAGCACGGAGCGGCCGCCCTTCGTCGCCGGGCGATGCGTAGCCAGCAGGTTATAGCGTCCGCCGTCCGGACAGCATGGCGGTGAGAACAGCGGCAGATCCTTCAACGTCTCGCTGCGCAGGTAGATGCGCTCCGGCTCCAGGCCCAGCTCGCGCAGCGCGCCCTCCATGAACGCCACGGCCGGCTGTTCCTGCCCGGAGGGGCTGGGTGCCGCCACGAATTCCGACAACGTACGCACCATGTACGGCTCGAGCGCGCGCACGGCGGCGGCGATGGCATCGGTGGAAAGCGCGGGGGTGGCGGGGATAGAGGGCGTAGAGGACGTAGAGGACGTAGAGGGCATAGCGGTGGGACGTTGCATAAGTGGCTCCACTGGCTGTCCGGTGCGCGCGCTTGGAACGTGCCCGGAGAGGATCGAATCGGCCTGATTGGCAAAACGTCGTTGAGAAAAACGACGATCGAAACAAGATGTGTCGAAACTTAGCCGATCATTGGTACCATACATAGATCCATATTTTTCTTTTCGCGCGGGGCCACTTTGAAAGAGACGATTTTGTCGGAGCTGCTGCTGCAGCGTCTGGAGCGGCCCGCGGATGGTGCGGCGGACAAAAACGGCGCGCATATGAACCGCCAGCTCTACGAGATCATTCGGCAGGAAATCCTTGCTGGGTCTTTGGTTGCGGGTAGCAAGCTGCCTGCGTCGCGCCTGCTTGCGAAGGAGATAGGGGTTTCCCGCAATACCGTGCTTTACGCATTTGAGCAGCTGCTGGCAGAGGGCTATGTCACCGCGGCCAGCGGAAGTGGCACCTTCGTGTCGCAGAGTTTTCCCGACCATAGTGCATTGCACAACGTTAGGGCGCAAAGTGGCACCATGCCGGTGCTCGCGGCGCAGCAAAATCCGAATCGCTTCACGCTTTCGCGGCGGGGGCAACATCTGGTGTCGCATTCCGGTGCGTCGGATCGCCAATGGGGTGCGTTCGTCTCCGGCGTACCCGACGTTTCGTTGTTTCCGCACGCGGTCTGGGCACGGTTGCTGAACAAGCACTGGCGCGCCCCCAAGCCCGAGCTACTGACGTATGCGCACAACGGTGGCTACCTGCCGCTGCGCCGCGTGCTGGCCGAGCACCTGCGGCTGGTGCGCTCGGTGCGCTGCGAGCCGGAGCAGATCATCCTGACCACCGGCATCCACCAGGCCATCGACCTCATCGCGCGGCTGCTGGGCGATGTCGGCGACAAGGCCTGGATGGAAGACCCCGGCTACTGGGGCACGCGCAGCCTGCTCAACAGCGCCGGCATCGAAACCATCCCCGTGCCGGTGGATAGCGAAGGCCTTGCCCCGGATGCGGCCACGCTGCAGAACCCGCCGCGTTTTATCTTTGCCACGCCGTCACACCAATACCCGCTGGGCATGGTGATGAGCTTGTCGCGCCGGCGCATGCTGCTGGAATACGCGCGCCAGCGCGGCGCGTGGATCGTGGAGGACGACTACGACAGCGAATTCCGCTTCGAGGGCCGCCCGCTTGCCTCGCTGCAGGGGCTGGATGACCATGACCGCGTGATCTACATGGGCACGTTTTCCAAGACGCTGTTCCCCGGTCTGCGCATGGGCTTCATGGTGCTGCCCAAGCCGCTGGCGCCGCATTTCGCAACCGGGCTGTCGGAGCTGTTCCGCGAGGGGCAGCTGGTGCAGCAGGCGGTGCTGGCCGACTTTATCGAGGAGGGGCATTACGCCACGCATATCCGCCGCATGCGCCAGCGCTACGCGCAACGCCAGGGGCTGCTGCGCGAGGCCATTGCCACGCGCCTGGGCGCGGACTGGCCCACCTCCACGCATGAAGCCGGGCTGCATATGGTGATCCACCTGCCGCCGGGCGCCGACGACCTCGGCATCAGCATGGCGGCGCGTACCCAGGGCTTGTCGACGCGGCCGCTGTCGCGCTATTTCGCGGACCCCGCGCGGGCGACCAACCAGGGCTTGCTGCTGGGGTATGCCTGCGTGCCGGACGACGAGATCGCGCCGGCCTTCCACAAGCTCGCGGAAGTGATCGAACCCGCGCTGGAGCATCTGGCACGCACGCAGGCGCCGCGCCGCGCGCCGGTGGCGGGGATCAACCGGGAAGCCTGGAGCGGTGCTTGAGTGTGATGACGCGAGTGCGGGCACAATAGCCGCCATCCCTACCTGGAGCTGCTGACATGACCGTCGACAAAGACTACGCGCTGTTCGATGCCGGCACCGTGACGCTGCAATCCGGCCAGGCCTTCCCCGGCATGCAGCTGGCCTACAAGACCTTCGGCACGCTCAACGCCCGCAAGGACAACGTGATCGTCTACCCGACCTCGTTCAGCGCGCAGCACTACGACACCGAATGGCTGGTCGCACCTAGCGGGGTGCTGGATCCGGAACGCTACTTCGTCATCATCCCGAACCTGTTTGGCAACGGCCTGTCGGCGTCGCCGTCGAATGCCGCGGCACGGTTCGCCCCGGGCGCCTACCCCTGCGTGACCTACCACGACGCCGTGGCGGTGCAGCGCAGGCTGCTGCAGGAGGTGTTCGGCATCGAGAAGATCGCCCTGGTGTACGGCTGGTCGATGGGCGGCATGCAGGCCTACCACTGGGGCGCCTGCCATGCGGACATGGTCGAGCGGATCGCCGTGGTCTGCGGCAGCGCGCGATGCTCCCCGTTCAACCAGGTCTTCCTCGAAGGCGTCAGGGCCGCGCTCACTGCCGATCCGGCATTCAAGGACGGCCGCTTCACCGAGGCGCCGCGCGCGGGGTACCGCGCCATGGGCCGGGTGTACGCCGGCTGGGCGCTGTCGCATGCGTTCTACCGCGACGAATTGTGGCGGCAATCGGGCTTTGCCTCGCTGGAGGATTTCCTGGCGAAGACCTGGGACGTCAACTTTTCGCGCCGTGACGCCAACGATCTGCTGGCGCAACTGTGGACGTGGCAAAACGGCGATATCAGCCGCTGCGATGCCTTCGGCGGCGACCTTGACCGCGCGCTGGCGGCGATCCGGGCGCACGTGCTGCTGATGCCCGGCCAGACCGATGCTTACTTCCAGGCCCAGGACAACGCCGCGGAAATCGGCAAGCTCACCGGAGCCCGCACTGCCACGCTGCGGCCGATTCCCTCGGACTACGGGCACCGAGCCGGGAACCCGCACAGCATCCCGGCCGATCGCGCCTTCCTGGCCCAGGCGATCTCGGCGTTCATGGCGCAATGAGCCCCATTGCGGCGATGGTGCCATCGTCACCGGCCCGATTGGCCCTTAACGCTGTGCCCATCCTCCCATAGCATTAACACCCTTCTCCTTCACACACACCGCACATGGCAAGCCCCGCTCCCCAATCCGCTCCGTCCTCCGCCCTGCTCAGGGAACTCGCCACGCTGCTGGACGCGCCCGGGCTGCAAACCGGCGACGCCATCGAGACCCGCTTTCGCAAGGACTGGTACGCGCCGCTCGGCGCGGTGCCGCCGCTGGCGGTGGTGCGCCCGCGCAATACGGAAGACGTGGCCGCCGTGCTGGCGCTATGCCATCGGCTGCGCCAGCCCGTGGTGCCGCAAGGCGGGCTGACCGGCCTGGCCGGCGCCGCCACGCCCGAAGGCGGCGAGGTGGTGCTTTCGCTGGAGCGCATGCGCGGCGTGGAAGAGATCGATGCGCAGGCCGGCACCATGACCGTGATGGCCGGCACCACGCTGCAGGCGGCGCAGGAAGCGGCGCGCGCGGCCGGCTGGCTGCTGGCGGTGGACCTGGGCGCGCGCGGCAGCTGCCAGATTGGCGGCAATATCGCCACCAACGCGGGCGGCAACCGCGTGATCCGCTACGGCATGATGCGCGACCAGGTGCTGGGGCTGGAAGCCGTGCTGGCCGATGGCACGGTGGTGTCGTCGCTCAACAAGATGCAAAAGAACAATGCCGGCTACGACGTGCGCCAGCTGTTTATCGGCAGCGAAGGCACCCTGGGCGTGATCACCCGCGCCGTGCTGCGTCTGGCACCGCTGCCCAGCGCCACGCAAACGGCGCTGTGCGCGCTCGAAACCTACGATGACGTGGTGCGCCTGCTGCGCCATGCGCAGCGCAAGCTCTCGGGGCGGCTGTCAGCCTTTGAAGTCATGTGGGCGGATTTCTACGGGCTGGTGACCACGCGCGTGCCCGGCGTGCGCGCGCCGCTGCCCGCCGGCCATCCCTTCTACGTGCTGCTCGACCTGCAAGGCAACGACGCCGCGCAGGATGCGCCGGTCTTTGAAGGCATGCTGGAATCCGCGATGGAAGCCGGCCTGATCCAGGACGCGGCGGTCGCCTCCAGCCACAAGGAAGCGCAGAGCTTCTGGCAACTGCGCGATGCGGTGGCCGAATTCCCGGTGATGTGGTCGCCCAATGCCGCCTATGACATCAGCCTGCCGATCGGCCGCATCGGTGAATTCGCCGAGACGCTGCGCGCCCGCTTGCTGGCGGTGTGGCCGCATGCCGAGCCGGTCAATTTCGGCCACGTGGGCGACAGCAACCTGCACGTCAGCGTGTACCTGCCCGGCGCCACCGACCACGACTTCCCCGAGCATGAGATTTCCGATGTGATGTACGGCGTGGTGCAGGAGTTCAAGGGCAGCGTCTCCGCCGAGCACGGCATCGGCTTTCACAAGAAGCCCTACCTGCACTGCTCGCGCACGCCGGAGGAGCTGGGATTGATGCGCTTGCTCAAGCGCTCGCTGGACCCGCACAACATCCTCAGCCCAGGGCGGGTGTTTGATCTTGCGTGAGCGCAGCAAGAAGCCCGCCTGAAAGGCGGGAAAATGTCATCAAGCCGCTTCCAGGTCGCGTGGCGCGATCTGGGCCGCGATCTCCTTGCCGTGTTCGCGCTGAGCCACTTTCAGGTCATAAGACTGCTGCAGGTTGAGCCAGGACTCGGCGTCGCCGCCAAAGTAGCGAGCCAGCCGCATGGCGGTGTCCGGCGTAATGCCCCGGCGCTCGCGCACGATGTCGTTGATGCGAGCCGCGGTGACATGCAGCGCCACGGCGAGCGCATTGGCGCTCATGCCAAGCGGGACGAGAAACTCCTCGCGGAGGATTTCGCCGGGATGGACCGGTCGCATACCGTTATGGAAGCGGGCCATGGTGATCTCCTTTCAGTGATAGTCCACGATCTCGACGGCCTCCGGGCCATCGGGTGTCCAAACGAAGCACACTCGCCACCGATCGTTGATGCGAATGCTGTGCTGCCCTTTGCGGTCGCCTCCCAGCACTTCGAGCCTGTTGCCAGGTGGGGACCGCAGGAAGTCGAGCGAGGCAGCAACCGCAAGCATCTCCAGCTTGCGTTCAGCCGTTGCCCTGATGTTGGCGAATCGCCGAACGCGGAATGCGCCGGCCAGAGAACAACGCTGCAGTGTCCTCGCATTTGAACGACTGGATCATGGCGGAATTGTATATCGTTTACCGATAAACGAGTAGGACATCCGCGATGGCCAGTCAGTTCCCCAACGGTCCTTGCCGCGCCGATGGCTCCGGCAACACCCCATGCTCGCTGTCGTCCTTCAAATCCACCCCGCTGTGCCCGAGCGCCAGCGCGCCACGCAGCAGGAAGGCCAGCTTGGCCGCCGCCTGCGGATAGGGCAGCCCTTCGGGGCGCACGTTGGAGATGCAGTTGCGCTCGGCGTCGGTGCGGCCCGGGCGCGGGTCGTGCGTCAGGTAGACGCCGAGGCTATCGGGCGAGCTCAGCCCGGGGCGCTCGCCGATCAGCATCACCACCTGGCGCGCGCCGAGAAGCAGCGCGGCTTCATCACCGAGCGCCACGCGGGCTTGCTCGGCCACTACCACGGGGCCGATGCGCCAGCCCGGCAGGCGCTCGCGCACGGCCAGCAGCAATGGCACGCCGTGGCGCTGCGCCGCCAGCGCGGACAGGCCGTCGGCCATCACGAAGACGACGTCGGGCGGCTCGGCAGGGCGCGCCCGCGCCAGCAGCGCGCGGCTGGCGTCGTCAAGCTGGCGGCCAAGGTCCGGGCGGCGCAGGTAGTGCTGCCGATCCGGTGCGGCGCTGTGCGCGGCCACGGTGTCGAAGCCGGCATTGCGCAATGCCTGTTCAATGGCTGCGCGCGCCAGCGGCGCATGCACCGCGTCGCGCGCCTGCGCATGCGCCAGGCCGAACGCGAGCACGGTCTGCGTCGTCTGGCTGTTGCCGCAGCGGCCCAGTGCAATCCGTGCCACGGTGAACTGCCGCAGGCGCTGCCAGGGGTTGTCGTGGATCAGCTTCTGGCTCATGACGCGGGCCTCGTGCGGGCGGGAAAACGTTGGCTGGCCATGACGCGTTACAGGCCGTGCGCGAGTTGCAGCAGCGGCTGGCGCTCGGCCAGCTCCAGCAAGCGGCCATCCGCGCCGAGGATGCCCATGCGCTGCAGCCAGTCCTCGAACTCGGGCGCGGGGCGCAAGCCCAGCGTGTCGCGCAGGTAGAGCGCGTCGTGGAACGAGGTGCTCTGGTAGTTCAGCATGATGTCGTCGGCGCCGGGCACGCCCATGATGAAGTTGATGCCGGCCACGCCGAACAGCGTCAGCAGCGTGTCCATATCGTCCTGGTCGGCCTCGGCATGGTTGGTGTAGCAGACATCGCAGCCCATCGGCACGCCGAGCAGCTTGCCGCAAAAATGGTCTTCCAGCCCGGCGCGGATGATCTGCTTGCCATCGTACAGGTACTCGGGGCCGATAAAGCCCACCACGGTATTGACCAGCAGCGGCGAGAACGCGCGCGCCACCGCATAGGCGCGCGCCTCCATGGTCTGCTGGTCCACGCCGTGGTGCGCGTTGGCCGACAGCGCGCTGCCCTGCCCGGTCTCGAAATACATCACGTTGTTGCCCACCGTGCCGCGCGCCAGGCCTTGCGCGGCGTCATGCGCCTCGCGCAGCAGCGCCAGGCTGATGCCGAAGCCGGCGTTGGCGCGCTCGCTGCCGGCCACCGACTGGAACACCAGGTCCACCGGCGCGCCCTGCTCGATCGCGCGCAGCGTGTTGGTGACGTGGGTCAGCACGCAGGACTGGGTGGGCACATCGAAGCGGCAGCGCAGGTCGTCGACCAGCCGCAGCAGCGTGACGATGGCGCCGAGGCTGTCGGTGGCGGGGTTGATGCCGATGGTGGCATCGCCGCAGCCGTAGAGCAGGCCATCGATCATCGAGGCGGCAATGCCGCGGGCATCGTCGGTGGGATGGTTGGGTTGCAGCCGTACCGAGAGCCGGCCGGGCAGGCCGATGGTGTTGCGAAAGCGCGTGACGACGCGGCACTTGCGGGCCACCGCGATCAGGTCCTGGTTGCGCATCAGCTTGCTCACCGCCGCCGCCATCTCCGGCGTGATGCCCGGCGCCACGCGCGCCAGCGTCGCGGAGTCGGTCTCGTGCAGCAGCAGCCAGTTGCGCAAGTCGCCCACGGTGAAGGACGCGATCTCGTGAAAGGCCTGGGCGTCATGGCTGTCAATGATCAGGCGCGTGACCTCGTCGTCCTCGTAGGGCACCAGCGCCTCGGCCAGGAAGTGCGCCAGCGGCACCTCGGCCAGCGCCATGCGCGCGGCCATGCGCTCCTCCTCGCTGGCAGCCGCCAGCCCGGCCAGGTAGTCGCCCGAGCGCGCCGGGCTGGCCTTGGCCAGCAGGGTCTTGAGATCGGCGAAGAGATGCCGCCGCGAGGCTACGGTGTGGGCAAAGGTCATGGGATCTGTCTCGGTCAGCTGGCGGGCCCGCGAACAGCCCGATCATAGCAACCACGGGCGCACATTGTCGCCGCCCGGGCGCTTGCCTTCGCCGTCCGCCCATCGGACAATCGAGCGCCGTACAATGCACAGACGCCCGGCCGTCCACCAGACGGCGCGGCCCCTCAATGCAGGAGACTTGATGAATCAACCCGATCCGCCACGCATACCCCGCTTGCCGGATGCAAAGTGGTTCAATGTCACGACTGCCGCCTATATCCTGACCGCCCTGGCGCTCTGGATGGTGATGCAGGCCAACCTGGTGGCGGCGCTCATGGCGGGCCTGCTGCTGTACTCGCTGGTGGACGTGCTGGCGCCCAAGCTGGTGGGCCTGCACCAGCGCCACGACGCCCTGGCGGTGGCGATTCTCTCCGCTGTCACCTTGCTGGGGCTCACGCTTGGGGGCTGGGCGCTGGTGCGCTTTGTCAGCGGCGACGGCAATACGCTCGACACCCTGCTGATCCGCACCGCCGACATCATCGACAAGTCCCGCGCCCAGTTGCCGGTCTGGGTCAGCGACGCGCTGCCGCGCGGCGTGGATGAACTGGCCAACGCCCTCATTGCCTGGCTGCGCGAGCACGCGCAGATGGCGCAGAAGTTCGGCACCGAGGTGCTGCGCAGCCTCGCGCATATCCTGATCGGCCTGGTGATCGGCGCGATGGTCGCGCTGTACCGCGCCATCTCCAAGCCCAACCGCCGGCCGCTGGCCTCGGCGCTGGTGGAACGTGCCCGCAACCTGCAGCTGGCGTTCTCGCAGTTCATCTTCGCCCAGGTGCAGATCTCGCTGATCAACACCGCGCTCACCGCGGTCTACCTGCTGGTGGTGCTGCCGCTGTTTGGCGTGCACCTGCCGCTGGCCAAGACGCTGGTCGCCTTCACGTTCCTGGTCGGGCTGCTGCCGGTACTGGGCAACCTGGTGTCGAACACGGGCATCGTGGTGGCCTCGCTGTCGATCTCGCTGCCCATGGCGATCGCCTCGCTGTTCTACCTGGTGCTGATCCACAAGTTCGAGTACTTCCTCAACGCACGCATCATCGGCGCGCGTATCAATGCCGCCGCCTGGGAACTGCTCACGGTCATGCTGCTGATGGAGTCGCTGTATGGCGTCGCCGGTGTGATTGCCGGGCCGATCTACTACGCCTATCTCAAGCGCGAGCTGTCGAACAAGGGCCTGATCTGACGCCTGGCGTCACCGGTAGGACCAATTTCCGCCAATACAGCGCCCGCCGATCCGGTGCCCGGCTTCAGGGGCTTGCCCCGTCTCCTTGCTGCTCAACCCGGCTGCGCACAAAGTCGATGTGTGTCTGCATGGCGGTGCGCGCCTCCTCCGGGCGGCGCGCGCAGATCGCCTCGCACAGCGTGCGGTGCTGCAGCAGCAAGAGCGCGGAGGCATCCTCGTCCTGCACCCGCAGGCCCGTGCCGTTGATGGTGATGTGTTCGCGCAGCATGCCGATCACGCTGGTATGCAGGTGCAGGAACATGGTGTTGTGCGAGGCCTGGGCAATGGCCTCATGCAGCTTGGCGTCCGCCTCGGCCTCGGCGGCCTTGTCGTCTTGCTGGCGGGCGGCTTCCAGCGCGCGGAGCAGGCCGCGGATGCGCTTGAGATCCGCGGCATCCGCGCGCATTGCGGCAAAGTAAGCGGTAGCGCCCTCCAGCACCCGGCGAAACTCCAGGATATCGTCACGCAGCACCGGGTGGTCCGCCACCAGCTGGCGCCATGGCGAGGCAAAGCCGGTGCGCAGCTGCTCGGTGACGAACACCCCTGCGCCCTGCCGGCTTTGCAGCAAGCCTCGCGCCGCCAGCCGCTGGGTAGCCTCGCGGATGGTGTTGCGCGCCACGCCATATTGCTCGGCCAGGAGCCGCTCCGCGGGCAGGCGGGCACCAGCCGGCCAGGTGCCGTCCAGCATCGCCGTTTCCAGTTTCCGCATCACCTCTTCCACGCGCCCGCGCGCCTGCCTGCCCGCCGCCATCCTCTCGCTCCGAAATCCGTTCGCCACGCCCAACTGGTCCAACCAATTTGAACTGGCGCGCGTCTCGCGGAATTATGCGCTCAAACAACGGCCAGCCCTGAGCCCCACAGCCAGGCGGCCGCCCCCACGGAGCGAGACATGAAGCAAAGGCGCTATCCCCCTGCCCCGGCACAGGTCTACCTGTTCGCCACCTGCCTGGTCGACATGTTCGTGCCGCAAGCCGGCCTGGACGCCGTGCGGCTGCTGGAGCGAGAGGGCCTGACCGTGCACTTCCCGCGTGGGCAGAGCTGCTGCGGGCAGCCCGCCTATAGCAGCGGCAACCCGGCACAGGCCCGGGCCGTGGCGTTGGCCCAACTGGATCTGTTCGCCGAACCGTGGCCGGTGATCGTGCCCTCTGGCTCTTGCGCCGGGATGATGCGGCACCACTGGCCGCAGCTGTTCGCGCAAGATCCCGTGGCCGGCCCCAAGGCCGCCTTGCTGGCCGAGCGCGTGTACGAGCTGAGCGAATTCCTGCTGCACGTGCTGAACGTCCGCTTCGATGTCAGCGGCGTCGCCGGCCAGCCACCCGAAACCGTGGTGCTGCACACCTCCTGCGCCGCCCGTCGAGAAATGGGTACGCGCGACCATGGCGTGGCCCTGGTCGACACCCTGCCCGGCGTCACGCGTACCGAGCATCAGCGCGAATCCGAATGCTGCGGCTTTGGCGGCACCTTCTCGCTCAAGCATCCCGACATCTCCGGTGCGATGGTGCAGGACAAGATCGCCTCGGCCTGCGCCACCGGCTGCGACCGGCTGGTCTCCGCCGACTGCGGCTGCCTGCTCAATATCGGGCACGCGGCCAGGCACCAGGGGGCGCCGCTGCCTGTCGAGCACCTCGCCACCTTCCTGTGGCGGCGTACCGGCGGTGCCGCCAAGGAGCAAGCATGAGCACACTGAGCGCCCGCGAGCGCATGCTCGGCCGGCTACGCGCGGCCGCACCCGCACCCGCACCCGCTGCCACTGCCGATGCCAGCCAGCTGGATGCGCGCATCGACGCGCACTACGACGCCCGCCGCGAGGCGGCCACCCCCGCCGAGCTGGCGCAGGCCATGCAGGCGGCACTGGGCGCCTCGCACGCGCTGGCCTGGTGCGCCAGCGCCGAGGCCTGGCCCGCGCAACTCGCAGGCAGGCTCGCTGCCGCCGGCGTGCGCCGCCTGTTGCTGGACCCCGCCTCCGCGCAAGGCGCCGCGCTGATGCGCGCCCTGCCCGCCAGCGTGGCGCCGTTGTCTTACGCGCGCCCCATCGAAGCGTGGAAGGCGGAACTCTTCGACACCGTGGACGCGGGCTTTACCGTGGCGCGCTCCGGCATTGCCGCCACCGGCACGCTGGTGCTGGCGCCCGACGCGCAAACGCCACGCACGGTCTCGCTGGTGCCGCCGCTGCATATCGCGCTGGTATACGCCGAAACGCTGCATCCGGACCTGCATTGCGCCGCGCGCGCCGAGCGCTGGAGCGCGGGTATGCCGACCAACCTGGTGCTGGTCTCCGGCCCATCCAAGACCTCGGACATCCAGCAAACGCTGGCCTACGGCGCGCACGGCCCGCGCGAATTGTGGGTCATCATCGTGACCGGCAGCGCCGGAACAGGAGCCGCGCAATGAGTACGCCCACGACTACTCAGGCTGGTGCCAAACCCCTGCACTTCGTGCCCGCCGCGGACTTCAAGGCGCGCTCGCGCGCGGCGCTGGACGACCCCAAGTTGCGCAGCAGCTTCCGCGGCGCCATGGACTTCCTGCAGGCCAAGCGCGCCGTGCAGTTCCCCGACGGCGATGAGCTGGAGCAGTTGCGCGACCTGGGCGAAGCGATCCGCCAGCACGCACTGTCGCAACTGCCGGACCTGCTGGTGCAACTGGAGGACAAGCTCACCGCGGCCGGCGTGCAGGTGCACTGGGCCGAGACCGCGGACGAGGCCAATGCGATCGTGCACGGCATCGCACAGGCCCGCCAGGCAAGCCGCGTGATCAAGGGCAAGTCGATGGCCAGCGAGGAAATCGAGCTGAACCATTACCTGGCCGAGCGTGGCATCGACTGCATCGAGTCCGACATGGGCGAGTACATCGTGCAGCTCGCGGGCGAGAAGCCGTCGCACATCGTGATGCCGGCCATCCACAAGACGCGCGGCGACATTGCCGCGCTGTTCGAGCAGCATATCCCCGGCACGCCCTATACCGAGGACGTGGACGAACTGATCCAGACCGGCCGGCGCGCGCTGCGCCAGGAATTCGTCAACGCGGACATCGGCCTGTCCGGCGTGAACTTTGCCGCCGCGGACACCGGCACGTTGTGGCTCGTAGAGAACGAAGGCAATGGCCGCCTGTCCACCACCGTGCCCGATGTGCATATCGCCATCATGGGCATGGAGAAGGTGGTGGCCCGGCTAGAGCACATCGTGCCGCTGGCCAGCCTGTTGACGCGCTCGGCCACCGGGCAGGCCATCACCACCTACTTCAACCTGATCTCCGGCCCGCGCCGCGCGGGCGAGCGCGACGGCCCGCGCGAGGTGCACCTGGTGCTGCTGGATAACGGCCGCAGCCAGGCCTATGCCGATGCGCAGCTGCGCGCCACGCTGCAGTGCATCCGCTGCGGCGCGTGCATGAACCATTGCCCGGTGTACACCCGCATCGGCGGCCATGCCTACGGCACCACCTACCCCGGCCCGATCGGCAAGATCATCTCGCCACACCTGCTCGGGCTCGATGCCACGGCGGACCTCGCCACCGCCTCCAGCCTGTGCGGCGCCTGCGGCGAAGTCTGCCCCGTGCGCATCCCGATTCCGCAATTGCTGATCCGCCTGCGCACCGAAGCCAACCGCGATCCCGACGAACAGGTTGCGCATCCGCTGCGCGGCCAGGGCGCCAAGTTCAGCCGCGGCGAGCACCTGGTCTGGCGCTTCTGGAGCGGCGCGTTCGCGCATCCGCTCGCCTACCGGCTGTTCCGCTGGGCCGCCACGCGGCTGCGGGTGCTGACGCCAAAACAGCAGCTCGGGTGGACCCGGCACCGCGCACCGCTTACCCCAGCGCCGCGCAGTCTGTCGGACTTGCTGCGCGAGCGTGGACAGGCGGAGTAGGCCCGCCAGCGGGCAACACAGCGCAATGCGAAGCGAGCCCCCCAAGCGATGCGAAGCGAGCCGTCAAGGTTTACCAGGCCGTATGGGGCGCCTTCTTTGCCTACTTTCTTGGCAAGACAAGAAAGTAGGTCGCCGCCCCGCAGGGGTGGTGAAACCGCCTTTGACTTTAAGCCTTTGACCTTAAGCCTTTGACTTCGCCGTCAGGCAACAAGGCAACAAAAACCAGACAAAAAAAACAAGCAACAAAACGCCCCACCCCAGTTCACTCAAACACAATCCCCGGAGGAGACCCACCGTGCAACCCTGGACCCAGACCTACACACCGCTAGGCAGCCTGTGGCTGTCCGCGCTCGCGGCAGCGCTGCCCATCCTGTTCTTCTTCCTCGCCCTGGCGGTGCTACGCATGAAAGGCCATGTGGCAGCAGCCATCACGCTGCTCCTCGCCATCGGCGTGGCGATCTTCGCCTACGGCATGCCCGTGCCGCAGGCGCTCGCCGCCGCGGGCTTCGGCTTTGCCTACGGCCTGTGGCCGATCGCGTGGATCATCGTGACCGCAGTGTTCCTCTACAAGATCGTGGTGAAGACCGGGCAGTTCGACATCATCCGCGCATCCGTGCTCGCCATCACCGATGACCAGCGCCTGCAGATGCTGCTGATCGGCTTTGCCTTCGGCGCCTTCCTGGAAGGCGCGGCGGGCTTTGGCGCGCCGGTGGCCATCACCGCGGCCCTGCTGGTGGGCCTGGGCTTCAACCCGCTCTATGCGGCGGGCCTGTGCCTGATCGCCAACACCGCGCCGGTGGCCTTCGGTGCCATGGGCATTCCCATCATCGTGGCGGGCCAGGTGACCGGCATCGATGCCATGCACATCGGCGCGATGGCGGGCCGGCAATTGCCGCTAATGTCGCTGGCGGTGCCGTTCTGGCTGGTGTTCATCATGGACGGCAAGCGCGGCGTGAAAGAGACATGGCCGGCGGCGCTGGTGACCGGCGCGAGCTTCTCGGTGACGCAGTATTTCACCTCGAACCATATCGGGCCGGAGTTGCCTGACATCACGTCGGCGCTGGTGAGCCTGGTGTCGCTGACGCTGTTCCTCAAGGTGTGGCAGCCCAAGAGCGCAAGCCAGCGGGCTGGCGGCGCGGTGAAGGCGAGCGGCGGGGCGGCAGCACTGGCGCGCATGGGTGGCGGGTTGGCAAGCGATGCGGGCAGCTTCGGCAACGGGGCGGGCGACGGGGCGGGCAACAACCGCCGCGCCTCGCCCTACACCGTGGCACAGACCGTGCGCGCGTGGGCGCCCTTCGGCATCCTTACCGCCATCGTGACGGTCTGGAGCCTGCCGTCGTTCAAGGCGCTGTTCGCCGGCAACGGCGCGCTGGCTGGGTGGGTGCTGAAGTTCCATGTGCCGGCGCTGGACCAGCTGGTGATCAAGGCCGCGCCGATCGTGGCACAGCCTAAGGCCTACGAAGCTGTGTTCAAGCTCGACCTGGTATCGGCTGTGGGCACCGCCATCCTGCTGACCGCGCTGATCTCCGCCGTGCTGCTGCGCATGAAGCCGCGCGATGCGCTGGCGACCTTCGGCGAAACGCTGATGGAGCTGCGCCGCCCGATCCTGTCGATCGGGCTGGTGCTGGGCTTCGCCTTTGTCGCCAACTACTCGGGCATGTCGTCGACGCTGGCGCTGCTGCTGGCCGGCACGGGCGCGGCGTTTCCGTTCTTCTCGCCCTTCCTGGGCTGGCTGGGCGTGTTCCTGACTGGCTCGGACACGTCGTCCAATGCGCTGTTCTGCTCGTTGCAGAGCACCACCGCGCACCAGATCGGCGTGTCCGACACGCTGCTGGTGGCGGCCAACACCACCGGCGGCGTGACCGGCAAGATGATCTCGCCGCAATCCATCGCGGTAGCCTGCGCGGCCACCGGGCTGGTCGGCAAGGAATCCGAGCTGTTCCGCTTTACCGTGAAGCACAGCCTGCTGTTCGCGGTGATCGTGGGCATCATCACCATGCTGCAGGCTTACGTGTTCACGGGGATGATTCCCCACTAAGCGTGGCATGGCCGCCAAGCTCAGGCGCTGTCGTTGGCGGCGTCGCGCGGCAGGAACTGGTCACCCTCGGCCAGGGGCGCGTAACGGTAGGTGGCGGGCGTGCGGCTGAGCTTGACGGGCGACCCAAGGCCCTTGTAGCCATCCGCCATCTCCACCACCATCTCGCGGTGGACGGTATGCGGATGCTGCAAGGCGTCCGCCACCGACAGCACCGGCGCGCACGGCACGCCGGCGGCCACCAGCGTATCGGCCAGCACCTTGCCATCCAGCTTGCCCATGCGCGCTTCCAGTTCCACCTTGAGCGCGGCACGGTTGACCGAGCGCGCGCCGGCGGTGGCATAGCGCACATCGTCGGCAAACCCCGGCATCTCCAGGTGCTCGCACAGGATGCGGAACTGGCGATCGTTGCCGACCGCGAGAAAGATCGGGTCGGTGGCGGTGGCGACGGTGTCGTACGGGTAGATGTTCGGGTGCGCGTTGCCGGTGCGGGTCGGCTCCTTGCCGCTCATGAACCAGTTGGCCGCGTGCGGATGCAGCAACGACAGGCCCGAGTCGTACAGCGCCGCCTCGACAAACTGGCCGCGCCCGCTGCGCTCGCGCTCCTGCAGGGCCAGCAACACGCCCAGCGCGGCGTTCAGCCCCGTGACCATGTCCACCACCGGCAAGCCCACGCGCAGCGCGTCGCCGCCGGCTTCGCCGTTGATGCTCATGATGCCCGCCATGGCCTGGATGGCCGCGTCGTAGCCGGGCAGGCCACCCAGCGGGCCATCCGCGCCAAAGCCGGAAACCCGGCAGTGCACCAGGCGCGGGAAGCGCGCCGACAGCGCGTCAAACCCCAGCCCCCATTTTTCCAGCGTGCCGGTCTTGAAGTTCTCGACCAGTACGTCGGCGTCCGCCAGCAGGGCAAGCAGCACCTCGCGGTCGGCATCGGTGGTCAGGTCCAGCCGCATCACGCGCTTGTTGCGGTTCAGGCCGAAGTAATAAGAGGCCACGCCGTCCTTGAACGGAGGGCCCCAGGTGCGGGTATCGTCGCCTTGGGGCGGCTCGATCTTCAGCACGTCGGCGCCATGGTCGCCAAGGATCTGGCCGCAGAACGGCCCGCCCAGGATGCGGGAGAGATCGACCACGCGGATACCGGCAAGCGCGCCGGGCGAGACAGGCAGTTTGCTCATGAGAGGGGTTCCGTAACTGCGGCGATGAACGTGCGACACAAAACGCGGATTGGCTCAGGCGGCCGGCGCGGGCGTGCGATCCAGCAACTTGAAGGTGCCGGTGGCCAGCGCCAGCAGCTCGCCCTGCGCATCGCGGATCTCGCCGCGCGCGAAGCACAGGGAACGGCCGCGCCGCTCGCACCAGGCGGTGGCGGTCAACTCGCCGCGCCCGGGGGCGGTGAAATGCACCGACAAGTCGATCGTGGCCACGCCAAAGCGGCGCGGATCGTGGCCGCGCGCGGCGCAGGACAGCGCGCAATCGAGCAGCGTGGCCAGCGCGCCGCCGTGCACGTCGCCGCGGCTGTTGGTGTGGTCCGGGTGGTAGGCCATGCTCACGCGCGCCTCATTGGCGTTGATGTGCACGCCGGTCAGGCCGAACACGCGGGCCATGGGCATCGGCAGGGCAAACAGCAGGCCCGGCGCTTCGCCGGCAAATTCGTTGACGGGCGCGGGCGAGGAAAGATCGGTCATGGCGGGCACAGAGTAGGTTGGGGCCGCATGAAGGCAAAGCGGGCACCGCTATGCCGCGATGCCCACGAATTCGCCCACATGCCGCCAGGTGCATTGGACTGCACGCAGGTTGGCAAACGTCGATACTACCGCCGAACCGGCCATGATTCATAGCCTGGCTTGGCGGAGCGTGCCCCTGGCTCAGTCCAGCTGAGCACCCGATTTCTGCACCACGCCGCGCCATTTGGCCACCTCTGCCTTGACGAAGCTGCCAAGCTGCTCGGGCGAGGTCGATGGCGGCAGTTCCAGCCCTTGCGCCTGCAGGGTCTTGCGCACTTCGGGCTGTTGCAGCGCATCGGCAAAGGCGTGGTTGAGCTTGGCGATGACCGCTGGCGGCGTGCCGGCCGGGGCGACCACGCCGAAGAACACCGAGACGTCGAAGCCGGGCACGCCCTGCTCGGCCACGGTGGGCACATCGGGCAGCGCCTGCGAGCGGGCCTTGGTGGTCACGCCCAGCACGCGGAACTTGCCGCTCTTGATGAAGGGCAGCGCGGTCAGCACGTCGGTGAAGCTCATGCTCACCTGGCCGCCAAGCAGGTCGTTCAGCGCCGGGCCGGTGCCCTTGTAGGGAACGTGCTGGAAGTCCGTGCCGGCCAGGTTGTTGAACAGCACGCCAGCCAGGTGCGAGGACGCGCCATTGCCCGACGAGGCGTAGCTCAGCTTGCCGGGGTGCGCCTTGCCGTAGGCGATCAGCTCACCGACGGTCTTGACGGGCACCGAGGGGTTCACCACCAGCACATTGGGCAACTGGCCGATCTGGATCACCGGCGCAAAGCTCTTGATCGGGTCATATTTGATCTTGCGGTACAGGCTGACGTTGATCGCCAGCGGCGCCGAGGTGCCGAACATCAGCGTGTAGCCATCCGGCTCGGCGCGCGCCACGGCTTCGGCGCCGATGTTGCCGCCGGCGCCGGCGCGGTTTTCCACCACCACGGTCTGGCCAAGGCTGCCCTTGAGCGCGGACGCCAGGGTGCGCGCCATCACGTCGGTGGGGCCGCCGGGCGGGTAAGTCACGATCATCATGATGGGCTTGGACGGGTAGTCCTTCTGCGCCAGCGCGGGGGCAATGCCCACGCAGAGGGTGCAGGCGGCGACAGCGGCGAGGCGTTGCCAGAGGGTCATGGTTGTCTCCTGATATTGGTCTATTAGGTCGATGTCCACCCGGCGGGGCGCCATGGTGAAGTGTGCTGCGCCGGCTTCTGGCGGCGCAGCGGGGGCTGTGTCCTGCCCTTGCGGGATCAGAACAGGTTGACCTGCGCCACGGCCGTGGCGGCGTCCACTGCGCCATCCTCTGGCGGCGCAATGGTGTCGGCCAGCCAGTCGGGCTCGGCCTCGCCTGCCAGCGGATCCTGCGGCAGCACGCGATGCAGCAGCACCAACTGGGCCAGGCGCATGCGGCGCACGGAACCGATGCGGCCCGCTTCCCAAGCCATGGCGACCGCGCTGGTCACGTGGTACAGCCCGGATGCGGCCTGGCGCGCCAGCACGTCGCCATCGGCGCCGGCTTCGGCGGCGCGGGCGGCCAGCGTGGTGGCACGCGCGATCGCGGTGGTAAAGACGCCGCGTGCGCCGGCATGCATCGGCGTGGCTTGCAGCAGGCCGGCCAGGTGAGCCTCGAGCACGGGCAGCGCGCCTTCGCGGCGGATCGCGCGCAGCACATCCAGGGCGACGATATTGCTGGTGCCTTCCCAGATCGAGCCAAGATGCGCGTCGCGCACCAGGCGCGGATCGCTCCATTCCTCGATATAGCCGCAGCCGCCACGCATTTCCATGGCGTCGCCGGTGACCTTGCGCGCATCGCGGCAGGCGCGGAACTTGATCAGCGGCGTCAGCACGCGCATCAGCGGATAGGCATCGGCCTCGCCGGCATCGGCGCGGCGCAGCGCCTCGGCGGTCTGGAACACCATGGTGCGGGCCTGCTCGGTGGGCAGCGCGAGCTTGAGCAGCTGGCGGCGCATCAGCGGCATGTCCAGCAGGCGCTTGCCAAAGGCCCGGCGTTCGCGCGCGATGAACTGGCCCTCCGACAAGGCGCGGCGCATCAGGCCGGCCGCGCGTACGCCGTTGGACAGGCGCGAGTTGTTGATCATGTCGGCCATCTGCACGAAGCCCCGGCCCAGCTCGCCCACCAGGTAGGCATGCGCGCCTTCCAGGCGGATCTCGCCACTGGCCATGGAGCGCGTGCCAAGCTTGTCTTTCAGGCGGATGATGCGATAGTGGTTGGCGCTGCCATCGGCCAGCGTGCGCGGCAGCAGGAACAGCGACACGCCTTTGATGCCGGGCGCGGCCTCGCCGTTTTCGTCCTCGACGCGAGCCAGCACCATCGCCAGCGCGGCGTCCGGGTTGGAGCAGAACCACTTGTCGCCCGACAGGCGCCAGCCGCCCTCGGCCTGCGCATCGCGCGCGGCGCGGGTGGTGGTGGCAGCCACGTCGGAGCCTGCGCCCTGCTCGGTCATGAACATGGCACCCTGGTACAGGTCCTCGAAGACCTGGGTGGTGAGGTTCGGCAAGAAGCGCTCGACCACCGCCGGATCGCCGAACTTGCGCAAGGTGCGGGTCAGCGAATCCGTCATCGACAGCGGGCAGCACAGGCCGAACTCGGCCTGCACGAACAAGTAGGTCAGCGCGTACTTGGCCACGGCCGGCATCGGCTTGTCCCAGCCCAGCACGCCGCCACGGTGCGACGCCGCCGCCAGACCGAACTCGGAGAAGGCAACCCGCTCAAGCTCCACATAGGCCGGATGCTTCTCGATGTGCTGCGCGTCGATGCCCGTGCGGGTGCGGTGCGACAGCGTGGGCTTGTTCTGGTCGGCGGTATGCGCCAGCGTGTCCAGCACGCCGCCGGCCAGCGCGCCCATGCGATCGAGGTGGGGCAGCAGGTGGGCGAACAGGTCGGGCGGGAGGTAGAGCGGCAGCAGCGCGCGCAGGTCCGGATCGCTGGCAAACAGGTTGACGCCTTGCTGGTCGGGCACCGGATGGGCGGGCGTGGCCGAGGTTGCGGGAATGGCCGAGGCGGCCGGGGTGGCCGAAGAGGCAGTATGGCGCGCTGCGCTGGTCCGCATGAAGTGTCTCCTGTGTTTGCCGGCACGTGGCGCCGGATACTTTGTCTGCATTATTCAAAGTCCGGCGATTCGTGTCTAATTCTAAAATTGGCTTGGTCCATATATTTTTTATATCGCCATGGAATTCCGTCACCTGCGCTACTTCCTCGTCCTCGCCGAAGAACTCCACTTCGGCCGGGCCGCCCGCCGCCTGTCGATCTCGCAGCCGCCGCTCTCGCTCAATATCCAGCAGCTGGAAGCCTCGGTAGGCGCCCGCCTGTTCGAGCGCGACAGCCGCGGCGTGCGCCTGACGGCCGCTGGCCGGGCTTTTCGCGAATCGGCCAGCGCGCTGCTGGCCCAGGCCGAGGAGGCCCGCTTGCTGGCGCGCGAGATCGAGGCCGGCGCCGTCGGGCGGCTGCGCATCGGCTTCGTGGGCTCCATGCTGTACCGCGGCCTGCCCCAGCGCCTGCGGGAGTTCCAGGCCAGCTACCCCGGCATCCAGGTGGCGTTGACGGAACTCAACTCACAGGAGCAGATCGACGCGCTGCTGCATGACGGGCTGGATGCTGGCTTCATCCACACCGACCGCGTGCCCGACGAACTGGCCACCGCACTGGTCCATAGCGAACCTTTCCTGTGCTGCGTGCCGCACGATCATCCCCTGGCGCGCCAGGCCACCGTGGCGCTGAGCGAGCTGCGCGGCGAGCCCTTTGTGCTGTTCTCCCGCAAGGCCTCGCCCGACTACTACAACCGCATCTTCGAGATGTGCGCGGCGCAGGGCTTCTATCCGCAGATCCGGCATGAGGTGCGGCACTGGCTGTCGGTGGTGTCCCTGGTGTCGCAAGGAACCGGCGTGGCGCTAGTGCCGGCGGCGCTGCAGAGGTCGGCAATGGCGGGGGCGGTGTTTTTGCCGCTGGCGCAGGCGACGGTGCCGTCGGAGGTGTATTGCGTCTGGAAGGCAGGAACGGACGAGCCCGCGCGCGACCGCTTCCTGGAGAAGATGCGGGATGAGAAATAAGGAGGTGGGACGGGAAGAAAGCCGGGCCTTTCCTGCTCACCCCGAAATGCGGCGAGCACTTGCGATGGCGAACACACTCAGGGTAAACACTAGGACTACCAAGAAAATGCCACCTGCTTTACCGGCAGGTGGCATGTCAAATACGCGTGGAACGGGGTGTTCAGCGTGCAAGCAGCATACCCGCTGCACTTTCCCCCACCAATAACGCAATTGCGTTATTCGGGACCCTACTCAAGCGGGGGGAGGATTGCCCCCCGGTCCGGATTCAGAACCCCTCGACCGCCACGCTGACATGGCCCACGTTGGGCGCAGCGGCAAAGTAGTCGCCAACCAGCTTGCGCCATTCGGCGAAGTCCGCGGATTCGCGGAAATCCACCATGTGGTTCTCGACCGTATCCCACTTGACCTCCAGCGTGAAGTGCGAGGGGTTTTCGATCGACCTGAGCAGCCGCATGGCGTGGCAGCCGCGGGCGCGCTTGAAGAGCGGCGCCGCCTTGGCAACCGCTGCCTCGAAGTCCGACTCCGTGCCCGGTTTGATCTGGAACTGCGCTATTTCGAGAATCATGTCTTGTGCTCCGTCTGTGCGTGTCAGGAAGGCCGGGGCCTGGCCCGGTCGTGCGTCGACAAGCATTTTATGACAGGCCGGGACATCGCGCGTCGCCGCGAAATTATTCTTAGATGTCGAACATTACTTGACAAGGCCACGGCAACTGCTAGGATTGCCATACGTACTTCGATATCTAAGTATTTTTTGCATTCACATCAAGACCGCGACACCAACCCACCGGACCCCCGGAACCCTGGAGCCAAGCATGTACGACCCATTTGCAACCGACAAGCTGATTGACCTGTGGCTGACCGAAGACATCGGCGCCTGCGACCTGACGGTCCACACCATGATCGAGAAGGGCGAGACGGGTTCGTTCTATATGAATGCGCGTGAGCCGATGCTGATCGCCGGTGTGGATGTGGCCGCCCGGGTGTTCTCCCGCTACGATCCGTCGCTGCATGTGGATGTGCGCGTGAGCGATGGCGACAAGGTCGCCAAGGGCGCCATCCTGATCGCCGTGAGCGGTTCGGCGCGCAGCGTGCTGACCGCCGAGCGCACGGCGCTGAACATCATGCAAAGGCTGTGCGGGATCGCCAACCATACCGCCCGCTACGTGGAGGCAATTGCCGGCACCAAGGCGCGCCTGATCGACAGCCGCAAGACCACGCCGGGGCTGCGCGTGCTGGAGAAGCACGCGGTGACCTGCGGTGGCGGCCTGAACCACCGGCTGGGGCTCGATAACGGCGTGATGATCAAGGACAACCATATCGCCGTGTGCGGCAGCATCGCCGCCGCCGTGGAGCGCGCGCGCCGGCAACTGCCCGTGCTGACCAAGCTGGAAGTGGAGTGCGACCGGCTGGACCAGGTGCATGAAGCCCTGAAGGCGGGCGTCGACGTGATCATGCTGGACAACATGTCCGTGCCCGACATGCGCGAAGCCGTTGCCATCGTCAACGGGCGCACCAAGGTGGAGGCGTCCGGCGGCATCAACCTGGAGACCATCCGCCCCATCGCCGAGACTGGCGTTGACTACATCTCCACCAGCAAGATCACCCAGTCCGCGCCGGCCGTGGATATCGGGCTGGACGATGCGGTGTGAACAAGCGCCGTGAACAGGCGGTGTAAAGATACCGTGTGAGCGGGAGTCACTCCTTCCCGCCACTTTGACGCGCGCCTGGCTGCTGCCTTGCGCGCTTTTTTTATGCCGCGCTCGCCGCCAGCGCCGTCACTGGCTCAAAGATCCGCCAGCAGCCGCCCCAGCTCGCGCGTCGATGGCACACGCCGTGCCGTGCCCTGGGCCTCTTCCTCATCCTTGGCCAGGTTGCGGTTGATGGCAATCAGCACCTTGCGCGCAATCGCGACGTCCTCGGCCGAGACCCCCTCCACGCTGATCTCGTTGACCTCCTCGGCCAGCGGCACCAGCTTGCGCTTGAGGGCGCGTCCCGTCTTGGTCAGGAACACATGGACATTCTTCTTGTTGCCGGGCAGGTGCGTGCGCTCGATATAGCCCAGCGCTTCCAGCGCCTTGACCGCCGCGAACGTGGTCGGCTCAGTGACGCCCGCCAGGTCGCTCAGCTCCCGCTGCGACAAACCGTCGTGATCCCAGAGGATCCGCAGGATGGTCCAGTGCCCATAGGAGACCGTGTGTTCGGCCAGGCGCATCTGCAGGGCGCGGATATAGGCCCGGGCGGCGTCCTTCACCATATGCGCCAGGCGCTCGTTGGCGATGTCGCCCGGCTGGGCGGGCACCTGCGTTTCAGTCAGTTTTGAAGTGGCCATAAGACGGTGTGGGAGTTCTTGTCGGCGCCGGCCATGCCCGCGCCCGAAGATGGAAAACATGATAACGCGTTAGCAAAGCGGCCGTATGTTCCGCCACGCCGCTCTCCCGGCGGATATTCGCCAGCTAACCATTTTTCTTCGACCGAATGTAGTGCTCACTACATCAGTGCGGGCTTGCGCCACGACGATGCAGCAACGCACCTGCAGAGGGATTTCCCTGCTAGACATTGCTGGAATCCCCGCCACAGGCCGTGGATACGGCCCTTCCCGGCGATGGCCCGACTCTTGCATATTCTTAGATGTCGAACTTATCTTGACAAGGTTTCATCTGGTGCTAGCATTGCCTTTGTACTTCGATATCTAAGCATATTGTCTGAGGACATACGCGGCACAGTCGACGAAATGGGACCAGGAATGGGACCAAGAGAAAGAAGAGGATGACCATGAAGAACCCCGAGACCTGGAACGACACATGCACAAGCAGCCTGGAAGCCTCCCCCCATCCGAACCGCGTCGGGCCATCGGCTTTGGCGGCGGTCTCCACCACGCGGGATAAGCCCGTGCAAGCTGTCGGCACCTTCTTCCTCGTGGTTGGCCCCAGCGGCGCGGGCAAGGACTCGCTGATGGACGGTGCCAGGGCGGCGCTGCTGGCCGATCCGCGCTATGTGTTTGCCAGGCGCGTCATCACCCGGCCAACGGGTTCGCCGGGCGAGGACCACGAGGGCGTGACGGAGGCCGAATTCTCGGCGCGCGAGGCGGCCAACGCCTTCCTGATCACGTGGGCAGCGCATGGCTTGCGCTATGGGCTGCCGGCCGGCTTGCTGGATGAACTGGAGCGCGGCCGGCACGTCATCGCCAACGGCTCGCGCGGCATTGCTGCCGCGCTGGCTGGCCAGTTGCGCAACTTCGTCGTCATCCATGTCACGGCGCCGCTGCAGGTGCTGGCGCAGCGCATTGCCGCGCGCGGACGCGAATCCGGCGACGCGGTGCTGCGCAGGCTCGAGCGCATGCCCAATCCGATTCCCGCAGGCGTGGCGAGCGTCTGCGTATCGAACGACGCGGCCATGGAGGTGGGCATCGCGCGCTTCCTGGAAGCGCTGCACACGGCGTCGACGCCGCTCAAGGCAAGACGCATGCCGATCGCCACCGGCGACGCGCACATTGCCTATGTGTCGCCCGCCAATGCCGCGGGCCAAGCCCGCATGGCGGTGCGCTCGGAAAAGACGGAGATCCCCACGGCCTTGCATGTGGTCGAGAGCCCGGGCTTGCTGCAGGACGAAGAAATCGGCCTGTCCGATGCCCTCTTCGAGCGCCTGGGCGTTGCGCCCGGCAGCACCGTGCGCCTGCGCCGGATTCCCGGTCCCGTCAGCCGCGACGTGCTGCGCAAGAAGCTGCGCGGCGATGCCTTGAGCGAGGCCGAGTACGAAGCCGTGCTGCGCGATGCGGTGGAGGGCCGTTATACGGAGATCGAGCTGACCGCGTTCCTGGTGGCTGCCTCGCAGCACCTCACCGATGCGGAAGTGGTCAGCGTCGCTCGTGCCCGCACGCGCTTTGCCCCCAGGATCGGCTGGGACGAACCCATCGTGGTGGACAAGCACTCCATGGGTGGCGTGCCGGGCAGCCGCATCACGCTGATCGTGGTGCCGATCGTCGCGGCGTTCGGGCTGGCGATGCCCAAGACCTCGTCGCGCGCGATCACCTCCGCGGCCGGCACCGCCGAGGCCATGGAGACGGTGGCGCGGGTGGACCTGGACATCGACGACGTGCGCCGCTGCGTGGAGCAAGCGCGGGCCTGCATTGCCTGGAACGGCCGCCTTAATCACTCGGCTATCGACGATGTGATGAATGCCATTACGCGCCCGCTCGGCCTGGACGCCAACCGGTGGT
The DNA here is from genome assembly GCF_058802485.1 of Cupriavidus sp. GW822-FHT02D05. NCBI lineage: Bacteria > Pseudomonadati > Pseudomonadota > Betaproteobacteria > Burkholderiales > Burkholderiaceae > Cupriavidus > Cupriavidus sp. GW822-FHT02D05. The sequence goes on along the minus strand of NZ_JBXAOE010000032.1, from coordinate 40,735 downwards.
CGGTGGCATCCATCCTCTCCAAGAAATACACAGCGGGTTCGACCCACGTCATCGTCGACCTGCCCTTCGGCCCGCAGGCGAAGCTCAAGTCGCAAGCCGAAGCACAAGCCCTGGGCGTCTTGTTCGAAGCGGTGGGCGCGGGGCTGGGCATGCAGGTGCGCGCGTTCGCGACGCACGGCAGCAAACCCATCGGGCGCGGCGTAGGCCCGGCACTGGAAGTGCGGGATGTGCTGCAGGTACTCAACGGCAGCCCCGACGCGCCCGCGGACCTGCGCGAGAAGGCCCTGTTCTTTGCCGGACAGATTCTTGCGTTCGACCCGGCCGTGGGATCTCCCGCCGAGGGGCGGCGGATTGCGGGCGAATTGCTTGCCTGCGGGGCCGCAAGCGCCGCATTCGACCGGATCGTGGCCGCGCAGGGCGCAAGGGCGGCACCGGATGCACCGGGCCACCATGTCCACACCGTACCGGCCAGCACGGCGGGCGTCGTCGCGGACATCAACGGCTTTGCCATCGCTGGCATTGCGCGCGGCGCCGGCGCGCCACGCCGGCCTGGCGCTGGCGTGGACCTGCTGTGCACGGTGGGAGACCGGCTCGTTGCCGGGCAACCGCTATTCAGGATCCACGCCGAGACCGCCAGCGATCTGGAGGCGGGCGTACGGGCCCACGCTTCGGCGGAGCTCGCCGGGCCACCGATTCGTATCCGGCGGGACTAGCAGCGCGTCCGAGCGCGCCGCCTGCACTGGCGCACTGATCTATCATTTCCTTCAACCGATGAGGCAACAAATGACATCCTTATCCGTGGTACGCAGTCTCGCATCGATCTCCTTGCTGGGGGCCACGCTGTTCGGCCTGCCCGCGCAGGCGAGCGCCAATATCGGCGGCGACTTTCCACAAAAGCCGATCCGGCTGGTGGTGACGTTCCCGGCGGGCGGGGGAACCGACACGCTGGCGCGGGTGATCGGCACGGAGGTGGGCCGCAGCCTGGGCCAGCCCGTGGTGGTCGACAACCGGCCGGGCGCCAGCGGCAATATCGGCGCCGAGTACGTCGCCAAGAGCCCGTCGGACGGCTATACCTTGCTGGTTGTCAACAGCAGCTTTGCCATCAACCCCGGTGTGTTCCGCAACCTGCAGTTCGATCCGGGCAAGGACTTCAGCGCGGTGATCTCCGTGGCATCCGTGCCATCCGTCATCGCCGTACCCGTTTCTTCCAAGATCCAGACGTTCAATGACCTGCTGGCAGCGGGGCGCTCGGGCAAGCCGCCGACGTACGCCTCCTGCGGCAACGGCACGCCCCAGCACCTTGCCGGCGAGCTACTCAAGATCTCGGCCAGGATCGACCTGCTGCACGTGCCTTATAAGGGTTGCGCTCCGGCGCTCGCCGATGTGCTGGGCGGCCAGGCCGACGTCAGCATCAACACGCTCAGCAACACGGTGCCTTACCTCAAGGCCAACAAGCTGCGCGCGCTGGCCGTCACCTCCAAAGGCCGGTCGCCGCTGCTGCCCGACGTGGCCTCGGTGAGCGAGCTTGGAGTCAGTGGCTATGACGTCGACCAGTGGTTTGGCATCCTGGCCCCGGCGCACACACCGCCGGACATCGTGCTAAAGCTCAACGCGGCCATCGCCAAGGCCGTCGCCAAGCCGGAGGTCAAAGCCAATCTCGCCCAACTGGGATTTGCCACCGCCAGCAGCACCCCGGCGGAATTCCAGAAAGTGGTGAACACCGACATCGAGCGCTGGAAGAAGCTCGCCGCGCAGATCGGCCTGCGGGTCGACTAAGACCCGCAAAAAGCTAACAAAAACTCACAGAAGCCGACAGAAGCCTGCTAGAGGTCGCCAAGGCCAACTGAGACCCACGGGGCAACGCGCGCCGCCCGCCCCACCCATTCCCATTGCAGCACCGCTACGCCACGGCCATCACGGATCCCGTGCGACCGCTTGCGCCTTGCGTTTGCACTTGCCGTAAGGAAAAGACATGAAGGAAATGAAGGAAATCAAGGCAATGAAAGACGTCCCCCGCCTGACGCCCGTATTCGCATTCGCCATCGCAGCACTCACCCTGTCCGCCTCCGCCTGGGCGCAGTCCGGCCTGGTGCTCTATGGCGTCGCCGACGTCGGCGTCGAATACCTCACCCACGCCGACGCCAGCGGCAACGCCCTCGCCCGGATGGCTTCGGGCAATCTGTCCGGCTCGCGCTGGGGCCTGCGCGGCACGGAAGACCTCGGCGGCGGCACCAGCGCGCTGTTCGTGCTCGAAAGCGGCTTCGATATCGATGCGGGCACGCTGGGCCAGGCCGGCCGGCTGTTCGGGCGGCAGGCCTATGCCGGGTTGAACACGCCCTATGGGCGGATCACCGCGGGCCACCAGAACAACCTGCTCTACGACATCCTGATCAACTACGACGCCATGGCCATCGCGCCGCGCTACTCCGCGTTCCTGATGGATAGCTCACTCGCGGGACGCTATGACAACGCCGCCAAGTACGTAGGGAAGTTCGGCGGGCTGACGGCAAGCGCGATGTACGCGTTCGCGCGCGGGACCTCCGTAACCATAGGCACCACCAGCACCATCACGGGCGAGACCGCCGGCAACGCACGGAACGACCGCGCCTGGAGCACCGCGCTGGAATACGCCACGGGCAACGCCGGGGCCACAATCATCTACGACCAGCAGCAGGGCACCACCGGCCTGTCCGGCCAAAACCCGGCGCAGCGCGACCGGCGCATTGCCGTAGCCGGCAGCTACGCGTTCGCTCGCGCCAAGGTGTTCGCGGGCTATCGCTGGCTGAGCGGCGACATTGGCAGCACCCCCACCGTGGCCGCGCGCCGCAACGATCTGTTCTGGCTCGGCGCGAGCTATGCGTTTACGCCAGCGCTGACGTTGAGTGCGTCGGCCTACGTGATGAACGACAAGCGCAGCGCGCAAGATCCCTGGAGCCTTGTCGGCACGCTGGACTACGCGCTGTCCAAGCGCACCGATGGCTACCTGACGCTCGGATACGTCAAGAACAAGGACGGTTCGCGTGTCGGCCTGAACGGCATCCAGGCCAGCATCGGCCCCGGCCTGAACCAGCTTGGCGCGGTGGCGGGCATCCGGCACAAGTTCTAGGCCGGGCGGGCTGCGGCACGGTGAGCAGGGCGCGGCACCCGCACAGGGTGCCGCATGGTCGGGCGTAACCGATTGTTGCCCGACGTGCGCTATGGGGCGATTGCAGACCGCCGGCATTGTCGTGCGCCATGCATGCATGGCGCACTGATAGCACAACGGCGCGAAATCGAAACGCCCGCATGCAAATCGGCTACAATAGGAACGATTTTCATTTACCAACCCTGGTGTGAGTTTGCCGACTGCGTGCCGTGCCTCGCGCCAACGGACTGGAAGCCACATGCGGTTGTCTGAACTTCCGCGGCGCACCGCCGCTGTCATCGTGTCAATCGATGACAATTCTCCTAACGATCCAATAGCACGCCGCCTGCGCGAACTCGGCTTTGTGCCGGGCGAAGCCGTACAGGTCATTGCGCTGGGACCGTTCGGCATGGATCCCCTTGTCGCCCAGGTGGGCTTTACCCGGTTTGCCTTGCGCCGCGCCGAAGCGGCCCGCATCACCGTGGAAGCGGTGAGCGCTTCCGTCTCCAGCATCACGCCGGCAGCGCAGCCCGACGCGCCCGCCGCCAAACGCTCCGCTGCCTGACCGGGCACCTGCCAAGAATATGTCTGTCGCCAACCCGACTTCCGCTTCCCAGCGTCCCGCATTGCGCGTTGCGCTGGTGGGCAATCCCAATTGCGGCAAGACCGCGCTGTTCAACCGCCTGACCGGCAGCCGCCAGAAGGTGGCCAACTACGCTGGCGTCACCGTCGAGCGCAAGGAAGGCCATTTTGTTTCGCCAGCCGGCCGCCAGGTGCGTGTGCTGGACCTGCCGGGTGCCTATAGCCTGCACGCGGCCAGCCTGGACGAAGCCATCACGCGCGACGTTTGCCTGGGCAAGCGCCCGGGCGAGCCGCGCCCCGAACTACTGGTGTCAGTGGTGGATGCCACCAACCTGCGCCTGCACCTGCGCTTCGTGCTGGAGTTGCGCCGTCTCGGGCTGCCGATGGTGCTGGTGCTCAATATGAGCGATGCCGCGGCCAAGCGCGGCATCCACATCGACCGCGACAAGCTGGCCGCCGCGCTCGGCGTGCCGGTGGTCCAGACGATTGCCGTCAAGCGCGATGGCGCCGCCAGCCTGCTGGCCGCACTGGACGCGGCCTTGCCTGAAGTGCCGGCTGCAGCCCCCGAGCCGGCATCCGACCTGGACGTGCACCAGGAGGTCAAGCGCCTGCTGGATGCCGCCGTGACCATGCCGGCACGCACCGCGGCCATGGACGACCGCCTGGACCGCATCCTGCTGCATCCGGTGTTCGGCCTGGCGATCCTGGCCGTGCTGCTGTTCCTGATGTTCCAGGCGGTGTTCTCCTGGGCCGCCCCGCTGATGGACGGCATAGAGGGCGGCGTGCACTGGTTCGGCGAGATCGTCGGCAGCCATCTGCCCGAGGGCATGCTGCGCAGCCTGCTGGTGGATGGCCTGATCGCCGGCCTGGGTGCCGTCGTCGTGTTCCTGCCGCAGATCCTGATCCTGTTCCTGTTCATCCTGACGCTGGAGGAATCCGGCTACCTGCCGCGCGCCGCCTTCCTGCTCGACCGCCTGATGATGGGCGCCGGCTTGTCCGGCCGCTCCTTTATCCCGCTGCTCTCCAGCTTTGCCTGCGCGATTCCCGGCATCATGGCCACGCGCACCATCCAGGACCCGCGCGACCGCCTCGCGACCATCCTGGTGGCCCCGCTGATGACGTGCTCCGCGCGCCTGCCCGTGTACGCCCTGCTGATCGGCGCCTTCATCCCGGCGCGCACGGTGATGGGAATGTTCAATCTGCAGGGCCTGGTGCTGTTCGTCCTCTATGTGGCGGGCATCGTGAGCGCGCTGGTGGTGGCGTACGTGCTGAAGTATTTCCGCCGCGACCGCACCGACCACCCGCTGATGATGGAGCTGCCCTCGTACCGCATCCCCAATGCGCGCGACGTGGCAATCGGCCTGTGGGAGCGTGCCCGCATCTTCCTGTCCCGCGTGGGCAAGGTGATCCTGACGCTGACGGTGCTGCTGTGGTTCCTGGCCACGTTTCCGTCGCCGCCGGACGGCGCCACCGCCCCGGCCATCGACTACAGCTTCGCCGGCATGATCGGCCGGGCGCTGGAGCATGTTTTTGCCCCGATCGGCTTCAACTGGCAGATCTGCATCGCGCTGGTGCCGGGCCTGGCCGCGCGCGAAGTCGCCGTGGGCGCGCTGGCCACCGTCTATGCGCTGTCCGGCAGCGAGGACGCCATGGCCAGCCAACTGGTGCCGATGATCGCCGCGCAATGGTCGCTCGCCACGGCGCTGTCGCTGCTGGCCTGGTACGTGTTCGCGCCGCAATGCATCTCCACGATGGCGGTGATCCGGCGCGAAACCGGCTCCTGGAAGGTGATGGCCGCCTCGACGGCCTACCTGGCGGGCCTGGGCTACCTGGCTGCCTTTGCCACGTACCGCATCACCCTGATGCTGAGCTAAAGCGAGGACATTGCAGCCATGAGCCTTTACCATGCCTTTGAAACCCTGCTGGTGCCGCTGATCGTGCTGGGCTGCACGCTCTCCGTGCTGGCTCGCTATGCACCGCGCACCCGTGAACGGATCAAGAGCGGGCTGGCGGCGCGCCTGGGCGGCACCGCGGCCACCGGCTGGCGCCAGCGCGCGGTGGCCTGGCTGGCACCGCAGGCAGCGGCCGGCTGCGCCAGCGGCTGCGACAGCGGCGGCTGCAATACCTGCGGCTCCAGCACCACCGACAGCGCGCAGCAAGTGCCCGCCCAACAGGCCGGCGAGCAGATCATCCGCTTCGTGGCCAAGCGCTGATACGCCCCCAAACCCATCGCTAGCCACGTTTTTGATCCACGCAGAAACGGGTACGCTTTGGGTTCGCCGCGCTGGTTCACAGCGTCTTCGGCACCTCCTCCCTCCCGCTTTCCCCCCCTCGTCCGCACCTGCGCGGCACGATCTCCATCAGGCGGCCGTCTGGCGACGGATCATTGAAACCACAGAGAAACAAGCGCGGGCAGTTGCAACGACGCGCGGCAGGAACACATGCCGGGCGCCGCATCAGCTCACCGTTCCCGGAATCGTGATGGAAATCGGCTGCAGTTCAGGGCCGGCCGTGCAGGTCGCTGTCACCGTGAAATCGCCAAGCGCCAAGGGCGTCACCACGATCTGCGCAGCATTGACGCCACCCGCGAACGCTACGTTGGCACTGCTGGCCCAGCTCCAGCCCGTGCAGCCAAGATAGGGAACATCCGCGCCGAAGTTCTTGAGCGTGGCGGTGACGGGAATCGGCACGGGCAGCGACAGCAGCAGCTTGAGCGGTTGTGGCCCGTTATAGACCAGCGCCCACTTCGGCTGCTCCGTCACCGTCAGGCTGGCCTTGGGCGTGCCCGCTATCTTGCTGCTGGCCGCGCTCACCTGCAGCAGGCTCTGCACGGTGGGCGTGCCGATCACGATGCTGGTGCTCAACGTGGCCTGCCGCGTGGCCGGATCCGGCGCGACGGAGAGCGTTGGCGAGGTGGCGGCGTAGCTCCAGGTGCCGTCGAAATCCGCGGTGGAATCATGCGAATCGCTGCGGATCACGCGCGCGTTGAAGACCTGCGGATAGCCGTTGAGCACCGACAGCGCGTTGATGGGCACGCCCCCTTGTGAAAGCTCGAGCCGGTAGGTGTAGCCAGTGTTCTTCTGCACCGTCACCAGCATCTGCCCGCTGACAGCAATGCCGTTGGGCGCGGTGACCGAGACCGTGACGGTGCCGACCGCGGCGGCGGTATCCGAGCTGTTGACGCCCGTCAGCGATGCGGCATTCTGCGCGGCGCTGACCTGCACGTTGCTAGTCGAGCTGGCCCAGGCCCAGTCGTGCACGGCTGCGCTGACGTCGCTGCCGTTGCCATCGACCAGCGTCGCCGTGACCGGCTGCACCTGCCCGTCAACCAGCGACAGGACCGGATTCGACAGTGCCAGGTTGTAGCTGACGGCGGTGGGCTGCACGGCCACCGTGGCGGTTTGCGCGGGCAGTTGCGTGGTGCTGTTGTCCGCCGTCTTGATGGTGGCCACCACCTGGATGGTGGCCGTGCCCACCGCCACACCCGTGATGGTGGCGCTGGCGTTTGCGGCCGGCACCACGGTGGCAATGGCGTTGCTGGACGAAGTCCAGGCAAAGGTGCTGGACGACGTTACGTCCGCTCCCTTGCTGTCCACCACCGAGGCTGACATCGAGATGCTGCGGCCCACCCCGACCTGTCCCGAGGTCATCGTGAGCGTCACCGAGTATTTCACCGGGGTGGTATCCGCCGCGGTGCTCGCGGTGCTGGGCGATGCAGCGCCCGAGCCGCCACCGCCCCCGCCACAGCCCGCCATCAGCAATGCCATGGCGGCGCAGGCCAGCCATGCTGGCCACATCTTGGTGTTGCTCATGATGTCTCCCCGTATGGCGTTAAATCCCGGGCCCCCTGCCGACAAAAGCGGAAGCAGGGCGCCGCTGGCCAGACTCGTTTGGTTGGCGCGACCGGACAGGTAAATGGCGGAATTGGACAGTCACGCGCTTTCTAGGCTAGTCACGATGTGCAAGCTGCTGTACCAGCCAAACGGCTGAGAGTTCGGCGCTTATGTACGCTGACGCACGCCTGGGCTCAGTCACAAGTCCGTGCCGATGGCCAGGCGGAGGTGGCTGGCCAACTGGTTATCCGCAGGGGACCCGCGCACTCGTCCTTGACGCCCGTTCGCGTTCTCGACTATTCTTGCCGGATGCCGACCGCTGAAAAGCGGGCTCGGCATGCATGACAAGTACAAGTGATCGACGCACCTTGGTAATTGGCGTCATCCGCGTCATCCGCACCGCTTCCCACACACCACGCAATGCACCAAGCCACCTGCTTCCACCGCCGCGCCGCCGATGCCTCCCGCATCGCTGCAGCCGTGCGCGTGCCGGCAGCAGGTCGCGCGCTGGGTACCGCCATTGCTCTAGTTGCACCGGCCCTGTCGGCGCCGCGTCTTTCCTCCTCGCTACTGCTAGACCTACTGATCGGTTGCCGGGCCTAGTGCCTAGTGGCAGTTCGGCAGCCTCGCGCCACCCTTTTTCCGCATCGGCTTTCTGACGCCTTCGCTATTGAGCGTTTCAACGCTCTGGCGATCTTGCGTCCTGCTTTTTGCCTTTTACTTTTTGCTTTTTGTCTCTTGCATCTTCCCGCGAGGAAGGAGAACCGTCATGATGTTGCGCAACCCCGCCACCAAATACCGCCCTGCCACTACCGTAGATATCGCCGACCGAACCTGGCCCGCCAAGCGCATCACGCGCGCGCCGGTCTGGATGAGCACGGACCTGCGCGATGGCAACCAGGCCCTGATCGAGCCGATGAACCCGCAGCGCAAGCTCCGCTTCTTCGAGCAACTGGTCAAGATCGGGTTGAAGCAGATCGAAGTGGCGTTCCCCTCGGCCTCGCAGACCGATTTCGATTTCGTACGGATGCTGATCGAGGAAGACCGCATCCCGGACGACGTGACCATCGTGGTGCTGACCCAGGCGCGCGAAGACCTGATACAACGCACCATCGAATCCGTGCGCGGCGCCGCGCGCGCCGTGGTGCACCTCTACAACCCGATCGCCCCCGCGTTTCGCCGCATCGTGTTTGGTGCGAGCCGCGAGGAGGTCAAGGAGATCGCGCTGGCGGGCACCCGCCTGATCAAGGCGCTGACCGACGGCATGCCCGAGACGGCATGGACCTACGAATACTCGCCCGAGACCTTCAGCATGACCGAGCTGGATTTCTCGCTCGAGGTTTGCGATGCGGTATCCGCGATCTGGCAGCCTAGCGCCACGCGCCCGCTCATTCTCAACCTGCCGACCACGGTGGAATGCAGCACACCCAATATCTTCGCCGACCAGGTCGAATGGATGCACCGGCATCTTGCACGGCGCGCAGGCATCGTACTGTCGGTGCACCCGCACAATGACCGTGGCACCGCAGTGGCAGCCGCCGAGCTTGCCGTGATGGCGGGCGCCGATCGCGTGGAAGGCTGCTTGTTTGGCAATGGCGAGCGCACCGGCAATGTCGACCTGGTGACGCTGGCGTTGAATCTCTACACGCAGGGCGTGGACCCCGAGCTCGATTTTTCCGACATCGATGAAGTGCGCCAATGCGTGGAGGATTGCAACCAGCTCCCCGTGCATCCGCGCCACCCGTATGTGGGCGACCTCGTCTTCACGGCCTTCTCCGGCTCGCACCAGGATGCGATTCGCAAGGGCTTCGCGCAGCAGAAGACGGATGCGATCTGGGAGGTGCCATACCTGCCGATCGACCCGGCCGACCTTGGCCGCAGCTACGATGCGGTGATTCGCGTAAACAGCCAGTCCGGCAAGGGCGGCATGGCCTACCTGCTGGAACAGGTGCACGGCATCTATATGCCGCGCCGCCTGCAGATCGAGTTCAGCCGCGCGGTGCAGTCGATGACAGACGAGAGCGGGCTCGAAGCCAGCGCCGATGACTTGTATGGCTTGTTCAAGCGCGAATATCTCGAACATGAGGCGCCGCTGCGCTATATGGGCCATCAGATGGTGTCCGGCAACGACGGCCAGGTGGAGATCGAAGTGGCGTTGCTGCGCGATGGCGAAGCGCTGCGCGCGCGCGGCCGGGGCAACGGCCCGATCGATGCATTCGTCAGCGGCCTCAAAGGCGCGCTGGACATGCCGGTGCGCGTGATGGATTACCACGAGCACGCGCTGTCGTCCGGCGCCAATGCTGCCGCGGCCTGCTATGTGGAAGTGCGGGTAGGAGACTCCGCCACGGGCTTTGGCGCTGGCATCGACGCCAGTATCGTCACGGCATCGCTCAAGGCCGTGGTGTCGGGCGTAAACCGCCACCTGCTTGCGGCCAGCCAAGTGCGGCGCGAGCAAGCCCTGGCCGATTGATGCCGCCCGCGCCCGGACTCAAGGCCTCGGCGCAGAAAAACCGGTGTGCCCCGCCCCCACGGGGCACACCCGGAAAGACGCCCTTGCGGGACGCCCACGACATGCTCGTTGCTTGACTGTGTGCACAGCGTAAGGCGGGTGCAAACTTGCCGCCACGAATATTTGCGCATGTCCTTAGAAGCCCGGCCCGGGATTGGAAATGCGAAAGCGCGCTGCGCGGCTCGTGCGCAAGCAGCCCAGCGCGGGCCGGGACTGTAGCAACGCGGCGACGCATGCGCATGCGCGCGCCACCGATGCCCATCTTCTTGCTTTCGGTCAAGGCTCAACCGGAAACGCTGCGCCAAACTGTGCGTGAAGTTTCCTAAAACACGAGCCAACCATCATGAAGAAGCACCTGCATATCCGTCTGTGCACCACTGCCATTGCCACCCTTGCCGTGCTCGGCGCCGTTGCCGCAACGCCTGCCGCTGCCGCCGATGAAGCGCAGGGCAACTGGATGGTGCGCTTGCGCGGCACCTATCTCGACATGGCCGGCAAGTCCGACCCGATCGGCGGCGTTGGCGCCTCGGACCGCATCACGGTCAACAACAAGTGGATTCCGGAACTCGATGTCACCTACTTCTTCACGCCGCACATCGCCGCCGAGCTGGTGCTGACCGTGCCGCAGAAGCAGAACGTCTACCTGGATGGCAACAAGATCGGCTCCTTCACCCATCTGCCGCCGACGCTGCTGGTGCAGTATCACTTCATTCCCAACGGCACCTTCCGCCCGTATATCGGCGCTGGCCTGAACTTCACGCGCATCTGGGGTGCCGACATTGCCAACAATTCGCTGTCGCTCGACAGCTGGAGCGTGGCGCCGGCCCTGCAGATCGGCATGGACTACAAGCTCACCAAGAACTGGTTCCTCAATGCCGACGTCAAGAAGGTGTGGCTGTCGAGCGATGTGAAGGCGGCCGGTGTGAAGGTCTCGAACGTGAGCCTGGATCCGTGGCTGTTCAGCATGGGTGTGGGCTACCGCTTCTGACGAATCGCGGTACGTCGCTCCACGGCACAACGAACGCGCGGCGGATCCCGCGTCAGGTTCTGGCTTGGCGCGGGATCTGCCGCAATGCGTTGCGACTCAAGCCATAGAAGCGCGCGACCACGGCCATCTCCGAGCCAGCATCCAGCAGCGCTTGCGCTGATTTCCGGCTCCGCAGTATCTGCGGGATGCTGGCGAGGAAAACGCTCGCCACGTCCGGGTCGAAATGCGTGCCGGAACCTGCCGAGACAATCGACAGCGCATCGTCGTCGCTCATGCCGGGACGATAGCAACGCGACTCCGTCATGGCATCGAACGCATCGGCGAGCGCCACGATACGCGCGGCCAGCGGGATCTCCTTGCCGGCCAGGCCGCGTGGATAGCCCGTGCCGTCGAAACGCTCGTGGTGATGGTGCGCGACCTGCGATGCCAGACGCATCAGCACGTCCGCACTGCCCGCGAGGATGTTCGCGCCGATCTCTGCATGCCGCTCGATCACCTGCCGCTCTTCGGGGAGCAGCTTGCCAGGCTTGAGCAGTACGGCATCGGGGATGGCAAGCTTGCCCACGTCGTGCGCCGGCGTAACGAGCCGTATGCGCTCGCAGTGCGCCGCATCCAGCCCCAGCAGATCGGCAAGGCAGGCGGCGATCGTCGCGGTGCGAACGAGATGGCCCGATGCATGCGGGTAACGCAAGCAGCCAGCGAGCGTCAGGCTGGCCAGCGTCATAACCGCATGGGGATTCGTAATCATGGTGCTGAAGCTGGGCGAAGCGCGAGATTCTATGCCTGTCGAGGCATATCGCCAATAGCTGATGGCGAACCGCCTTCGTGGCCACGCACTTCGCCTGCCTCAATCCATGCTGAGACTGGCCTATGCGGTGTTTCCGGAACGGCACAATATGTCAGCCAAGGTCAGGGTGTTCCTTGACTTCCTGGTGGCGCATTTCGAGGGGAAGCCGGCCAAGGCGCGTGGCGGCCCGACCGCGTGGTGAGTGAGGGATGCAAGGCACCGGCGTCCCCGCTCGCACGGGAACGCCGGCAGGAGCCAGCCTACCGAAACGCCGGCTCGTCGAAACTACGCAGCTTTCGCGAGTGCAGTTGCTCGGCACCGCCCTCGCGCAAGATGCGAATCGCCTCCAGCCCGATCGACATATGCTGGCTCACCCGCTGCCGATAAAACGCATTGGCCATGCCGCGCAGCTTGAGTTCGCCATGCAGCGGCTTGTCGGACACGCATAGCAAGGTGCCATACGGCACCCGCAGGCGGAAGCCGTTGGCCGCGACCGTGGCGCTTTCCATGTCGATGGCAATCGCGCGCGACTGGTTGAAGCGGGCGTACAACGCCTTGGACTTGAGCTCCCAGTTGCGGTCGTCCGTGGAGACAACGGTGCCGGTGCGCATGCGGGTCTTCATCTCGTTGCCGGACAAGCCCGTCACACGCACCACGGCCTCTTGCAGCGCGACCTGGATCTCGGCGATAGGCGGCACCGGCACCCAGGGCGGCAGGTCGTGATCGAGCACGTGGTCATCGCGCACATACGCGTGCGCCAGGACGTAGTCGCCGAGTTGTTGCGAGCGGCGCAGGCCGCCGCAGTGGCCAACCATCAGCCAGCAGTGCGGGCGCAGCACGGCAAGGTGGTCGGTCATGGTCTTGGCGTTGGACGGGCCCACGCCGATATTGACCAGCGTGACACCGAGATTGTCCTCGCGCACCAGGTGATAGGCGGGCATCTGCGGCAGCGCGCGCGGGCGCAGCGCGTCGTCGGGCTCGGCCTCGCCGCGCTCTTGCATCACATCGCCGGGTTCGACGAAGCGCACGTAGCCGTCCGCGCCTTGCGCGTCTTCGGCGGCCATCAGCGAGCGGCCGAGCGCAATGAATTCGTCGACGTAGCGCTGATAGTTGGTAAACAGCACAAAGCGCTGGAAATGCTGGGGCGCGGTGCCGGTGTAGTGATAGAGCCGCTGCAGCGCCAGGTCCACGCGCTCGCCGGGAAACATCGAGAGCGGCCAGGCTTCGCCGGGCACCGGCTCATAGGTGCCGTTGGCAATGGCGTCGTCGATGCGGCTCAGCTCGGGCAGCACGAACGAGGCTTCGAGCTCGCGCGCCTGCGTGTAGCTGATGTCCGTGGTGGAGGCTTCGATGACGAACGGCAACGGGATCGGGCGGCGGCTGACGCCGACCACCACGGGCACGCGGTGGTAGCGTATCAGGCGCTCGATCTGGTCGCGGTAGTAATCGGCCAGCAGTTCGGGGCGGGTGACCGTGGTGCCGTAGACCCCGGGGTAGGCAACCGTGCCCCAGGATGGCCGGCTGTCGGTGACCATGGTTTCGAGATTGACCGAGATGCCAAGGTAGGGATAGCAGGCATGTGCCGCGGACGGCAGCGGCTGGCCCTGGGCGAAGGCATCGAAGCGCGCGCGGATCGCGCCGACCGAGGCATCGTAGATTTCACGGATGCGAGCCAGCGCCGCGTCGGCGTCGGAGAACTCGGCCAGCTGATCGGCCGGATGGGCGGAAGAGAAGATCGAGGCATTCATGGGAAACATGATACCCCGCTACAGAGCGGAAGCAACATGGCCTGCCGCAAATTGACGGGCCTTCGCGCGCTCGCTACACTGCCTGCAGTCTTTTTTTGCGGCCCCGCGCCGCACTCGCCTCGTGACGCCCCCCCATTAGAAGGGCAGCGCCGAGTTGCCGTATCTGCTTGCATTGGGAGCCCCGATGGAAATCCGCAATCTGCTGCCAGAAGAGATCGAGGCGGCCAGACAACTCCTTGCGGCCAACGGATGGGCGCACCGCGTTGCCAACACGGAACGCTTCGCCCGGCTGATCGCCAACTCGCAACGGGTGGTGGTGGCGGTCGATAACGGAGAGATCGTGGGTTTCGCGCGGGCGCTGTGCGACGATATCTCCAACGGTTACCTGTCGATGGTCGCGGTGACGCCGAGCCATCGCCGCCGCGGCATCGGCCGCGCGCTGGTGCGCCACATCGTCGGCAACGATCCCGATATCACGTGGGTGCTGCGCGCCGGGCGCTCGTCCGAGGCGGCCTTCTTCGGGCAGCTCGGCTTTGTGCCCTCGCTGGTGGCCATGGAGCGCCGGCGCACCTGAGCCGGGCCCGGCGGGCTGGCCTGCCGCTCAATCCTTCATCGCGCACAACAACACATGGCCTCTTCCACCGGTTGGTTTCATTGGGCGTTGCTGTCGGCCGTATTTGCCGCGCTGACGGCGATCTTCGCCAAGATCGGGCTGGAAGGCATCAACTCGGACCTTGCCACGCTGGTGCGCACGGCGGTGATCATCGTGGTGCTGAGTTTTTTCGTGGTGCTCACGGGCAAGTGGAGCAACCCGCTCGCGCTGTCGCCGCGGACCTGGATCTTCCTCGTGCTCTCCGGACTTGCCACGGGCGCCTCATGGGTGTGTTACTTCCGGGCGCTGAAGATTGGCGATGCCTCGAAGGTGGCGCCGGTGGACAAGCTGAGCCTGCTGCTGGTGGCGGTGTTCGCCGTGATCTTTCTCGGCGAACGCCCGAACCTGCGCGAGTGGGCCGGCATCGCGCTCGTCGGCGCCGGCGTGCTGGTACTAGGGTTCAAGCGCTAAGAGGCAACTCCGGCACATGGGGTCGCATCGACATTACCGGTCCGTGCGCACCGGCCCGTATTCCACCGGCACCCAGGCGTAGCCCTTGCTCTCCACGCGCACATGGCCGATTCCCGGGAACGGCAGGTGGGCGCCCGCCACCCACAGCTTGCCGCGCGCGGCGTCGGCGAACATCTTCTTGCGCGTGCGCACCGCCTGCGTGCTGTCCGAGTCGAATTCCAGCGCCACCTCTGGGCGGCGGAACTGCACCGCGTGGCTGTGCACGATATCGCCCCACACCAGCAGGCTTTGATCGCCTGACTTGAACAGGTAGCCACTGTGGCCCGGGGTGTGCCCGCGCGCCGGCACCGCGCTCACGCCCGCCACCAGCTTGTCGCCCGCGCCAAAGGTACGCAGCCGGCCGGCGGCCTGGTAAGGGGCGACGGCGGCGCGCGCCATGGCGAACGAGGACTGCGCGTCCTGTGGCGCGCGCGCGGCGGTGGCTTCGTCCAGCCAGTAGCCCGCCTCGGCCTTGTCGACATACACGTTGGCGTTGGCGAAGACGGCCTTGCCGTCGGCCGTCAGGCCGCACGCGTGATCGCCGTGCATATGAGTCAGCAGCACCGTATCGACCTGGGCGGGGTTGTAGCCCGCCGCGCGCAGGTTCTCGACAACGCGGCCCAGCGTGGGGCCGAAGCAAGCCGCCGTGCCGGTGTCAACCAGGATCAGGTTGGTGCCAGTGTTGATCAGGTATGCGTTGACGGCGGTCTGCATGCCGGGCGTGGAGGCCACGAACATGCGCGCGAGCAGGCCTTGTACCTCGCCCGGGCTGGTGAACTTGAGCACCTTGGTGTCCAGGTCGACATAGCCGTCGTAGAGCGCGGTGACCTCGAACTGGCCCAGCATCATGCGGTAGTAGCCGGGCACCTGGGTCTTCTGCTGGGCCGGCGGGGCCGCTGGCGGCCGGACCTGCGCCAGCGCGGGCAGGCCGGCAAGGGCGAGGGCGCAGACCATCGAAAGCGAAGTCAGGCGGGCAGCAAGGCAGGGCAGGGTCATGGGTCGATCCTTTAGGAGGGCAAGCCAGGCAAGGCCACGTGCCGCTGCCTGATCAACGGCTGTTTTGCGCAGCGCCGGAACGCAGATACGCCAGCGCCGGTGCCAACTGTGCCAGTGCCGGAGCCTGCGCGCAAACGTGCGAAGCAGTGCTCCAGGGATAGGGCAGGCGGGCCAGCCAGCCGTCGAGCACCTGTTGTGCGGTGTCGGCGGGCAACACGTCCATGGCCTCGATCACGATGGTGAGTGCCTGCACGCGCCGGGCGCCATCTTGCCCGGAGAACTCCCACGCGTAGCTGCCGCAGCCCACGCGCACACCGCCGCTGGCCTTGTCGGTCATGCCTACCAGCCAGTCACAGCCATAGCGTTGCGCGTCGGCTGCGGGCGGGGCCTCCGCCAGGCAGAACGTGTAGACGTTGTCGTAGCTCTGGCCAAAGCGCCGCACCAGCACGTCGCTGATCGTGGCCAGGCCTTCACTGCGGGCCGGGAACACGATGGCCTCGGACTTGACCGTCATCTCCAGCGTGGCATCGGCAGCGAAGGCGTGCGCCATCAGATGGGGGCGGTTCTCATCCTTGGCGCGGATATAGGTGCGGATCAGGGCCTGGGGATCGAGGGCCCCGGAAAACGTCGATACGGGTGCGTTCATGCGTGCCTTTTGCGTAGTTGGCGGCATGGTAGCCCGTCTCCCGCGCCAGCGGTGGCGCGGCCCTCCCGCCAGCAAGGTTGCTTCGGAATGCGCCGATTCCCGCAATCGCACCGGCCTGGTTGCCTTTGCTTCAAGACCTTTCGTCACGAGCACGTCATCAAGCCGGCATAGATTGTGGCCCTGCCGCCGCCCGCCCCCACAGGCGGGCGGCAAACGAGAACACACGAGAACAAACGAAAACAACGAACGAGTGAAAGATCGATGATCAAGCGAAAGCAATGGGCTGCAGTGGCCTGTACCCTGGCAACGGCAGCGCTGGCCGCCTGCGGCGGCGACGGCGACCAGACGCAGGCTGCGCAAGCGGGCAGCGGCGGCAGCACCGGAGGCAATGGCGGCAATGGCGGCGCGGTGACGCAGCCGGCCGCGCTCACGCCGCTGGCGGGCGGCTCGCTCTATGTCGGCGCGGTGAGCTTCGGCGATACCGTGTCCGTTGCGCTCGACCAGCCGGCCACCGGCCAAGTCACGCTACGCTTTCTCGATTCCCGCTTTGGCCTGGGCGGCACGCTGGTGGGCAGCTACACGCGTAGCGGCGACACCTACAAAGTCACCAAGCTGGCGGCAGCCGGTGCCGACGTACCCGCGGCACTGGCCACCGCCGCGAGCGCCATCAGCTTTGAGTTCGTGGTCGATGCCGGCGTGCTGTCCGGTGCGCTGGGCCAGGTGCCCAACCTCCTCGCGGGCGGCGGCGCGCTGCTCCAGGGCCACGTGAGCGCGGCCAACAAGGGCGCGCAGCTAAGCGATGTCGCTGGCGTCTACAACTATCTGCGCCAAGCAGGCACCACGGCCGCCGTAGGACAGGTCAAGATCTCCGCGAACGGGACGGTGCGCGCCTGCGCCGGCGCCGCCTATGCCGACAATTGCGCCGGCGGCGAAAGCGGCACGCTCGCCGCGGACGCCGACCAGCAGCGCTTCCCCGGCGCCTTTGCCGTGACGCTGGGCGGCAGCAAGATCGGCCGCCTCTTCGTGGCACGCCAGGATGGTCAGGCAACGCTGTTCGTCGACGAAGCCGCCAGCAATGCCGACGGCAGCCCACGCAACGGCAGCTGGGTGCTCAAGAGCACGCAGGCCATTGCCGCTGGCGCCGCCGACGGCGACTGGCTATGCGCCGAGCCCGAGCTGGACGACGGCAACGCGGCCACTGGCCGCACCCGCCGCAACATCGTGTCGATCGCGGGCAACCGGCTCGCCGCCGACAATATCGCCACGGACGTCGCGCTGAACTACAACGCGGCCATCGGGGCCAGTGGCGCCATCGCCACCGGCGCCAATGGGCTGATCTCCGGGGCCTGGCAGGACACCGTCGCCGCCCAGCCGCAAGCCGCCTCGCTGGCGTTTCTGCCGGTCACCGCCAAGCTGGCCTACCAGCTGCGCGACGTACCCGGCGCCAAGCGCCGCCTCCAGAGCGTTTGCACGCCGCTGGCCGCGCAAACCCCGACCACCACTTACCTGCAAGCCAAGGCCGGCGATATCGTGCAGGTCACGCTGGCCGACCTGCGCCCGACCCAGCCAGCCATCGGCTTCGACCAGATCTACTACAAGCTGGGCCGCTACGCGGCCGACCCGGCCAAGAAGTTCGACGATGCCTGCGAGGCCAACGGCCAGAACAAGGCCAGCACGACGACCGCTGCCTCGCGCCTGGACAACCTCGCCTCCTTCACCTGCACCAAGGCGGTCGGCAACAAGCCTGCGGATATGAAGACCATGGTGATCGGCCCGGCGGGCAAGCCGTACCTGACTGACGGCCATCACACCTTCACCAGCGTGTGGGAGGCTACCGACGGCGGCCCGCAGGCGAAGATGTGGATCAAGGTGCAGGACAACCTGGCCACGCAGGACCGCGCCACGTTCTTCCGCACGCTACGCGAGCGCAAGCTGATGTGGCTGAGGGACACCGCCAACCGCCCGACCACACCGGCCGATCTGCCGCCGGCGCTCGGCCTGCGCAACGGCCTGGGCAACGACCGCTATCGCTCGCTGGTGTATTTCACGCGCGACATCGGCTACCAGCAACTGGCGGACGCCACGGAGTTCACGGAGTTTTACTGGGGTGACTGGCTGCGTCAGCGCGTCAACCTGGACAACTACCGCCTGGACGACACCACGAGCTACCTGAGTGCCGTGCGCGCAGCGGCCACCGCCATGGTGGCGCTGGCCCCCGCCGATCCGGTGAGCAGCGGCAAGACCGCCGTGGCGCTGGGCGGGCTGACGGTGCTCAACGAGACGGAGTTCACGGCGTTGTCGCAGCCGGTGGGCAGCGCCAAGCCCGGCAAGCTGCCGTATGCGGTGGGCTACAAGGCGACGCTGGCCCAGTAAGCTGGCCTGGCCGCCTCGCCGTGCAGGTGGATCGCACGGCGAGGCGGCGCAACGACGCCAGAATCTTTTTGAAATGGCCTCTTATTCAGGCTGGATGTTGGCGGCCTTGATGATGCGGCCCCACTTGGCCGATTCCTGGGCCTGGAACTTGGCCAGCTCTGCGGGCGTGCTGGTAAACACATCGGTGCCGGTGGACTGGTAGAAGTTTGCCGCCGTCTCGCTCCTGGCGGCCTTCACCATCAGGGCGTTGAGCTTGTCCACCACCGGCTGCGGCGTCTTGGCCGGCGCGTAGGCGGCGAACCAGTAGCTCATCTCATAGCCCTTGACGCCGGCTTCGTCGATGGTCGGCACATTGGGCGCCAGCGGCGAGCGCGTCTTGCCCGACACACCGAGCGCCTTGAGCTTGCCGCTCTTGACCTGGGGCAGGCCGGTGGCGGTATCCGTGATCATCATCTGGATCTGGTTGCCCAGCAGGTCGGTGATGGCCAGCGGGTTGCTCTTGTAGGGCACGTGCAGCAACTGCACATGCGCCATCTGCTGGAACAGCTCCCCGGCAATGCGCGAAGACGAACTGCCGCTGCCAAAGCTGAGCTTGCCCGGCTCCTTCTTGGCCAGCGCGATGAATTCCCCCACGTTGTTGACCGGCAACTGCGGGTTGACCACCATGATCTGGCCGCCACGGCCCAGCGCGGTCACCGGCACGTAGTCCTTGACCGGATCGTAGGGCAGCTTCTTGAACAGATGCTCGTTGGCCGCATGCGTGGTGTTGGTGCTGATCAGCACGGTATAGCCGTCCGGGCTGGCCTTGGCCACGTCGCTGGCAGCGATAAAGCCGTTGGCGCCGGGCTTGTTGTCGACCACCACCGTCACCTTGGCATCGACCGTAATGGCCTGGCCGATCGCGCGGGCGAGCTGGTCCGTGGCGCTGCCGGCGGCGAACGGCACCACGAAGCGAATCGGCTTGTCCGGAAACTCCGCCTGCGCCGGGCCGGCCAGCAGCGCGAGCGCCGCGGCGGCGGCGATGCCGGTGACCACTTTCAGGCGGGAAGCGGGCTTGGTGTATGCGGACATCTTTGGTCTCCTGTTCGAATCTGGAATCGTTCTGGTTTGTCGTTTTGGTTTGTCGCTTTACTTCGGTGTTCTGCTTCGGTGTTCTGCTTCAACCAGCGCCGGCCAGCCGCGGGGGCAAAGGGATTTCCAGTTGCAGCAGCAGGAAAGACAGTGCCTTGCCGTGCGTATCCAGGTTGAGGGCATCGTTCACGCCGCCATCGAGCACGCCGTCGATGACGAAGTTCATCGCCTGCAGCGAGGACACCAGGTAGCGCTTGACCGCCTCTGGCTGGCGGTAGCGGAACAGCGCCGCCACCGCGTCCTCGGTGACATGCGCGACAAGGTGGTCGAAGTCGCGCGCGTCGTAGGCGATCACGCTGATGTTGGAGCGATCCCCCTTGTCGCCCGTGCGTCCGTGCGCGAGCTGGTAGAGCGCGATGGTGGTACGGGTAGCGGTAGCGGCGGTTGCGTTCATGGCAGCAGGGAGTGGCTTGCGGTGACGGCGCTGCGCGGCACCAGGCAGGACATGGCGTTCAGCCGCGCGCGCAACGCGGTGCGCACACCGCCGCCGCCGGCGGGGCCGCAGGTGTACAGCGCATTGACTTCACGCAGCAGCGCTTCGGCCACGGGCTTGTCCTCATGGGCCAGCGCAGCGCGCAGGCGTACGTCCTGCGCCTGTGCCTCGCCGGGTTGTGTTTGTTGCAGCAGGCGGCCGCCATCGTCGGCAAAGACGCTCAGCACACCGATCAGGTCGAAGCGGATCGGCACCGCATGGCCGAGCAGGTCCATGCGCTTGCGCACGATCTGCGCAGCCAGGCGTGCGCGCGCCGCCGCGTTCGGGCCGGCGTAGGAGATCTCGCCTTCCGCGATCCAGCCGCCTTCGTAGAACAGGTTGGCCTTGAGCTGCTCGGGCCGCTCGCGGCCACGCACATTGCGCACCGCCACGCGGTCCGGGCCAATCTGCTCGACCGTGGCCGCGCTGATGTCGGCGACGACGTCGGGCGTCAGATAGGCGGCGGGGTCGTGCACCTCGTAGAGGAGCTGCTCCTTGACCGTGCGCAGGTCCACGCAGCCGCCCGTATCCGCCGCCTTGCCCACTTCGATATTGCCGTCTTCGTCCAGGCGCACGATGGGATAGCCGACGGCGTGCACATCCGGCACGTCCTTCATGCCGGGATCGGCGAAATAGCCGCCGGTGACCTGCGCCCCGCATTCCAGCAAATGCCCGGCCATGGTGGCGCGCGCCAGGCGGTCCCAGTCCTGCCACGACCAGCCAAAATGCGCCATGGCCGGGCCCACTGCCAGCGCGGGATCCGCCACGCGGCCGCACACCACTACCTGCGCGCCGGCGCGCAGCGCATCGGCAATGCCCTGCGCGCCAATGTAGGCGTTGGCGCAAACGAAGCGCGCCTCCGGAAAGCCCGCGCCGACAATCTTGCGCAGTACCGCGCGGCCCGCATCGTGCGAGAGATCGTCGCCCTCCACCACCGCCACCCGCGGCGGTGCCAGGCCCAGCTCCGCCGCCAGCGCGCGCACGCGCTGCGCCGCAGCATGGGGATTGGCCGCGCCGAAATTGCCGACGATGGGAATGCCGTTGGCCAGGCACAGCCCCAGCACCGGCGCGAGCAAGGCGTCGAGCAGCGGCTCGTAGCCGTGGGCGGGATTGTTGCGGCGCGCCAGCTGGGCCAGCGCCAGCGTGCGCTCGGCCAGCGTCTCGAACATCAGCACGGCCGGCCCGCCCGCTGCGATCAGCGTGCGCACCACGGGCAGGGCGGCGTCGGTGCGGTCGCCGGAGAAGCCGGCGCCGGAGCCGATCAGCAAAGGGGCGGTCATAGGATGAAAGCCTGGTGAGAACCGGGTGAACAAAGGCTGGCCGCGCGCGGGGTTGCGGGCCGATGCGGCTATTCTAGACGCGCCGCCGTCAACCAAAAAGCGGATAATTTGGATTAATCTATCGACTTTCCAGATTAAATAGAAGCCGCTCGCGCTTGCCAATGAACCTCTCCGTCAAACACCTGCGCGCCTTTGTGGCCCTGGTCACGCACCGCAACTTCACCCGCGCGGCGCAGGCCTGCCATTTGTCGCAATCCGCCTTCAGCGCGCTGATCCAGACGCTGGAGGAGCAAGCCGGCACGCGGCTGTTCGAGCGCACCACGCGCCATGTGGAACTCAGCGTGGAAGGACGGCGCTTCGAAGACGTGGCGGCGCGGCTGCTGGCCGATTTCGAGACCGCCTTCGCGGAGCTGCGCGACCACGCCGAACGCCGCAAAGGACGCGTCTCGATCGCCGCGCTGCCCTCGCTGGCGGCAGGCGACCTGCCGCCGATCCTGGCCGCCTTCCACCAGCGCTACCCCGGCATCACCATCGAACTGTTCGACCTGCTGGCTGACGGCTGCATCGACCTGGTCAGGCGCGGCCGCGCGGATTTTGCGCTGGCGCCCGCCCCCGCGCAGGATAGCGACCTGCGCATCGAGCCCCTGGTAACGGACACCTTCCACCTGGTCTGCCCCGCAGGCCATCCCCTGGCCAGCCGGCGGCGCGTGACACCCCAGGCGCTGGCAGGCCTGCCCTTTATCCAGCTCTCCCGGACCAGCAGCGTACGCCAGCACCTGGATGCCGCGCTGCATCCGCTCAAGCTCAACGGGGTCATGGAAGTGGAACACCTGGCCACCGTGGCCGCGCTGGTAGCCGCCGGACTTGGCGTGACCGTGGTGCCAGCCCTGGCGCTATTCCAGTTCCAGCAAGAAAGCCTGGCCATCCGGCCCATGCAGCTGCCATCGCTGGTGCGGGATATTTGCCTGGTGCGCTTGAGGGAGAGGGGAGATTCGACAGCGGCGGCAGCGATGATCGAAGCGCTGCAAGCGCATTTCAAGAAGGGCAAAGCAGGATAATCGACAAAGATGGTCCTGCACACCGACGAGCACCAGCACAAGCATGGCGCCAGACCCGCGATCCGGTGTAGCCGTGATCCCCGAACGAAGGGCGGGAATCACCCCAGCGCGATGCGAAGCGAGCCGTCAGGGTTTTCATCTCCCGTTATGGGGCGCCTCGTCGGAAGGCAAAAAGAGCGGAAACGAGGGGGCCATGTTTGAGCATCGCCTTAAGGCGATGTGAGTTTGGCCCCCGGCCGCTCTTTTTGTCTTCCGACGAGGAGTCTTTCGCCCCATCCGGGTCGCTTCTTTGCCTACTTTCTTGGCGAGACAAGAAAGTAGGTCGCCGCCCCGCAGGGGAGGTGAAACCGCAGTTGCTTTTGACTTTGAAGTTAATAAGTTGCAGTTGCAGTTTCAACCCAAAATCAAAAATCAAAAATGCGCCAGATACCCCCCATCCACCGCCAAAACATGCCCAGTAACATATGAAGCCGCCCCCGAAGCCAGAAAAACCACCGCCCCCGCAATCTCCTCCGGCTGCCCCCACCTCCCAAGCGCAGTCCTCTGCCGCAACCACTCGGCAACGCCAGCGTCATCCACCATCGGCTGATTAGGCTCGGTAGCAAAATACCCGGGCGCAACCGCATTCACAGTCACCCCGTCGCGCCCGAGATCCGCTGCCATGGCGCGCGTCAGCGCATCGAGCCCACCCTTGGTAGCGGGATACAGCACATCGTTGGCACGCGCCACCTGCCCGGCAATCGAGCTGACATTGACGATGCGACCGTAGCGCCCGCGCCGCATCAGCTGCGCCGCGTGGCGGCACAAGGCGTAAGGCGCCACTAGGTTGGTCTCCAGCATCTCGCGCAGGTCCGCCGCGTCCAGGTGCGCCATATTGCTGCGGTTGCGCGCGCCGGCGTTGTTGACGAGGATATCCAGGCGGCCATGCGTGGCATCGATGTGGGCGAAGGCGGCGTCAACCGCGGCCGCATCGGTGACGTCGAGCACCAGCGGCTCGGCGCGGCCGCCGTCAGCGGCCAGCGCGGCAACGGCGGCATGCACGCGCTCGGCGTTGCGCGCGGCGACGATGACGTGTGCACCGGCTTGCGCCAGCCCGGCGGCAATCGCCTGGCCCAGGCCTTGCGCGCCGCCGGTGACCAGCGCCACGCGGCCTTCGAGGGAAAAAGGTAAGGTAGCCATGCGGCGACTATACCGCAGCGGGCCTAGCGGATCAGCTTGCCGGTGGACGACACGATCGACATTTCGACAAACGACGAACCCGTATGCCGCGTCGGGCTGTAGCTGATCAGGATGCCGCCGAGGTCATAGTCGCGCAGGCTCTCCAGCGCGCCGACCAGCCGCTCGCGCGTCAGGTCCGGCCCGGCACGGCGCAAGCCCTCTACCAGCACCTTGGCCGACATGAAACCCTCCATCCCGGCATTGCTCGGGTCCACGCCTTGCTGCCGCGCCAGGCTGCGGTATTCGCTGGCAATGCTCATCTGGCTTGAATTGGTGCCTGGCACCACCTGCGTGATGATCAGGCCGCGCGCATCCTCGCCGAGCTCCTTGATAAAGGAGTCGGCTGCGTTGTTGGACAGCGTGACGAACTGCGCCTGGCTGCCGCCGCGGCGCAGTTCCTTGATCAGCCGCGCCGCCTCGGAGCCGGAGCCGATGACCAGCACCGCTTGCGGGCCGGCCTTGTTGATGGCGGTGACACCGGCCTGGATATCGCCCATCGGGCGCGCAAACGAGGCACTGGCCGCCGGCTGCACGCCACGCGCCTGCAGCGCGGTGCTGAAGCCTTCGAACACGTCCTGGCCAAAGCCGTCGTTGGCGTAGAAGATGGCGATGCGGGTCATGCCCGAGGTGGCAAGATGGTTGATTGCGCGGGCCACCTCGTCCTGGTACTTGGCGCGTACGTTGAACACGTAGCGGTTGACCGGGCGGTGCAAGGTGATGGCGCCGGTCAGCGGCGCCACCAGCGGCACCTTCTCGGTGTTGACGATGGGCAGGATGCTTTCGTTCTGCGGCGTGCCGCGCACCATGAAGAGCGCGAACACCTTGTCTTCCTGGACCAGCTTGCGCACATTGTCGGGCGTGCGCTTGGCGTCGAAGCCGTCGTCGTACGTCACCAGCTCGATGCGCCGCCCTCCTACACCGCCGTTGGCGTTGACCGTTTTCAGGTAGACCTGCGCCCCGGCGATCTGCTCCTTGACCGAGCCCGCCACCGGCCCGGTCACCCCGGCCGATTGCCCGATCTTGATGGTGGTCCTGGTGACCCCTTGCTCGGCCTGTGCCAGCGGCGCAAGCCCACCCAGCGTGGCGGCCAGCAGGCCGCACGCCATCCATGTTGTCTTCATCTCCGACCCCTCGTTCGTTTGCGAATCTTTTGCTTTGTCATGCGCGCCACGGATGGGCGCGGCGACAAGCAAATTACCTCAAAGCAAGGCGATTCGGCAAATCGCTGTTGCAAAAGCGGCGAGGGAGGGCTCGGCTGGGGAAATATCGGGCGCTGGCCCGCCGGGGCAGGCGGCCCTCAGGCCGCCGAGCCTCGGCGTGACAACGGGACCGTCCTGCCCATCAGGATGAGGGCAAGCGCAAGGGAGAACTCAGGGAAAAGCGGGTACGGCGGGATCCAGCCCGGCGAAGCGAGCTTCCGGGTGGGCCGATTGCAGCAGCGCTTCGATTTCCTCGACGCGGCCACGCGGCACGTCCACCATCAGCAGGATCTTGCCTTCCTCGATGTCCTTTTCGAAGGCCTTGTGCCGGCTGTTGGGCGCGGAGCAGCCGATCATGCTGGACGCCCAGGCGCCGAACACCGCGCCCAGCACCGCCAGCACGCCAACCAGGCCCCATTGCGGGGTATCGCTGACGATCGGGAACATCGCCACCAGCGCACCCGCCACGATGCCGATGCCACCGCCCACCATCAGCCCCATCTCGGCGGCATGGACGATATCGGAAGTCTGGAACAGGTTGGCTTCATGCAAGCCGCTCATATCGGCGCCATCGCGCGCGACGAAGTGGATGTGGCTGTTCTCGATGCGAGCCAGCAGCAAGTCGTCCATGGTGCGGCGAGCACTCGCCAGATCGGGCAACAACCAGAAGATACGTTTGCGCATGACTCTCTCCTCGCTTCAGGCCACGTCAGGCCGTTTCGGACTATCCCGGCAGCGGTGTGCATGCGGAGTCGCCTTCACGCAACCATGCCAGCCAAGCCAGATGGTGGAGGTGCATCCGTATCCGCCCTGGGGACGGGTTTTTTCATTTGTACGCCAGTCGCGGGGGGAGCGCAAGGCAACATCGCAGCGATGCCGCCCACGCGTCACCTCGCGCCGTTTTCTGCCCATTCGTGTGCGCGGCTTACATCAGAATGTGATCGGCAAGCGCACGGTTACCGTCAGGTTTGGCGTGTCGGTGGTCAGCCCGGCGCCGACCGATACGTTCAGCGTGTACCGGCTGTTGAACCGATAGGAATAGCCCACCAGCAAGGTGCCTTGCGTCACCCGCACCGAGCCCGGCACCGTCGAGCCGTTCTGCTTGGTCGGCCAGATGATGCTCTGGTCGTAGCCGATACTGAACGAGGCATGCTCGTTGAGCGAGAGGCCGATACCGAAATTGAAGCCGAAGATATCGCCCGGCGCGATCTTGCCAAGCGACTCCTGTTGCCCGTTCAGTACCGTGCGGCTGACATTGTCCCGAGCGAAATTGTGCAGATAGCTGAAGGTGCCGAAAAACACCGCTGGGTCGGTCGGCAACAACCACGTAATGCCTGGCTGGATCGCCTGGAAGCCGGTACCCGTGGGCAGCCCCAGCGGCAGGCCGGTGCCGGTGGTATTGCCCACGCAGCGCGTCACGCAATCGGTCACCACATCGAAGGGGCTCTTGCCGGTGGCGGATTTGTAGCGCAGCCAGCCGATGAAGTACGGCATTTTCTCGTTGCCGTAGTTGATCTGGTAGCGCAGGGTCGCCTCCACGTCGCCCAGCCCCTTGCCGCTGGCATTGAAGACGTTATCGACCGCGGTGCCGGTAAAGACTTCACGGCTGATCGTCGAGCCGGAACTCTGCACGTAGGGCACCTTGGCCTCGATCTCCAGGCGCTTGGTGAGGCCGTAGCGAAGCGCGACAGCTTCGATGTAGGTCGAGGTCTTGACCTCGCGCACATCGATCAGGCCGATCAGGATCGCGGGGATGATGGTGTAGCCAACCAGCGCCACCCGGTTGCTGGACGAATATCCGTACTGGAAGCTTGGCTCGACCACCAGCTTGCCAGCGGGTGTCAGCACGCCTGGCTGATCGAAGATCGGCGCGATCGCAGGAGGGGCCGTGTTGGCTTCGGGTGGTTTTCCCACCGGCTGCTCGTCGCCGGCGAGAGCCATCTGGGTGCTGTCCTGCGCACTGCTCTGGTTGTTGTTAGGGGGACTGTCGCTGGCTTGCGGCAGGTTGTTGGTATTGGGCAAGCCTTGCGTGCCCGCCGAGCCGGCAGCGGCGGCAGCGGCATTGGTGGCGGTATCGCCAGGGGTCACGCCGCCGGTGCCAGGCGCGCGCTGGCCGCCGCGCTTTCTCGCCAGCACGTCGGTGCCCAGCACGCTGCGCAACTCGCGGATGGTGGCCTCCTGCTCCGCCATCGAGCGCTTCATCTGCTCCAGGGTGGCGGCCTGCTCGGTCACCTCCCGCTTTAGCGCCTCCAGCTTTGCCGCGGCCGGTCCTTCGTCGGGTGGGGTCTGGCCCTGTGCCATCCCGCCCAGCAACAGCAATGTCGAACACCCGGCCTGACGGATGCCTCGCAGCGACCTGTTTTTCATTTCGCCTTCCTCCCCCGGACGGCGGACTACTTCGCACAGGAGTCCGCAACCTGCTTAACCCATACTGCCTCTCTCTCTTTGCGCAACTTGCTGCCAGTCGTCCGTCTTCAATGCCTGCCGGCTGCACTGAGCAATGCACTGTTCAACGTCGCGTTGGCCACCTGGGCGCGGAATGCCTGCAAGGTGTTAACCCCTGCGTTGATGGTCACCAAGTTCTGGATCGACTGATTGTTCAACGTGTTCTGAATCACCGTCACCGGCGCACCGGCCAGCATGCTCGCCGCGGCGCTATTGCCCGGCCCGTTCTGGATCAGGCTCAGGACGCCGTTGGTAGTTACCGCGGCACCGGCCGCCGCGATCGCTGTCGCCGGCAGGCTGGTCACCACGGTGCCCGCGCTGGCGCTGGCACTGGTGCCGGTACTGCTACTGCTGCCTCCTGCTGCGCTGCTGCCGTTGGCCCCGCTGGTGCCGGCGGTCACGGGATTGGAGGCCAGCGCGTTGCCCACGGCCGTGGCCGCCGCCGCCCCGGCGCCGGTCGCCACACCGAGTGCCGCGGCCAACCGTGTCGCCTGATCGGCGGTGATGCGGCTCACATCGGGAATAGTAAGACTGGTTGACACCACCAATGCACCGTTGATCAGCACTGAGCGTTCGATACCGAACGAAACCTGCAGCCCGCCGCCAACGTCGAAGCCGCCACGCAGGTCATCCAGGCGCTCCTGCGCCACGGGTTTCCAGCTCGCCATGGTGGTGCGAGCCGCGTGCACCTGCGGTGCCGGTGCTTGCGCGCGCACGGCTTCAGGCCTCGCGATGGCGGGGTCGCCGGACGCATCGGCGGCCGGCCTCGCGGCTGCGGCAAAGCCGCCGCGCAGGTCTTGCAGGTGTTTGTCCGCCACCGGCTTCCAGGCAACCGTGTCGGCCTGCGCCGCCGGCGGTGGTGCCGCGGCCTGGAGATCCTTGGTATCCGATGGAGCGGATGGCCCGGATGGCTCGGATGCGGCCTCGAGCGCGCCGCTGCTATCTGTCGTGGGATCCAGCGCGACTTCGGCGGGGTGGTCCGCCAGGGGCGCCGCAATGGGTTCTTGCTGGGCCGGCGTCCGGCCGGCCATGCTGCCGAGCGCGGCAGCCAGGTAAGGGTTATCGGTCCGGTTATCGGTTTGCTCCGGCACGGCCGGCGCTGCGGCAAGGCCGGCGGCGCCGGACGCGCTATGCGAGTCGAGCGCCTCGATCCCGGTGCCTTCGTCGGCCCGCGCTTGCCCGGCGCAGGCCAGGCCAGCGCCCAGCAACACCACTGCGGTGGCCGAACCGGCCCCGCCGCGGCGGCGCTGCGCTGGCTTTGAGGATGTCTGGAACATGGTACGTTCCTTAGAAATCGCTACCGCCATGCGAAGGCATGACGGTGAAGAACAGACTATCCCGGTTGATGCCCATCGAATAAGGGCCGCTTGGCGCGATGCGCCAATCGGCTGCGAGATTGAACCGCGCCGATTCCTCGCGGTTGTGAATCACGAACAGCAAATGGCTGTCCCAGATCTGCTCGAAGTGCTCGCGCGACAGCGCGCGCGTGCCCAGCGCCGGATCTCCGACCAGCACGCGGTTGCCATGCACGCCCTTGACCACGACGAAATGGTGGTAGCCATTCTCGATCACCAGCACGATGGCCGGGATCTGGGTTTCCTCCAGCTTGGAAAGCGGCAATTCATAGCCGTCGGCCAGGAAGCCGCGCGACTCCAGGAAGCGTTTCATATCCAGCAGCGAGAAGCCCTCCTGCCGGATCTTGGCTTGGTCGCCGTTGACGTACATGTTCTGGAACACCGTCTGTTCATTGACCGGATAGCCATACTGGTAGGTGAGCAGCGTCGCCACGGCGGCGGAGCCGCAACTGAAGTCGTATTGCTGGCGAATGGTGGTCTTGTACCGCGCCTCCTTGAGGCTGGTCACCCGTACGTTGTAGTAGTTGCCGCCATCGCCCGTGACGACGGCGTAGTCGGCCCAGGCCAGCGGTGCGCTGACCGAAACCAGCAGCAGCGTAGCCTGCAAAAGCAGCTTGCGCAGCGTCATGGCTTGAACTGGACGTTAATGATGGTCGCGTTCTGGATCAGCACATTGGAACCCGTGTTCTGGATCACGGTAGGCAAACCCGCGGCACTGGCGAAAGACCCTTCGGCAATGCTGTTGGAGCCGCTGATCACACGGTTGGCGCTGTTGTCCGCCACCGTGCCGGCCAGACGCATGTCATTGACCACGAGCTCGGAGCCGCCACGGATATCCTGCAGTTTGTCGCTGCCGACAGGCTTGCCAAGACCGGCGAGAACGCCGCGCTCACGCGCGGTCGCGGGAGGTGTTTGGTCCGGTGCCGCCGCACTGTGTTCCGTGGCGGTGCCGGTGTTGACCGCAGGCACTGCGGCAGATGGCCCCGCGGGCTGCGGCTCGGCGTAGGCCTGCAGGCCAGGCCAAACCAGGATTGCTGCCGTCATCGCGATGACAGCGGAGCGGACCGATCGCATTGGTGTCTCCTTCAGCCTTCTGCTTGGCGCCCCCATCCTGACGCTCACACAAGAGACGAGTGGACTCTTCGTCGAATGGGCATCCCGGACACGAACAACGCGCCGGAATGCCCTAAGTTGCCGGAGTCAAGCCGTGCCGGCGGGACGTGCGCGCGGGCCATCCACCCGCTGCGCACGCCACCACCGCGCACTTGCCTTACTTGCCGACCGCCAGGTTGGCCTGGACGTTGACGCTTTGTTGCACCAGCGAAGCGAAGCCGCTGTTTTGGTTGGCGATCATGATGCCCGCCGCCGACTGACCAACGCTGGTCATGGTGTTGGACATATTGAAGGTGCCAGCATTGACAGAGTTGCTACCGCCGGCTCCGCCGGCTCCGCCCACTGCGCCATTGCCGGTACCACCGGTGCCGCCCATGCCCACGCCGCCAGCGCCACCGGCGCCGGATGCCGCACCAACCGCGCCGTTGCCGGCCGTTGCGCTACCGTTGCTGGCCATGGTCGATGCGCCGCCATTGGTCGCGCTACCGCCTGCACCGCCGTTGCCGGCCACGCTGGTTTGGGCACCGCCCGCGCCGCCCGTGCCAGTGGCTGCGCCGGCAGTAGAGGTCGCCGCGCCGCCGCTACCCGAGCCGCCTGCGCCGCCCGTGCCGCCGGCTGCACCGCCGGTAGCCACAGCCGTGCCAGCGCCACTGGAGCCACCGGCGCCACCCGATGCCGATGCGGCGCCACCGGTCGCAGTAGCCGTACCGGCACTGCCGTTGCCACCACTTCCATTGTTGCCCTTGGCTTTGCTGTCTCCGCCGACGCCAACGCTTGCCGCAAGCGCGCCGCCGCCGTCACTACCGGCGCTGCCGCCCTTGCCGCCGCTGCCCGTCTTTGCCGCGCCGAGCGCGCCGCCGCCGTCACTGTAGACACTGCCGCCCTTGCCACCCAGGCCAGCACTGCCAGCGAGCGAATCGCCACCAGACGCCTTGGCGTTGCCGCCGTCGCCGCCCCAGCCAACGGCCTTGCCGCCATTGCCGCCGTCGCCCGCATTGGCGCTGCCGTTGGAGGCATAGCCTGCAGTGGCGCTGCCATTGGTAGCCGAACCGCCGCTGCCGCCGTTGCCGCCATTGCCGCTGTTGCCGCCGTTGCCACCAGTGCCGCCCTTGCCGGTGCCGCCATATCCAGCGCCGCCCTTGCCACCGGCGCCGCCATTGGCGTTGCCGTTGTTGGTGGCAACGTTGCCGATATTGCCGATCGAGATGCCGCTCACCGAGCCAGATAGCTTGCTGATTGCGATGGCCTTGCTACTGTTGAAGGAGTTGCTGAAGTTGGCGGTGGCCGTGCTGCCGTTGTTGGCGCCAGCGTTGCCATAGCCAGCGTCGAAGGTGACCTTGCCCTTGTTATCGGCGTTGGTCTTGGTAACGGTGGTGTTCTTGGTCGAGGTCTTGGTGTCTACCTTGGTGTGAGTGCTGGAATCCTGCCACGCCGTGGAGTTCTCGTTTGCCGCAGCGCCACTACCGGACTGAGTTGAAGTTGCAGTGGCCGTTTGTGTGTTGCTGCCATCTGATTTCGCGCTATTGTTGTTCGTCGGATTGGCCCAGGCCTGACCGCCAGCCCCAAGGGCTAAAGCAATCGCCGACGCAAGTAAGGTCTTTTTCATACAAAGCTCCCAGGAGGATGTCACAGCGGCTCAGCCTCGCTCCGGCACTCGGGGAGAACGCCGGCTAAAGGCTCAGGTCCGGCATTCCGCCAAACCAGCCTCTCATTGCGCATAATCAGTGCCAGGGAGCGGTTCAAATCCCGTAATCCCTTGAAACACAAGGGCTACAAAGCCATCCAATCAGCCTTTTTCTAGCTTCCTGAGGACAGTCGCGGACGCCGCCGCTGTGAACCGCACACGACATGTCACACGGCTGTGACACGGCCGGACGCATCGCATGGCCAGGCTTTCCCCGGGACAGGCGAAAATCCCCTGCTATCAGGCCTTTAGCGGGGTTCCTAAGGAAAACCCTTGGCCGCAGGCGCTGTATCGCGAATGAAACACGCCTCGCTGCCGGTGCACTGGTCGTCGCTCGCGACGGGTCTCCACCCTTCGGATGACACCCGGCCGCTGCAGTCCGGCACGGCATGTGTTGCCTGCCGGGCAGTGGCCTTAATGTATGGAGATTGCGCTGCATGCTGCCTATGCGGTGCGCGCGCGCAACGCCTTCGCAACGTTTAAGTAACTAATAAGCAACATATGGCAACATGACTAGGCTCTATGTCTGATTTAAAGTACATTAAGGCTAATTCAAACCTGTCGCCCAATCACAAGGGAAACCATGAGTGAAGCCGTCGTTCCCCTGTATCACCAGATTTACGTGGTACTACGCCAACAGATCGTGGAAGGCCGCTTTGGTCAAGGCCCCTTGCCCGGTGAAATCGACCTCGCCAAGCAGTTTCACGCCTCGCGCGTGACCATGCGGCGCGTGTTCGACCGCCTGGTGCAGGAGGGTCTGGTACGCCGTCACCGTGGCCTTGGCACCTTCGTCAACCCGCATCCGATCAAGCCGGTCACGCTCGGCGACCGGCCCGGCAGCCTGCTCGACAACATCATCGACATGGGCCAGAAGACCTCGGTCAAGGTGATCTCGATCGACGATGTGCATGCCACCCCGGAAGTCGCCGAAGCGCTTGGCCTGCAGCCGGGCGACCCGGTGGTCAAGGTGGTGCGCGTGCGTCATTACGGCAGCCGCCCTCTGTCGCACATCACAGCCTATCTGCCGGCCGACCTGGGCCGCGGCCTGAACCGCAAGGATCTCGAGATCACGCCAATGCTGCGCCTGCTCGAGGCTGCGGGCGTGCAGCTTGGGCGCGCCAGCCAGACGCTCTCGGCCCGGCTGGCCGACGTGGTGGTAGCGCCGTTGCTGGACGTGCCGGTAGGCGGTGCGCTGCTGGCGGTGCGCCGCGTGGTGCTGGACAAGGCTGGCCGCCCGGTGCAATTCCTGCTAGGCCAATACCGTCCGGACCGCTACGAGTACCGCATGGAGCTCTCTCCCGCAGGTGGCGACAGCGCCAACGTGTGGGTGGAGCGCGAAGCACGGACGGGGCTGCGCGAGTAAGAAAAGCAAGCGATACTGCACGCTCACGATCTTCCTGGAAGGAAACCGCGATGCCTGCTCCCCGCATGGGCCGACCACGCTCCCAAGCGCTCACACACCCCTCGCGCCGCAAGGCAATGCGCGGGCTGCTCGGCGCCGCCGCCAGCCTTGCTTTGCTTGCGCAGGCGCCGTCGACGCGCGCCCAGGTGGCCGGACGCAAACCCATCCGCATCCTGGTGGGCGCGCCCGCCGGAGGCACCACGGACACGCTGGCGCGCACCATCGCCCAGGAAATGTCCCGGGAGCTGGACCAGCCCGTGCTGGTGGAAAACCGCCCGGGTGCCGGCGGCAATATCGCCGCCGACCTGGTCGCCAAGAGCGCACCCGACGGCACCACCTTGCTGATGAGCTTCACCAGCCACACCATCAACGCCACGCTGTACAAGAAGCTGCCCTTCGACCCGGTCCAGGATTTCACGCCGATCACGCTGGTGGCGACCGTCCCCAGCGTGCTGGTTGCCACGCCGAGCCTGCCCGCGAATAACATCCCGGAATTGATCCAGTTGGCCAAGAGCAAGCCCGGCAAGCTGAATTTTGCGATCGGCTCGGTGGGTTCGTCCGTGCACCTGGCCGGCGACATGTTCAAGATGATGACGAACACCTACATCGTCAACATCCCCTACAAGGGCACTGCGCCGGCCATTACCGACCTGCTCTCGGGCCAGGTCGACCTGATGTTCGCCAGTACCTTCAATGTGCTCCCGCACGTCAGGAGCGGGAAACTCAAGGTGCTTGGCGTCACCAGCCCGGCGCCGCTGCCGCAGTTCCCCGGCGTCGCGCCGATCGGCGCCACCGTCAAGGGGTTCGAGTCCAGCGCCTGGTTCGGCCTGTTCGGCCCCGCCGGCCTGCCGCCGGACGTCTTGCAGGCGCTATACCAGGCTGCCCGCAAGGGCCTTGAAGCGCCCGCGGTGCACAAGCGCCTGGAGCTCGACGGCGCGCAGCCGGTCGGCAATTCGCCGGAGGCCTTTGCCGCCTTCGTGCGCAATGACATCAAGCGCTGGGCCAAGGTGGTCAAGTATTCGGGAGCCACGCCGGAATGAGACCGCTTGCCGGGCCCGCCCACACCCCGGCCACGTTGGCGCAGAAGCTGGTTGCCCGGGCTGCCGGCCTGGAGACGGTCACGCCGGGCACCATCGTGACGTGCCGGGTGGACCTGGCCATGTCGCACGATTCCAGCGGCCCGCGCCGGGTAGCGCCGCTGCTGCGCGAACTGGGCGCCAAAGTGTGGGACCCGGAGCGCTATGTGGTGGTGACCGATCACTACCTGCCCGCGGCCGATCCCGAGGCAGAGGCCATCGTGCGATTCACCCGCGACTGGGTCCGCGAGGCGCGCCTGCCCCACTTCATCGACGGCGAAGGCATCTGCCACCTGGTATTGCCCGAACACGGCCACGTGCTGCCGGGACGCTTCATCGTGGGCGGCGATAGCCACAGCCCCACCGGCGGCGCGTTCGGGGCCTATATGTTCGGCATCGGCGCGACGGAGATGGCTGGCGTGCTGGCCACCGGCGAGATCTGGTTGCGCGTGCCGCATACCATCCGCCTGCAATGGGACGGCAGGCTCTCGGCCGGGGTTTGCGCCAAGGACATCATGCTGTTCCTGTGCGGCCGGCTGGGACTGGACGGCGGCCGCTATGAAGCCATCGAATATACCGGCGAGGCCGTGATGGCCCTGCCCATGCAGGAACGCATGACGCTGACCAACATGAGTGCCGAGCTTGGCGCACAGACCGGCCTGATCGCGCCCGACGCCACCACACGGGCCTGGCTGGCGCAGGCCGGCGTGCCCGCCGCGACGCTCGACGCCATCGCGCTCTCGCACTGGCGCACCGAGCCCGGCGCGCCAGTGCTGGCGAACCACCGCTTCGACGCGGCCGCGCTGGCGCCGCAGGTGGCCGCGCCGCATTCACCGGCCAACACCGGCCCGGTCGACCAGGCCGCCGGCCAACGCGTGGACATCGCCTACCTGGGTGCCTGCACCGGCGCCAAGCTGGAGGACCTGCGCATGGCTGCCAGCGTGCTGCGCGGCCGGCGCGTGGCGCCGGGGGTCACGCTGCAGGTGGCGCCCGCCTCGCTGCGCGACCAGCGCCAGGCCGAGAGCGAGGGCACGCTGGCCATCTTGCTGGATGCCGGGGCGCAATTGCTGCCCAATGCGTGCAACGCGTGCGCGGGCTATGGCCCTTCCCGCTTTCCTGCCAACAGCCGCGCCATCGCCTCGACCGCGCGCAATTTTGCCGGCCGCATGGGCGAGAGCGGCAGCGCGGTC
The DNA here is from genome assembly GCF_058802485.1 of Cupriavidus sp. GW822-FHT02D05. NCBI lineage: Bacteria > Pseudomonadati > Pseudomonadota > Betaproteobacteria > Burkholderiales > Burkholderiaceae > Cupriavidus > Cupriavidus sp. GW822-FHT02D05. The sequence continues at coordinate 5,424 of NZ_JBXAOE010000032.1, read as the reverse complement.
TGGCTGGCTTCGCCGCTGACCGTGGCGGCGTCCGCCGTCACCGGAAGCATCACCGACCCGCGCGGGTTGCTGCCATGAGCCCAGCCCCCATCCCCCCCCTTCCGGGCGGCCGGATCTGGCGCTTTGGCGACAACGTGGATACCGACCAGATGGCACCCGGCGCCCATATGAAGGGGGGTGTCGAAGAGATTGCCCGCCACTGCCTGGCCGGGCTGCGTCCCGAGTTTCCAGCCACGGTGCGCCCCGGCGACCTGCTGGTGGCCGGGCGTAATTTTGGCGTGGGATCCTCGCGCGAGCAGGCGCCGCAGGCACTGCGCCATCTCGGCCTGGCCGCGGTGATTGCGCCGTCTTTCGCTGGCCTTTTCTACCGCAATGCGATCAATCTGGGCCTGCCGGCGCTGATCTGCCCCGATGTCACGCGCCTGGTGGATGGCGGCACGGCGCGGCTCGAGCTCGAGCAGGCTTGCCTGATGCTGCCCGATGGCAAGCGCGTGGCTTGCGAGCCGATCCCCGAATTCCTGCGTGCCTTGCTGCAGGCCGGCGGGCTGGTGCCGCATTTGCGGGCCAGGCTGGCGGCGCAGCGCTAAAGGCGCCCGCACAGGCAGCAGCGCAACCTCAAGCAGGGCGCCAGCAGGCGAACTGGCGCAGCAAGGCCATCACTTCCTCATCGGTGGTCTGCCTGAAATCCAGGTAGAACGCGCCGACGGCGCCAAAGCTGGCTGGCACGTTCAGGCAGATCACCTCGTCCGCCGAGGCGCGCAGGCCGGCTTCGCCCTCGATGGAGGCAACTGGCACGGCCGCCACCACCCGCTTTGCCTGCGCCCGGCGCACGCCCTCCAGCGCGGCGCGCATGGTGGCGCCGGTTGCCACGCCATCGTCCACCACGATCACGGTGCGCCCAGCCATGGCCGGCACGGACGCACCACCGCGATAGCGCTGCTGCCGCCGCCCGATCTCGTCGAGCTGGCGGCCGCGCTCGGCATCGAACGCACCGCTGTCGCGTGCGCGGCGCGTCCAGGGATCGTCGTTTGCCACCGTCAGCGGCGCACTGCCAGCGGCGTCGCCCTCCACCACCGCGCCCAGCGCCAGCTCGGGATAGCCGGGAGCGCCGATCTTGCGGACCAGCAGGATATCGAGCCGTCCCTCGAGGATCCGCGCCACCTCGAAGGCAACCGGCACACCGCCGCGCGGCAGCGCCAGCACCAACGGCGCCTCGCCAGCCGCAGCGGCGCCAAAGCCGCGTTCCGCCAGGTGCCGTCCAAGAAAGATCCCGGCTTCGCGGCGATCGGCAAAGCACGGCGGCAATGGCGGGAAGCGTGACATGGCTGGCTCCTGCAGAGGGTCGGTCGGGCCGGGGCAGGCCAGTGCTGCAGCGGTGCCGGCACGCGCTCACGGCAGCGAGGCAACGCGGCGTGCGCGTGCACTAGCCAAATATAGACCGATAAGGCCGGCGAATCGAGATGGGGAAAGGAATCCGGAAAGGAAAGCAGGATGGGACGGCTAAGGCACCGTGCATGTCCGATCACCGCGCCACGTGCTGGCGGCGCCTCGGCCAGCGCGCCATTGGATGGGATTGCGCAACAGTGTATTTTGCCAGGGCCGGATTATCTTTCTGGCACGTTTAGCTAAGATGGCCGGTACCGATGGCAGCCGCAGGAATCGCCATTTCACCAGCGCCAGCTACGAGGCATCACCGCGTGGCACGCCCGTCAGACTCAGCGAGAACGCACATGAGCACACATCACAAATCCACGCACGACACCCAGCGCAAGGAACAGGCAGTCACTGACGCCAGCGGCCTCGGCCTCGATATCCCATACGGCTCGCTCGACGCGGCGGCACTTGCCGAGCTGCCGTATACGTTTCGACCGGTGGGCGCCGCCACTCGCTTCTACAACGAGTGCTTCAGCTGAGCCGCTCTGAACCGCTGAATGCGGCAACGCCGCGGATGCCCGGAGTCGCGTGACCCCGGCCATCCGCGGCGTTTTCCATTGCGCCATTGCGCTCACGCGTTAGCGGGTACGCTTGGCGTCTTGCTTGGCATCACCATAAGCGGCCTGCGTCTTGCCGGCGATCTGCTCCGCCTTGCCTTTGATCTCGGTGCTGGCGCTGCCGGTCACCTTCCCGGCAACTTCCTTCACCTTGCCCTTGGCTTCCTCGATACGGCCCTTCACTTGATCCTTGTTCATGGTCAGCTCCAGTTTTAGCGACGGTACAGGAATGAATCGCCCTCCAGCGGCGAGCCGGCAATCTCGCCGTGCCCGCGCCGTGCCCACATGCATGGACAGGAGGGCGCTGAAATCAGCTTAGGCAGTCGCGGCGGCCTTGCGTGTCAGGCGGCGGCTGTAAGCCCTGTAGGACGAATGCCCAGGCGAATGCGCACGCGTCCGGGATTGACGCGCGAATGAGGCACGGCCGTCCGGGGAGACAGGGAAATCAACAGGGAAATCAAAAGAGCGCCTCGCGTGGGAACACGAGGCGCTGGCCGGCAAGGAGATTCCAGCAGGGAGGCGCATAGCCCGACGGGGAAAGTAAGGCTACACGCGGATTCTATATCATTTTTATCAATTAAAAACAGGGGTGATGTTTCATATTTGCGCAAAAAACCGATCCGACGAAACAGGATCAGACGCACTCCGGCACACCCAGGCTGCCGCCAGGCAACGCTGCCGGCGCGCCGCGCTCGAGATGCGCGGGCAGCCACTCGCATAGCCCGGCCCGCGTCAGCGGGCGCGCGAAGTGATAGCCCTGCCCCAGGCGCACGCCCTTGCCCGCCAGCCACGCGCGCTGCGCCTCGCATTCGATGCCTTCAGCCACCACCGCCAGATCCAGGGCGTGCGCAAAGTTGATGGTAACGTCGACGATCTGGCCGCTCACCTTGTCGCCAGGATCGGCCTGCACAAAGATGCGATCGAGCTTGAGGAAGTCCACCTCGAACTGCTTGAAGTAGGCCAGCCCGCAGTAGCCGGTGCCGAAGTCGTCCACCGCCAGCTTGATGCCGCGCGCCTTGGCGCGCTGGATCGCGCTGCGCTGGTGCTCCACCAGCGAGACGGCATCGCGCTCCGTGATTTCCAGCACCGGGGTCACGTTGGCCCGCAGCAGCGCGAACAGCGGCGAGTCTTCGGCCCAGAAGCCCGCGTCGTCGAAGTGCTCGCTGGAGACGTTGAAGGCGAGATGGAACGCGGGCGGCAACGCCAGCGACTCCAGATCGCGCAGCACGCGGGGGATCAGGTTCAGCGTCAGCGCGACCGCCAGATGCTGTTGCTCGATGGCCTGGATGAAATGCTCCGGCTCGAGCAAGCCGCGCCGCGGGTGCGCCCAGCGTGCCAGCACTTCCAGCCCCGTGCATAGCCCGCTCTCCAGATCGACCACCGGTTGGTAGTAAGGCACGAACTCGCCGTTGCGCAGCCCGCGCTGCAGCTCCGCGGCAAAGGAGCGGCGCGCCGCCCGGCGCGAATGCAGCCCCAGCACCACCAGCGCGGCGATGCCTGCGGCCAGCGGTGGCAGCACCATGTACTTGAGGCTCTCATGCAGCATCAGGCTGTGCGGCGCGCTCGCGATGACGGTGATCGGGTGTCCCGTCAGTGGCCGGATATCGACAATGCCATGCGCGCCCTGCCCGGCGTCATCACGCCGCACCAGGGCTGGGGCACCGGCGTGCTCGCCCGCGCCGCCCAACTCGCCACCAACGCCGCCGTTGAGCATGAAACGCCTGCCCGCCACCTCGATCTCGATACCGGGAAATCCCAGCTTGCCCGCCGACTGCACCATGTCGGCCAGGTAACGCCCCTCCACCCAGACAAGCACGCCGCCGCCCGGGGCAGTGCCTAAGAACACGGCAAGCGCCATGCTGCCACCGCGAGGGGGCTTGGCAAGGAGGTACTGCAACCCGGGCTGCCAGTTCAGCAGCTCGCCCAGGGGGGTCGCGATCTCGCCGCGCACCGCCGAGCAATAGCGCATGCCGCGCGCCACCAGCACCACATCGCGGATATAGGCGGTATAGGCACCCTGCTCCTGCAACTGGCGCGCCACGCGGCGGCAGGGTGCGCCCACCAACGCACGGTCCTGGTAGGCAATGTCAAGCGTATCGGCCAGCGCGAGTTCCAGGTTGTCACGCACCGCCGACGCCATGCGCTCCACGCGCTCGCGCGCATCGTGCGCGGCCAGCATCGCGACCAGCCATAGTGCCAGGCCGGTGGCAAGCAACGCCGCCAGCAAGGCGGGCCGCCGCGCCCCGGCGCGGCCGGCTTCTCCCCGCAGACAGCGCTTCATATTGCCGCCGGCAGGCTGAGGGTGACGACGGTGCCCTTGCCGATCTCGCTGGCAAGCGTGATCTGCCCCTGATGCACCGCCACGATCTCGCGCACGATCGCCAGGCCCAGGCCGTTCCCCGTTGCATTGCCCTGCCGGTTGGCCCGGTAAAAATTGTCGAACGCCATGCCCGCTTCTTCCTTCGTCATGCCGATACCCCGATCCTCGACCCTGACCGAGACCTTTTCCTGCTCTAGCGGCAGCGGCTCGACCGTGACGGTAACTTCGTCTTTCCCGTCTGAATACTTCAGCGCATTTTCTATCAGGTTGCGTACCGCCTGTGTCAATTGCGCGCGGTCCGCCAAAACGTGCAGCGGCATGCCGGCATCGATCACGCGCACCCTGCCCGCTTCGGTGAACTCGCCCGCCACCGTCTCGCGCACGAGCGTGGCTACCTCCACGCGTTCACGCTCGAGCATGCCGCTGCTGCGCGCTTCGATGCGGGCCAGGTCGAGCAGGTCGGACAACAGCGCATTGAGCTGGCCGGCACGGGCGTGGATGGCATGATAAATACCGCTGCGCCGCTCCACCGGCACCACATCGGCACTCAGCAGTTCGGCATAGCCGGCAATGCCCGCCACGGGCGCCTTGAGCTCGTGCGCGGCCGCGGAGACAAAATGGGATTTCATGCGGTCATGGCGCAGTTGCGTCGTCACGTCGCGCAGCACCAGCACCAGGCCGCCGCCGCTGGCCGCATGCACGATGCGCACCTCGTAGGCGGGCGACACCGCCATGTCGAACTCGACGATGCCGGCGAACTCCCCGGCCGGCTCAGCCCGGTCCAGCTCCGCCAGGAGCTGCTCGGCGCGGCAGGCCTGCCGCGCCGCACGCCGGCCGCGGTAGAGCCAGTGGACAAACTCGCGCTGCGTGGCGCCGCGCAGCCGCGACAACGACACGCCCAGCAGTTCGCACAGCGCGGTATTGGTCTCGTCGATCACACGATCGCGGCCAAACACCGCCACACCGTCGGGCATGGCCAGAAACAGCCCGCGCAAATGCTGCTTCTTCTCGGCCAGGATATCGCGCACCACGGTCTCGGGGGGGGGGGGGGGGGGGGGGGGGGGGGGGGGGGGGGGGGGGGGGGGGGGGGGGGGGGGGGGGGGGGGGGGGGGG